>JACUTV010000010.1 GCA_014859645.1 Campylobacterales bacterium
GCCCGCTACGAAACCCTTGCCAAGACCCTTGGGATTGAACTGCTGTACGAAGTGTTTGCGGATAGGGCGTACACCAAAGAGGGATTGTTGGTGGCGCGTTCCAAAGAAGGGGCGGTGCTTCACAGCGAAGAAGCGGTCAAGGCGCGCATCGATTTGTTGCTACGCGAAGGAAAGCTCGTGTGCGAAACGGGCGACACTCTTGCCCTTAAAGCCGACGCGCTGTGTGTGCACGGGGACAACGAAAAAGCGGTAGAGTTAGTCAAAACCTTGCGCGCGTACCTTGACGCATGGACATCCTAACCGCCTCAGCCACGGCGTACATCGTCACTTTTGGCGATGTTATCGACCCTGCGGTAGCCTCACAGGTCTTTAGCGGCCTTGAGGCGCTCAAAGGGTGCGCGGGCATCGTGGAAGTGACCCCGTCGTACACGTCGCTGTACGTAGCCTTTGACCCGTTGGTGCTAGACCCCTTTACATGTAAAGCTTTGTTGGAAGAAACACTGGCAAAAATGGCGGTTAAAACAGAAGAATCTTCGCACGCGGAAGTGGAAATTCCTGTGTTTTATGACCCCGAAGTGGGGCTTGATTTGGAGGGTTTGGCGCGTGAAAAAGGGCTAAGCATGGAAAAGATTATCGCCTTACATGTAAGCCCTGTGTACCGCGTGTATGCCATTGGGTTTTTGCCGGGGTTTCCTTACATGGGCACGGTAGACCCGCGCCTTGCTACGCCGCGTCATGCGAATCCGCGCACAGCACTTCCTAAAGGAAGCGTGGGTATTGCGGAAAACCAAACGGCCATTTACCCGCAAAAAAGTCCGGGAGGGTGGCAAATCCTTGGGCGTACACCGGTGGAGCTTTTCGACCCCAAGCGCGAAGGGCTAAGCTTGCTTAAAGCGGGCGATAAAGTCCGTTTTCGCGCCATTTCGCGCGGGGAATTTTTCGACCTTGGAGGCGTGCTGTGAGCGTGGAAGTCCTCTCTTGCAGTCCGCTGTGTACCTTGCAAGATGCAGGGCGTGTGGGAGCCTCGGCGGTAGGACTGAGCCAAAGCGGGGCGGCCGATGAGTTTGCCTTTTACGCGGCGAACATGCTGTTGCAAAACCCGCCTAACGCACCCATGTTGGAAATGGCTTTTGGAAATGGCGTGTTTAAGGCCCTTGCTTCTTTTGAAGCGGTGGTAACAGGCGCGAAAGTTTCCTTACATGTAGAAGAAAACCCAGTGCCTTTGTGGCAGACGTTTCGCGTGGAAAAAGGCCAGCGCATTCGCCTTGGGATGGTGGAATGCGGGCAGTGGGTGTATCTGGCGTTTAAGGGGGTGATGGACGCGCCTTTGGTGTTTGGGAGCGCTTCAACGTCGGTGAAAGAGGGTATCGGTGGACAGCGGTTTTGGAAGGGCGATAAGGTGGCGTTTGCGCCCCAAACCTTACCTCACCGCGCACGGCTTAAAGCGGGTTATGTGCCCTCCTACGCCGAGCCAATGCTGTTGCGCGTGGTGCTTGGCTACCAAGAAGCACATTTTTCGCCCGAAGAAAAAGCGCGGTTTTTTGAGAGCGAATACACCATCACCAAAGAGAGCAACCGCATGGGATACCGTCTGGATGGCCCTGCGGTGGGGTATGGCGGAGGGGGGATTATCTCTGAGGGTATCGCTTTTGGGGCGGTGCAGATTCCCCCGCACGGACAGCCCATCGTGCTCTTAAAAGAACGCCAAAGCATCGGCGGGTACCCTAAAATCGGCTCGGTGCTTGGGGTGGACTGCTTCGCCCTAGCCCAACGCCCCGCGGGCGCAACCGTACGCTTCGCGCCCATCTCGATGGAAGAGGGTGCTAGCATCATGCGGGAGTTTTATAGGGCGATGGGACGGGTGGGTGAAAAATCTCTTTAGGTAGTAGAACTTGGAGAGTGGTTTTTGTAGATTCGGAACGGTTTTTCTTTATCGTAACATTCTCTGTCGAGATTAGTAAATAGTAAATACTTGGAACTGCTTATGTCCATGGACAACTCCTCCACCACATCCACATAATCTTGTTTTTCTCCGCCAGTTTTGCCAAATTTAACAGTTCCGCGTATTTGTTATTTGCTCAAAATAATACAATACACGCCCAGCCACCTTTACATGTAAAGGATTACGGCAAATACTTAAGCCAACAGCCCAAACATCCACAAGGGCACTTTGTGTTTGTGGGCGGTGGTGTCAACATCGATGGCGAGATAACTTTTGGGGGTTTCTTTGATTTGGTCAAAAGATTTGCCTTTGCCGCCTACTTCAAAAACAGTTCCGTTGACGTTAAAATCTCCAATTTCACTGTAAAAAATGTTCTTAAAACAACTCGCAAAAAATGTTTCTCGCACGGTTCCTATGTCCACATCAAGGCCTTGGTCTTTGGCAAGTGCGTAGAGGATGTTTGTGTTTTTAAAATAGAGTTTTTCTGGCTTTTTGCTCTGTTTGGCGCTTTGTTTTTTCAGGGTTCTAAAAATCCCAGTTTTATCCAAAAGCGAAAGGTAAACATAGAGCGTTGGCTCACTCACACTTAGTTCTTTAGCTAGGGCATCTATCTTGACCAAGTAGGGAACTTTTGCCGCCACAACCGCATAAATCAGCCGCTTGAACGCTGTGAGATTTTCAAATTTGACGCTGTTGGTTGCGGGGATGTCTTCGTAAATGATTTTTTCTATCGCATTAAAGAGCTTATTGGCAAAGTTCTCCTCATTTTTGGTGTTCATAAAAAAAGGATATGCCCCGTGTTTTAAATACTCTTTGAACGATTTGTACAAATGGGGGTATTGTTGTGTGAGTTCAAAAGAGAGTGCATTGTGGTTTGAAAGCAGTTCTTCTAGCTCAAATTCAGGCAACACTACAGTGTATTTCATTTCAAAATACTCTTTAAAACGCAAAGATTGCAACTCTTTGGTCACTATGCGCCTGCTCAAATCATGGCTTTGCATCACAATGTTTACCATGGAAGAACCGCTAATACGCAAGGTCAAATCAGGGAAAAAATCATAAAGGTTCTTAACATGCGCCGCCCACTCTTTGAACATATGCACTTCGTCAATAACCACGATTCTACCGCCGAGTTTATAAAACTCTTCGACAATTTCCACAATCCCAAAAGCGGCAATGCTAATGTCATCAGCGCTAAAATAGAGTGCTTCGTCTATGGAATATTGTGCAATATATTGAAGCAACAGGGTCGTTTTTCCCACGCCCCTAGCCCCAATGAGCGCAATGAGTCGCTCATCGCTGTTCACAAAAGAGTATTCGCTTCTTGTGTAGGGTGCTTGCTTGGCCATGGCGAGTAATTTTCTCTGTTTTTCTTGGAGTTGTTCTATCATGAAAGCTCCTTTTAAAATAAAGTATAGTTTAACATAAAAGTAAAAAAAGTTAAAGTACACTTTATAAATACTTGGGTAAAAAATTTGGTTATGCTAAAATTGCAAACAAGGAGATTTCCATGAAAATTATCCAAATAGATGTTGCATGAATAACCAATGAGTAGGTTTAAATGATGCTAATTTTATCGATTTTACTCCTCACCTCCCTTGGCGTGATTGGGGTGCTTTTGTGGCGGTTGCGCCAAGAAAAAGTGGCGCAAAAAGAGCGGGAAGCGGCCATGTTGCACCAAGCGCGGCTTGCGCAGATGGGGGAGATGATGAGCCTCATCGCCCACCAGTGGCGGCAACCTCTCAGTGAGATTTCGGGGATGTTTATGGAGCTGGAAGCGGCCTCGCGGTTTAACAAACTCGACCGCGCCTTGATGGCCAAAACCTCCGCGCGCGCTACAAAACTTTTGGACCACATGTCCCAAACCATCGACGATTTTCGCCATTTTTTCAAACCCTCCAAAGCCAAAGAAGCCTTTGACGTGGAGAGTGTGTGTCAGGAAGCTTTGCTTTTGGCCAAGGCAAGTTTGCGCGCTCAGGGCATCAAAACCGCCTTACATGTAAGGGAATCGTGCAAGGTTGTGGGGTATCCGCGCGAGGTGGCGCAGGTGCTGCTTAGCCTGCTGTTAAACGCCAAAGACGCGCTAGTGGAAAGGGAAGTCAAAGAGCCGCAGATTGCCTTACATGTAAGGCTTTTGGAAAACGCCGTGCGCATTAGCGTGCACGATAACGCGGGCGGACTGGACGCGAGTGTGCAAGCGCGGTTGTTTGAGCCGTATGTGAGCACCAAAGCAGAACACGGCACGGGGCTGGGGCTGTACATGGGTAAAATCATCGTGGAGCAAAGCATGGGCGGAAAATTGTGGCACGAACAAGACGACGCGGGCGCGGTATTTGTGATGGAGGTGGCGCGTGAAAGAGACGACGTATCCGCTTAAAACGGTGCTGTGCATCGAGGACGATGCGGGGATTTTAGAAGGGTTAGTCAACACCTTGAAGTACTATTTTAAGGAGGTTTATAGCGCGCGCGATGGCGAAGAGGGCGTGCAACTGTGGGAAGAGAAACGCCCCGACTTGGTAATCTGTGACATCCAAATGCCCAAACGCAACGGCATCGAAGTGGCCAAGCACATCCGCAAAACCGACCGCGCCACGCCCATCGTGATGCTCACGGCGTACACGAGCGAGCGGTATCTCATCGAGCTTATCAACCTCAACATTCAACATTTCATCCAAAAACCCGCCTCCATTGACCGCTTGCTAGAGGGCATCAAAGCGTCGTTTGTGGGGGAGAGTAGCGGGACGTTTACCTTGGGTGAAGAGGTGTTTTTAGACGTGGAGAAAGAAACCCTTACATGTAAGGGAGAAATGACCCTTTTGAGCCACAAAGAGAGCCGTTTTTTAGCGCTTCTTGCCACCCACGACCTCGTCACGTACGCCATGATGGAAACCCAACTGTGGCAAGGCGACGTCAGCGAAGCCGCCCGCAAAAGCTTCATCCGCGACCTACGCAAAAAACTCCCCGAAGGGGTGGTGGAGAATGTGTCCAAGAGAGGGTTTCGGTTGGGCTAAATCAGGGTTTTGTTTTTTGGTTGTGCGTGTTGTTTGCACACGTTTAGATGGTAAAAACGCAAATCCTGTTATAACTTTTTTCACTATGGTAAAATACCGCCATTACAACAAGGAGTGTTTCGTGAAACCCAGACCCGAAATTCAAAACAGGTTTAATGAGGTAAAGTACGAGTGTGCGGGAGACCCCCTCACTCTTAAAAAAGTAGCCACGGTCGAAGGCGCTTGGCGTTCGGCGCGCAGTGGGTTTTTTGCCCGTGCGTTTGCGTATATTGGGACGTTTGTTGGACTTTTTGTTGTTTTGGCTGTATTGTGGACCTTTGGGGGGCACGAATTAATTAGCAAACCAATTGCTGAAAATTTTACAGCGCCTTATGTCCGAAAAAGCGGAATTAATCCGGAACATTGGCGTTTTCACGAGGATTATGCAATCCATCTTAAAATCATAGAGGAAAATGGAAAAATTTACGACATCGTGGCCTTTGCCTTCCTGCTTGGAATACCGTTCTTGATTATCGCTCTATACCATCTTTTTATTGTTGTTCCTCGTCGAAGAGAGTATGTTCGGCAAGGAGATAGGGAGTTTTTGAGGAATTGTGCTAGGAGTATGGGGTTGCCAGAAGATTTGTTTGAAGTACGAAGCAAGTAATAACAGCAGCAAAAACCCTTACATGTAAGCCATCTGTACATGTAAGGGTTTTGATGATGTGCCATAGCGGTTGCTTCTTTTTCAGGTACTGAAGCATAAAAATATTCAGAAAAAGATATACTTTTTCCTGAAAAAATAAATAAGGCAAATCCATGAAATCTATCGAAGATAAGATACTTTCTAAGATATATGGCTATGGCAAAGGGTGTGTCTTTTCATCTAGCGATTTTATTAAAGATTTTTCAATCAACAATATCGACAAAGCACTCTCTAATCTCGCAAAACAAGGCAAGATTCGGCGGATTGCTAGAGGGTTGTATGACTTTCCCCAATACAGCGAATTTTTAAAACAAGAACGCAGTGCAGATGTTGACCAAGCCGCTCGTGCCATTGCGCGTAAATTTAATTGGCAAATTGAAATCAGTGGCGAGAGCGCTTTGAGTCTTTTGGGCCTAAGTACGCAAGTTCCCGCTACCTATATTTATTTAAGCAGTGGCCCCAATAAAACCTATGCGATTCAAGAAAAAATGCGCCTAGAGTTCAAAAAATCGGCGCTTAAAAATATTGGGTTTAAGTACAAAGAGAGTTCCATTCTCGTGCAAGCACTCAAGGCGTTGGGTAAGGAAAAGATGACCAAGGAGACCATCGCTCACCTTAAAAGCCGTGTGGATTCCAAGCTTTATGGGAAGATTTTAACCGACACAAAGACGGCGACAACGTGGATTTATGAAACCATTAAAATCATCTGCCAAGACTAAAGAACTCGCCCGTGGACAAAATAGCACACGCATCATCTAAACTTCGCGAAGAGCTTTTTAGCCAAAGTGCTTTTGCGCTCAACACTACCAATGCCATTATTGAAAAAGATTTTTGGGTGGTGTGGGTGCTAGATAAGATTTTTGCACATCCGCTACTGGGCAAAATCTTGATGTTTAAAGGCGGAACTTCTTTGTCTAAAGTGTTTCATCTTGTTGGACGCTTTTCGGAAGATATCGATTTGATTTTGGATTGGCGTGAAATCACACAGGAGGATTGCGCGGAACCTTTGCTGACTAAAAACAAGCAAGTTAAACGCAATGAAGCCCTCAACCAAGAAGCCCTGCGCTACATACAAGAGAAGCTTTTACCGCTCATCTCAACGATTCTTGCCCCGTTGTGTACATGTAACATTGATGCAGCGAATCCTTACAACATTCAAGTGCATTATCCAGCGGCATTTAAAGATCCTTATCTGCGGCCGCAAGTATTGCTTGAGATTGGGCCATTGGCTTCATGGCTACCTTGTGGCGAATTTGAAATCTCACCCTATGCCGCCGAGCAGTTTCCGCAAGTGTTTGAAAAAAGAGACACGCGCGTAAAGGCGATTATGGCGAAGCGAACCTTTTGGGAAAAAGCAACGATTTTGCATCAAGAAGCCCATCGTTCCCCCAGTAAACCTCTGCCGCTTCGCTACTCAAGGCACTATTATGATTTGGCCATGATGGCGCAATCTAGCGTTAAAAATGAAGCCTTGCAAGAGAGGACACTTTTGGCACATGTTGTGGCCTTTAAAATGCAGTTTTATCCTTCGCCTTGGGCAAAATTTGACGAAGCAACACAAGGAGCACTCAAGCTCATTCCTCCTGCATATCGCCTAGAAGCCCTCAAAAAAGATTATGAAGCGATGAAGCATATGATTTTCCAAAAGCAGTGTTCGTTTGAAGAGACTATAAGCCTTCTTAAATCGCTTGAGGATGAAATTAACCGTAAGTAGTTTTTGTTTGCGTGGCGTTGAGCTCTATCCTATTGTGATATACATTCCACTATATAAAGGAATATACCATGCAAACCGCCAAAAAACTTTAAAACTCCCACAACTTTGAAAATGTTTATCATAATCAAATCTTTCTTGTGCCACAATGGGGAATATTCTTTTTAAAGGAGATTTTATGGAATACCGCATTGAAAAAGATACGATGGGTGAGATTAAGGTGCCAAATGAGCGATACTGGGGTGCGCAAAGCGAACGGAGTTTGGAGAACTTTCGCATCGGTACGGAGAAGATGCCGCCTGAACTCATCCGCGCGTTTGTCTATTTGAAGCGGGCGTTGGCCACAGTCAACCACACTTTGGGCAAGCTTGAGGGAAAACTAGCAGACGCGATTATTCAAGCGTGCGACGAAATCTTGGAAGGCAAATTTGACGGTGAATTTCCCTTGGCCATCTGGCAAACAGGCAGTGGCACCCAAACCAACATGAACCTCAACGAAGTCATCGCCAACCGCGCCACGGAGATTTTGGGCGGAGATTTTCGCACGGAAAAACGCGTGCATCCCAACGACCACGTCAACATGTCCCAAAGCTCCAACGACACCTTTCCCACGGCCATGCACATTGCTTGCGTGATCGAAGTAGAAGAGAAACTTTTGCCCTCTTTGGCCAAATTGCAAGCAGTGCTAGAAGCCAAAGAGAAGGCGTTTGACCCCATCATCAAAATAGGCCGTACCCACTTGCAAGACGCGACGCCGTTGACCTTGGGGCAAGAATTTAGCGGCTACAAAAGCATGTTGGAACACTCCGCTGGGCATATTCGCCTCGCCCTAGACTCTTTGCGCGAACTTGCCATCGGTGGAACAGCGGTGGGCACGGGGATTAACGCCCATCCAAAGCTGGGTGAGATGGTGAGCGCGGAACTTTCAGCCCTGACTAAAAAAGAGTTTGTCTCCGCACCCAATAAATTTCACGCCCTTACGTCCCACGACGCCCTCGTGTTTGCCAGTGGCGCCAACAAAGGCCTAGCGGCCAACCTCATGAAAATCGCCAACGACATTCGGTGGCTCGCTTCTGGCCCTAGATGCGGGATTGGTGAGTTGATGATTCCTGAAAATGAACCTGGCAGTTCCATCATGCCTGGCAAAGTCAACCCGACCCAAGCAGAAGCGGTGACCATGGTCACGTGCCAAGTTTTCGGCGCGGACGCGGCCATCGCCTTTGGGGCAAGTCAGGGGAACTTTGAACTCAACGTCTTTAAGCCCGTGATTATTTATAATTTCTTGCAGCAAGTACGGTTGTTGGGCGACGTGATGGATTCCTTTCGCATCCACTGCGCGGAGGGCATCGAAGCCAACAAAGAAACCTTGACCCACAACCTCAACAATTCGCTCATGCTCGTCACCGCGCTCAACCCTTACATCGGCTATGAAAATGCCGCCAAAGTGGCCAAGCTTGCCCACAAAGAGGGCTTAAGCCTCAAAGAAGCGTGCGTCAAACTGAACCTCTTAAGTGAAAGCGATTTTGACAAATACGTCATCCCTTCACAGATGATTCACCCCAAAGCGTAACTCCACGGTAGCGGCCCTTTTTGGGGTCGCTACTTCCTTACATGTAACACGCACCCACAAAAAAGTGCAGCGGGCCAGCCCCTTGTGCGACCGACCAAAAAATATTTGGTATACTAAAAGGTATGCATTTTGGCCTTACATGTAATAAAGGAATAGCATGGAAGTGGGAAGCGCGTTAAACCCCTCTTACACTCGTGTTAACACCCAATCCGTCGCTGCTAAACAAAAGGACACTTCTTCCCAAAAAAGCAATGCCCCCAAGACGCTCACGCCTTCCGAACAAGCCCAACTTACTCAACTTCAAGCCCGCGATACCCAAGTGCGTGCCCATGAAGCGGCGCACCTTGCCGCAGGGGCGGGAGTGGTTACTGGTGGAGCGAGTTTTACCTACCAAATAGGCCCCGACAACCGTCAATACGCCATCGGCGGCGAAGTGCCCATCGACACATCCGAGGGCAGTACGCCCGAAGAGACTACCTCTAAAATGCGGCAAGTGCGTACCGCCGCACTAGCCCCCGCAGACCCAAGTCCTACCGACTATCAAGTCGCCGCCACGGCGTCCATCCTTGAAATGCGTGCATTGCAAGAGATTGCCAAGGCCAAACAAGAAGAAAGCATCACTGCTTCTAGTAACGTGTATGACCCAGAAAACAACCCAGAACACAGCATGACGCTGTACGGATAAACTTCCACAAGACAACACTCATTCCCCACTTTTCCCTCGTCAACGCCTCTTCGTGCGTGATGATGGAGCTTTCCGAAACGCCCAAACAGAAAAATGCAACCAAGAACTGGGGAAATTTAAAGCCTAAGAAAAGAGTTCTTGTTCTCCTCGCGTTACATGTAAACCCTAACTTACACTCAATTAATACTTTTTGAGTACCATAAGGGAAGAGTTTGGAGGAAACAATGGGACGGTTAAAACGATATTTGGTAAGTTTCGTACTTTTGGCATCGGTAGCCTATGGGCAAAACAAGGCTATCGATGTGCTGATTGAAAAGATAAATCACACCCAAGACCCCGAGGAAAAACGGGTGTTGATGGAAGAGATGAAGCAAGAACTTGCCGCCATGAACAAGCAAGCCCGCGAAGAGGCACAAGCCCTGATAAACGCACGTTCTAAACAGCCTAGTCGCCCTTTTGCGCCCTTAGAACCATGAGCCAAGCCCCTAAAATCCTTCTCCTAGAAGACGATGAAATGCTAGCCCAAACCCTGCGCCAGCTCTTGACCCAAGAGGGTTTTGCTGTTACGGTGGTTTATGATGGTGAAGAGGCTTTGGAGGCGGCATACGAGAGGGTGTACGACATGTATGTGTTTGATGTGAACGTTCCTGTGCTTGATGGTGCCGATGCGTTGGGGCTTTTGCGTGACGCCAACGACAGCACGCCCGCGTTTTTTCTCACAGCACTAGGGGACATCGCTTCTGTGTCGCGGGGGTTTAAAAGTGGGTGTGATGATTACATCAAAAAACCCTTTGACATGGACGAATTGCTCATCCGCATCAAAGCCATTTTACGGCGTAAAAACCCTGTTATTGCGTATGGAGACATTACTTTTGACTTGCTTACAAACCGTGTCAGCCAAGGAGGCGTGGAGGTAGATTTAGGGTTAGTAGAAAAAGCCGTGTTTGCTCTGTTGCTACGCAATGTTGGATTGATGGTCGAAAAAGACGCCTTTTTTGAACACATGAATAAGCCCAGTGACGCGGGGCTTCGGGTGCTTATTAGCAAGCTCAAAAAAATCTTTGCCCTTGAAATCACCAACAGCAAAGGCATAGGATACCGCCTTGAGAAACTATGAAAAACAGGCGTTTTTAACCACGTTCTCCCTCTTTTTCCTCACCTTGTTTGCTTTTAGTTCCATGAGCCTTTACATGTACTACCAAGACCGCTTGATGCAGATGGAACAGTCTATTTTGCACCAAATGAAAGCGTATACTTTTGATTTTCAAGGGGAGCAGTTTGCGCTAGACATCGTCGAAAAAGACGAAGCCAAGCAACTCTTTTTTATTTACCACTGCCCCGAAGGGTTGTGTGCCTATTTTGAAATCCCCACAACAGGGCCGTACCTTTTAAAAGTAATATACGCCCAAGAGAAAGTCGAGGCACGCACCGAAGTTTTGTGGAAAGCGATGCTTAAGCTTTTAGGCGTGAGTTTTGTGTTAGTTCTTGGGATTGCTTCGGGGTTTGCCATCTACTCCATCCGCCCCATGCGCAATGCGTTACGCCTCTTGGAGGAGTTTTTAAAAGACCTCATCCATGACCTCAACACTCCCGCCACGTCTATCTTGCTCAACGCTAGATTGTTGCGCCAAAGAGGCGATTTTGAAGAGACGGAGCGCATAGAACTTAGTGCTAGTACCATCGCTTCTTTGCACAAAAACTTGCAATTTCTCCGTCTTGAAAAAATCACCAAAGACGAAGAGGTCGCGCTGGATGAGCTTATCGGGGCGCAAGTGGCTTTGTTGCAAAAACTCTACCCACGCATCGTTTTTACCCTCGACCTCACTCCTTTGCGCCTTCAAAGCAACCACAACGCCCTTACACGCATTGTGGACAACTTGCTCACCAATGCATGCAAGTACAACCGTCGCAATGGCACGGTACATATCACCCTCAAAAAAGGCACGCTGTGCATCGAAGATACAGGGATTGGCATCCGTGACACCAAGCGCGTATTTGAACGCTACTACAAGGAAAACGCGCGCGGGCTTGGCATTGGGTTGGCGATTGTGAAGCAGTTGTGCGAGGCACTTCACATCCCTCTTTCTCTTTCTAGTGCCCCTGGCAAAGGCACCAAAGTCGTACTTACACTTAACTAACACATCTTCTTTATACTGTCATTACAACTTAACTAAAGGAGAGACAATGACATTACGACAAAAGGTGGCTGCCCTCGTACTAGTAGCAGCAACAAGTGTATTTGCAGGTTCAAGCATCGAGGCGCTTGTAGATGAGATGAACAAAACAACTGATGAGGCGAAAAAAAGCGAGTTAATGCAAAAGATTGACCAAAAACTTTTGGATATGAACGAAGCAGATCGCGCTAAAGCCATAGAAAAAATCAACGCGAATAGAGCACCCAAACAATAGTTTTTGCAGACATTTACGACCCCCTTGATGCAGCGCGAGGAAGTGTTTTTTCCTTGCGCTGCATTTTTGCGTTAGGCCAATGCCTGGGCGTGTTGTGCTATAATGCCCCACATTTTAAGACAAAGAGTGGTGATGGTCAAGGTTATTTTTGGATGTTTTTTAGGGATACTGTTACTAGGATGTGCGCCCAAAGAACCTGTGCCCTCGCCAACACCACCGCAAGAAAAAACACCTCCACGTGCTGCGTATCCCCATTGTGCTACCCATAAAGAAAAAGCAACCCATGCGTACGCGTATGTGGTAGAAGAGTTTGAGGCAGCTTATTTGTCCAAGAAAGACATTCACGGTGCCAATGCGCAACTTTTTTTAATAACAACAAGGGCGCAAACGAGTTTTGCCCAAAACATGAATGCCGCCCAAGAAACCTACAACAACCACTACGCTCTTGCTAAAGAGAATGGGTGCGACCTTACCGCTTTTCCCTCCTCGCCCCTTGACGCGGTGCGAACAAAAATCAAAACATTGACCCCCTAACCCTTTACATGTAAGGCGTTGTTACCAAGTTATTACTTATTATTGTGTACAATTAAGCCATTTTTTCAGGTAAAAATTTACACAAAAAAGGGTACATATGGGTTTCAAGCAAAAAATCTATCTCACCGCAGGTGCCTTGCTTGTGTTTGGGTACAGCATCTTTACGCTCGTTGCATATTTTGATACAAAAAAACACACTCAAGAAAGCGTGGAAAAAACACTCGCTGGGATTTCAGCAGGTGCGGCGGACTACCTGAATACGTGGGTCGCTTATAACCTCGACACCTTAGATGGCGTGGCCCAAACCCTCAGCGCGTACGGCTCTTCTGATAGGGACACGATTTTTCCTTTTTTGGAAAACAGTATGCGCGGACTTCGCTCCCAAGATGTGTATATTGGGTTTGAAGATGGGGTGTTTATCGACGGAAGTGGGTGGATTCCTCCGGCGGATTATGATCCCAGAAAACGGGGTTGGTACATGATGGCCAAAGAGCTCAAAAAGCCTTCGGTGTCGGATGTGTATGAAGATGCGATCACTAAAAAACTCATCACCACTGCGATGGCTCCCGTGGTACATGAGGGAAGCTTTAAGGGCGTCGTGGGCGCTGATGTTTCCTTGGACGCGCTCACTCAAAAAGCCAACGAGACCACGGTTGAAGGGGGTTACTTGGCCTTCATGGACCACAAAGGGCTTTTTCTCGCTCACCCCGATGCAAAACTGTTTGGGAAGCAGTTGGACAAAGCCATGCCTGAATTGGCGTGGCTCACGAAAGAAATCCTTGCTTCTAAGAGCGGATTGGTTGAGTATACGTTTGGAGACAAAGAGCGAGTCCTTGTTTTTTCCACCGTCCTTTGACGGGATGGAAGGCATTGGCGGTGATTGATAGAGACGTTGCGTTTAAAGCTATTGATGCTCAACGGAACAGTTTTATCATGATGAGTGTGGTTATGATTGTGCTTTCACTGGCGGGGATTGTGTTGGTACTTTCTGTACTTTTTAAACCCCTCAATGCTCTTGGGGTGATGATTCACGACCTTGGACAAGGGGAGGGAGATTTGACCCGCCGCATCGACGTTACGGGCAATGACGAACTGGCCAACATCGGAAAAGACGTCAATCTTTTCATCGAAAAAATCCAAACGGTGTTGAAAAAAGCACGGCACACCAGCGCGGAAAATGCGTCCATCGCCCATGAGCTCTCTTCCACTTCTACCTCCGTTGGCAAACGTTCTGAAGAAGAAACCTTCATCGTGAGTCAAACCACCCAAGCGGGAACACATGTGCTAAACAACATCCAATCTTCCGTGAAAACAGCCCAAGAAAACAGTCTAGGACTTGAAGAGGCGGACAAAAACCTCGTGCAAATCAAAGACGAAATGGTGCGCTTGAATCAGCTCCTCACTCAAACATCCCAAAAAGAACTCAGCCTCGCTGAAAAACTAAACCACACCAGTCAAAGCACCAATGAAGTCAAAGACGTTCTTGGCGTCATCAACGACATTGCCGAACAAACCAACCTTTTGGCCCTCAACGCGGCCATCGAAGCGGCGCGCGCGGGTGAACACGGGCGCGGCTTTGCGGTGGTAGCCGATGAGGTACGTAAACTGGCCGAGCGCACCCAAAAATCCCTCACGGAAATCAACACAACCATCAATGTCGTGGTGCAATCCATCGCGGATGCGAGCACTGAAATGGACGCAACCTCTAAAGAAATCCTTGCCCTTTCACACTCTTCTGAAAAACTCGAAGAACGTATCAGTGCCAATACAGCGATTATGCGTTCAAGCATCAGTGCTAACCGCCACAATGTTGCTGAGTATGAAAAGATTGCCAAAGAGATTCAAGGGATTATTGAGAAAATCAAAGAAGTGGATAAAATCGCCAATTCTAACGCGCGCAGTGTTGAAGAGGTGGCCAGTGCGAGCGAACACCTCTCCCAAATGACGACCCAACTTGACAGCGAGCTAGGGCAGTTTAAGGTGTAGGATTACGCTTCAAGTACCGCGTCAAGGTCTTTGATTTTTTTAAGAGCAGCTAAGGCGGAAGTGTTTGCGCCTTGGCTTAACCCTTCACTAAAATGCAAGACATGTTCCAGCAAAACAGCAATCCCTAAAAAGATAGTTTTGGTGCAAATATTTCGCAGATAACTGAGTAAAATAGGCGTAGGAAGGTTGTGGGTAGAGTACATGTATGTGCGTTCATCGCTCAGGTCTAAAAACTCTATCTCCCCTTCTTTAAACCCGCTCATGGCGTCTGCAACGACGATGACATCAGGGGCAAACTCCCGCAACGCACCAAATTCGTCTTCAGGGGTGTCGTACCCAAAAAAGACGCGCCACTGGGGCAAATGCTCCTCCACTAACCGCCCAAGGGCAATGGCTACTCCATCATCGCCCCGAAGTTCATTGCCCACGCATAAGAGCGCTTTTTTCATTCAAAATCCTTCCGAAGTACCAAGTAGCCTTGTTGCAATCCCATGAGTATTTCCCGAAAAGGGCATTCTATCAATTGGGGCAAGAGCTTGATGGCGTGTTCGGGAAAGATTTCGATTTCAAAATATTTGCTCAAATTGCCCAGTTTAAATTTCAAATATTCCCCGCCGTGGTGGAGGATTTGTTCAAATTCAGCTTCGTCAATCTCTAGCACTTTTTCACTAAAATCAATCGTCCCCACCCCGTGCCCTATACATGTAGAGAAAATTTTAATCTGATCAAGCCTCGCATCGCCCGATTTTGCCCCATCAAGATGCCTCTTGGTAAGTTTGTACACCTGTATCATCTACTTGCCCCACTCCACGCGGTGGAGGCTGATTTTATCTTCCTCTTCGCACGGCACATATTGGGTGTAAATTTCGTTGTGCAAGATGCCAAGGCACTCCGCGTACCGAGGGTCGGGTTCGGTCTTGATGGCTTCGGTGATGGCGACTTTGGTCGCTTTGGTGTCTTTGGTGTTGCCACTTTGAACGAGGGCGGTGAGGTATTTGTCGTACAATTTTCGCCCAAAGACGTAACTCATGAGCCGTTTGGCTTGCACGAGCAAATCCCGCTCAAAAAGGGTGTTGCCAAGAACAGACGTTTCTACTAAAGAAGGCAATTCGCCCTCTTCTTCGTAACTCTCTTTTTGAAGTTTTTGTTCCATGACGCCAAGGGCGGTGGTGAGGCCATAAATGATGCTAGCAGGATGGGGCGGGCACCCAGGAATATACACATCCACAGGGATGATTTTATCAATCCCACTGAGCACGCTGTACGCATCGTAAAAAATCCCACCCGTGGAACCGCACGCCCCAAGGGCGACAACAAGTTTTGGGTCAGGTGTTGCTTCGTAAGCGCGAAGAAGTGGGTAATACATTTGCCGTGTCACAGGCCCTGTGCAAAGCAAAATGTCGGCGTGGCGCGGGTTGGCGACTAGTTTAAAGCCAAAGCGTTCAGGGTCCCACATGGGGGTGATGGCAGCAAAAATCTCAATCTCACAGCCATTGCAACTGCCGCAATCCACGCGAAACACGCTAAAACTTCGGCCGATGTGTTTTAACAGGGCCAGTTTTTCCTCTAAGGAGTTGGCCAGTTCAATCTCTTGTGGTACTTCATAGGTTTTCATTCTATCACCCTCTCTTTTCCGCTGGTAAATTCGGCTACGGTGGCATGTTTCTTACATGTAGGGCACACGCTAAGATACGCTTTAGCCTCTTCAAGCCGTTTGTCGCTTACATTTGCTTTGCTTAAGCACTCAAAACTGTATTTCACAAGCCGTTTGGCGCTAAAAGGTTTCTTACATGTAGTGCAGGTTTGCACTTCCAGTTCGCCCCGTTGGATGAGGGCAGATTTGTCAAATTTGACCGCTAGCTCAAACTCTTCACTAAGTTTAATGGCACCTGTGGGACACACTTCGTCACAGCGTCCGCAAAAAATGCACCGCCCGCAGTCAAACTCCCACACGAGCTTGGTTTTTTCTTCGTTAAAGGCCACGGTGATGGCATTGGAAGGACACGCAATACCACACGCCGCGCACCCGATGCACAAGTTGAAGATATACGCGGGCTTGCCGCGAAAATTATCTGCCACTTTGTAAGGCTCAAAGGGATACTTATGGGTCGCATCCCCGTATTTTTTACTAATATCGAGAAGTTTCATCATCGCAGATCCTTCATCGGACTGTTTTTAAGGGTTTTGGAAAACGCTTTTAAATCTTTATTGGTCAAAATTTTGCTTCTTTTACTTTTGACATCCACCACCGTGATGCGCTCCGTACACGAATAGCACGGGTCTAGGCTACACACAATGAGTGCCGCGTCAGCGATAGTATTGCCACGAAACTGGAAGCGCAAGCTTGGCCAATTGTTGTACGTGGCCGCACGGCATCGCCAGCGAAACACTTTTTGTGCACTCCCTTGCATGATCCAGTGGACATTGTCTCCTCTGGGTGCTTCCACGTAAGCAAGGGCGTAATTTTCAGGCTTCACGTGGAATTTTGGGTCGACAATGATGGCCGTTTGGGGCATGAGCTCAAAACATTGGCGGATGATGGAAACGGAACTTTTAAGCTCCATATACCGTACCATTTCCCTCGCAAAGACGTCTCCGCCTTCTACGACGGCTACGTCAAACTCAATCTGTTTGAAAAAGTCATAAGGGTGGTCGTAGCGGGTGTCGCGCTTAATGCCACTGCCTCTGATGTTAGGCCCCACGGCAGAAAAGTCACGGGCTACTTGTTTGTCAAGAATCCCCACCCCTTTCCAGCGGCTCATTTGGCGTTTGTCGTCCATGACCGCGTCCCACACTTCGTCCACTTGGGTTTCAATAATCTTCAAGATTTTCAAACTCTCTTTAATCTCAACGCCCGTCACGTCGCGTCTAAGGCCGCCCATGACGACATTGCCGTAGGTTTTTCGCCCGCCTGTGACCAGTTCGGCTAGCTTCATGGAGTACTCGCGGATGCGGAAAATGTGCATAAAGGCATTGTAATTTCCCGTCACTTCGCACGCCAGTCCGATGTTTAACAAGTGGCTGTGAAGGCGTTCGATTTCCGAACAAATCACCCGAATAGCTTGGGCGCGCGCAGGGATTTCAAGGTTGATAGCTTTTTCCGCCGACTCAATACAGGCAATGGCGTGGGCGTAGCCACAAATGCCACACACTCGTTCAGCCAAATAACCCATTTGGTCGTAGTTCATGCGGTTTTCAGCTAGCTTTTCCATGCCACGGTGTTGGTAAAAAAGACGGTAATCTGCGTCGATGATGGTGTCTCCATCGCAAAAGAGTCTAAAGTGTCCTGGTTCATCAGCTGTGATGTGTAACGGCCCAAGGGGCACGTCAATCATCCCCGTCCCTTCAGGGCGCAAGAAGTCGTATTCTGGCTCCATGTAGTGGTCTTTCATGTCAGGGCGGTAGCGGTAATCCATGGCGTCTTTACGTAAGGGGAAAAGGTCATTGGGCCAATCATCACTCAACACCAAGCGCCGTTTATCGGGCAAGCCCTCAGCCACAAGTCCAAACATGTCGTAGGCTTCCCGCTCGTACCACACACAAGCAGGCACGAAAGGGGTGACCGAAGGGTAGGTTAAACTATCGGGTGAGATGAGGGTTTTGACCGTCACAAAACACTTTTCCTCTTGGGCGACTTCATCACCTGCAAACAGTTTGCCACCCTCTATGGAGAGTACATAGTAAAGGGCGTAGTGCTTGTTAATACTGCGTTCATCGTTGGGCACCATGGTGGAAAGGTAGCCTCCCATGTCGTAGTACAAAAAGCGAACCGCTTCAGGAAGGTCATTCACGTCAACCAAAGCCGTGACTTGGTCTTCGTACTGTCTGGTAACTTCTAAAACTTTTACTCTTGCACTTAGTGCTTCTATAAATTTGTCGCATTTCATGAGTAATCCTATTGTTTTAATATGCTTTTAACGCTTTCATCCAAAAGAAAGGTAAAGGATTCAAATTGCCACACACCAAAGGCGACAATCAAAACAGCCAGTGCAATGAGCGGAAGGTTTTCCCCCAGCTTCATTTCGCCATTATGGACCACTGTGCCTTCTACTTTACCAAAAGAAGCAAGAAAGAAGTGTGAAAAATCTGCGATAAAAATAATCGCTAAGGCAAGGGCAAAGATTCCCATCAACACATACTTCCCGTCGATGGCGGCAGCCTTAAAGATGTAAAACTCACTCACAAAAATCGCAAAGCCAGGCACGCCCACCAAAGAGCAGATAGCAATGCCAAAAAGCACTGTGGTGATGGGCGCGATGCGAATCATGCCGCCCATTTTGGTCATGTCTTTGGTGCCGTAAATCTTGGCGATGTTGCCTGTGGAACAAAAGGCAAGAGCTTTGGTGAACGAGTGAGCCGCACAGTGAAAGAGGGCGGCAAAAAGCCCGATGGCTCCACCCACGCCTAAGCCAAAAGCAATAACACCCATGTGTGCCACAGAGTGGTACGCAAACATGCGTTTAACGTTGTGTTGGCGAATCAAGAAAAAGGCAGAGACAAATAAGGTCAAGATAGCACTTACAAGCATCACTGACTGTACAAAATCAAATCCCACGCCGTTGGCCACGATGGCGTAGTAGCGAATGAGGGCAAGCAAGGCACATTTTAACAAAACTCCAGAGAGTAAAGCCGAGGTGGGTGCTGGCCCTTCGGCATGCACATCAGGCAACCACGTGTGGGTAGGTGCAAGACCCGCTTTGGTGCCATACCCAATAAGCGCAAGGATAAAGATGAGCTTCAAAGCGCCAGTATCTAAGTGTTCCGCATTGGCAAGTAAGTTGGTGTACAACATCGCATCACCCTCGATGGTGCCGTTGGCTGCAGCAAAGAGTAAGATGGTGGCGTACAAGGCAAAGGCAAGCCCGATGCTACACAAGACGATGTACTTGTAGCCACTTTCGGTGGATTTTTTATCTTTTTTAATGGCCACCAAAAACACAGATGCCAAGGTGGTTGCTTCGATGGCCGCCCACATAAAGGCGATATTGTTGCACACGACGCTCAAACTCATGGTCCACGTAAAGATGAAACTCAGCGCAAAGTAGTTTTTGACCTGTTGTAAGGTGACGTGCCCTTCTTCAAGCTCCCACTTCATGTACGTAGTGGCGTAGACATTGACTAAAAAGCCTGTGATGGCGATGAGCGACAAAAAGATAGCACCCAAAGAGTCAAGAAAAAGAAACTGCTCAAACGCCCAAAGTTCGTTTCCTTTGACTACCTCTCCCACAGCCATAAGCAAGACCAAAGAGACCAAAAAACTTAACACAATATGCAAGTTTTGCAAAAGTTTGAAATGCAGTGGCATAAAAAACATGATGATGCCAAACACAAAAGGTACGATAAGTATTAGTAAAAGCGTGTCCATGTTATCCCTTTAAGTTAACCGCTTTGGAAGTGTCAAGACTCCCGTACGTGCCGTAAAAGCGTTTTGCTAAAATTCCCATGATGACCACCGCAAAAATCGCGTCCGTGAGGATGCCCACCTCCACGAGTTCATGGGAGTTGTACGCCATGAGTGCAAGGCTTAGGTGGATGCCATTTTCAAAGAGGCAGTAAGAAAGAATTTGCTTGATAAACGAGTTTCTTAAAATGAAACCAAAGATACCCATCATGAAAATAAACGACGCCGCAAAAAGAGGCAAGGCGTCTTGAAAGAGTGAAAAGTTGACAAACACCTTGTAAAACATCATAGCCACGGCGAGGGAAAAACTAAGGGCCACTACGGGGGAGATGAAAAAACCACCCACGGGTTCATCTTCCACCACAACGCCCAAGCGTTTTACGAGTCTAAGCAAATAAAGAGGCACGCACACTACTTTGATGACAAAAGCGGTGATTGCCCAGATGAGAAGCTCATGCGTGCCGTATTTGAAGTAGAGCGCCAAAAAGATGATGACGAGCAAAAGGGTTTGCAAGGCGTAAGCTTGAATGCTGTGGCGGTATTGTCTTAACCCAAATACCGCAAAGCTGGTGATCATCATTAAAACCGCAACGATATCTATTATATGTGCCATAGTTAAATCCCCATAATATAAAGTGCTAAAGAGGTACATGAAATAGCCAGCGCAAAGAGCATGGTGCGTTTTAGGCCGTAGTTAATCGTGTACCGTGGGCCAAAGTTGTCGATGAAAACACCCATGACATACAAAAAGCCTACTTCCGCCAAGAAAACAACCAATGCCAAGAGCGGATGTGAAAAATTCCACGGGATGAAAATGACGAGGAAGAATCCCAACACGGCAAACTGTTTTAGGAGGATGGCGATGTCAATGAGGGCAAAATCTTTCCCACAAAACTCTCCCAACACCCCTTCTTGCAACTCTTGTTCAGCTTCAGCCAAGTCGTAAGGCTTTCTTCCTGTTTCGACGTACATGACCCACAAAAAGGCGGTAGCCGCGATGGAAAAAGAAGGTACGGCATACCCGTACATTCCCTCTTGAATCAGCCCTGTAATGAAGGGCAAGTTGGTGCTTCCCGCTCCCATCATGACAACAATGAGACAAATGACGGCCACTTCTTCGGTGTAAAACCCAACAGTGCCTTCCCTACTCGCGCTCACTCCCGAAAAAGGGTTGGCCGAGTCGATGCCCGCCACGATGAAGACAAACCGAAACAAAGCCCCCAAGTAAAGGAGCACAAAGATGTCGGAAAATCCCGCCAACACAGAATCACTGCCATAGGTGATGGGTAAGGCGCAAAACATCGCCGCCGCACTCACAAAGAGCACATAAGGAGCGATTTGAGAGATGAAACTGGCACTACGGGATTTGGTTCGACCCCGTTTGCACAGCTTGTAAATGTCGTAATAGGTTTGAAAAATACTTGGCCCGATGCGTGATTGAAACTTGGCACGCAGTTTCCGTGAGATGCCGTCAAACAAAGGGGCGAGTGCTATGGCTGAAACCAGTTGTAAAAGTAAGTAAAGATAATCCATGGTGTCCTCTCCCTATAAAAAGTAGTGCCCAAAAACGAGCACCAAACAAAGATAAATCAAGATATACCCCGCGTAAAGATTGGTTCTACCGTTTTGGAAAACGCCGATTTTATCGGCGATGACCATGATGTAGTGAATCACTGGCTCATACAGCTTGTCCCAGAAAAAATCACGGGTTTTGTGGGTGTAGACGGCTTTGGAAAAGTACCCGTCAATCTTCACTTCACTCTCATAGCGCAAGATGAAGCTAAGGGCTTTTTTGATGTCGCCCGTAAAAGCGTTTGAGCCAATTTGCATAGTGTTGTTGTACAAAAAGCCACAAGCCCAGGGGTCGGTTACACGCGCTTCTTTGTTGTTTGCCTTAAAGAGGTAAAACAACACAAAGGGGATGATGGCGCAAAGAAGCATGACTAAGATGATGAGTGGCATGGAGATAAAATCTTCGGTGGCAAGCTGTGTTTGGGGGATGAGTGTGAGCACAAGGGTAGTAAGCATCCCGATGACATCGTTCATGAAAATACCAATACCCACACATAAACTAGCCAGCAATCCTAGGGGCAACAAGCGCACAAAAGAGACCTCTTTGACCTCTTCCACACGCTTGGTGTCGCGGGGAAGGCCAAGAAAAACAGAACCGTACACTTTAGAAAAAGCCATGATGGCCATAGCCCCTGTGATAGAAAGGGCAATGATGGCAAGGGAAAAGAAAAAGCGAGGAGCCGCCCCTTCTCCCATGCCTCCTGCAACCATGGTTTTGTACACCACCCATTCACTGGCAAACCCGTTGAGGGGAGGAAGAGCACAGATGGAAAGGACTGCTACAAAAAAGATGATGGACGTGTAGGGCATTTGTTTATGCAAGCCTCCAAGGGAGTCCATGTTGCGCGTGTGGGTTGCGGTGTAGACATTGCCGCTTAACATAAACAAGAGCGACTTAAACACCGCATGGTTCAAAATATGAAAAAAGCTTGCGATGAAACCTAGTAAAGCAAGGGTAAGTGAGTGGGTTCCAAGCCCGTAAAACGCACCGCCAAGCCCTAGGAAGATGATGCCCACGTTTTCGCAAGAACTGTAGGCGATGGCGGCTTTGTAGTCGTTGGAAACCAGTGCGTAGATGATGCCAAACACACAGCTAAGAGCGCCCATGAAAAGCAAGATGTAGCCAAACTCCACCAAGGAAGGGAGCAAAAGGGAAAATTTGATAAAGGCAAAAAGGGCCACTTTAATCATCACCCCGCTCATGAGTGCTGAAGCGTTGGAAGGGCATCGGCAGTAGGCGAGGGGCAACCACACGTGAAAAGGAAACATGCCCGCTTTGGAGCCAAGACCTATCAAAAGCAAGATAAAAAGCGTCAAACTCATGCCAAAGCTGATGTCCATGGTGGCAAAGGCACTAAACTCAAAACTGCCCGCAACACTGGCCATGATTAAAAGGGCGACCATCAAACAAAAAGCCCCAATTTGCGCGATGCCTAGGTACACCATGACGTTTTTAGACGCGTCTTTGCCATCATTAATGAGAATCAACAGCGCAGAAAGCAGGGTCATCACTTCCCATAAGAGCATAAACGAAAAGACATTGTCGCTGGCAATAACCAGTAGCATGGAGAGGATAAACGCGTTAAAAAGCGCGGCAAAAACAGCTAAGTTAGCCTTTTTCTCATAGAATTTGGCATAGTCAAAGCTAAACAGTGACACCGCAAAAGCCACAAGGCTCACGAGGAAACTAAAAAACATTCCCAAAGAATCTAGCCGAAATACAGGTGCGCTGATGAAGTTTCCTGGCAAGGCCCACACTAAGGTTTCACCCAGATTGGAAAAGAAAAAGATGGCGGCGTACAAGGAAAAGAGCGTGGCTAGTCCAAACCCAACTTTTTGAGCAAAGAGAGGTTTTTTGTACAAAAGGAGGGAAAGAAGAGAGGCCAGTAAAAAGAGTGTGTAGATGGTTTGCATTATGCTTCCTCTTTAGTGGGTTGGTCGGGTTTTGGCTCTTTGGATTTTTTGACAAAAGGTTCAGGGATATTTTTAAACACCACGTTTGGCACGATGGCTTGCAAAAAGGGTGCCATGTCTCCTTTGACTTTTTTGCCAAATTTGCACTCTCCAGAAATGGGGTCTACGAAGACCAACGCACCTGTAGGACACACGGTCACACATGCGGGGCCACTTTCAATGCCCACGCACATGTCGCATTTGATAGCGATGCTTTTGAGCCCGCTGATGCAACCCGCCTCCAAATGGCGCTCCACTTCTTCTTGGATGGAAGGGGGAAATTCTGCGTCAATGACGATGGCGCCATAGGGGCAAGCGATGGTGCAAAGCTTACACCCAATGCAAATCTCTTCGCAAAGTTCGACGCAAGAATTGGCGATATAAAGCGCGCCTGTGGGGCAGACGTTGGCACAGGGTGCGTCGTCGCACTGGCGGCATTGGTTGGGCATTTTGCCACTCTCTAAGGTAAGCACATCTAGCCTTGCTTTTGAGAGTTTTCCACGTATGTAAGCGTGCTTGATGCAGGTTTTCATACAGGCATTACAGGCGATGCACATGTCGGGGTTGGTGATGACAAATTGATGAATTTTTGACATAGACGACCTTTTACGGTTTGTATGGTTTGAAAAACCAAAGTTACTAGAACCTTTCTTGAGCAGTCAAAAACGCTACGTCCCAAGAATGTGATAACGAAATAATACACTACATGTATAGCACGAAAATAGCTTATGAAGAGTGTATACCCTTAAAACTTATCTAATAATAATGTTTTAGAGAATTTTAAAATAAACAGCAGATTTTAATGGGAGTTTCCTCTCACCGCTATTTTCGCGCTACAAACTTTCTATACCATTGTGATATCAAAAATTCTCAAAAGGAGAGAAGATGTCGGACAAAATTTATCGTGTTAACATGGCTACCATGGGCTTTTCCGTGGAAGACGTCCCTGCAGAGTGGGCAGGACTTGGGGGGCGTGGGTTGACCTCTATTATTGTCGCTGAGGAAGTGGATCCTGAATGCCATCCTTTAGGACCAAACAACAAACTTGTGTTTGCGCCAGGCTTACTCTCAGGTACCAGTGCGGCCAACAGCGGTCGAAATTCCTGTGGCGCAAAAAGTCCATTAACGGGCGGTATCAAAGAGTCCAACGTGGGCGGTACGAGTGCAGGGATTATGGCAAAACTTGGCGTAAAAGCGCTCATCATCGAAGGCTTACCCAAAGACGACAGCACCTTTTACCATTTACATGTAAGCAAAGAGAAGGTGGAGTTTTTTGCCGTGCCAGAGCTTGTAGGGAAAAACAACTACGAAGTGTTGGACTATATGTTAGAAAAATACAGCAAAAAAGTCGCGGTCATGAGTATCGGAACCCCCGGTGAGATGCGCATGAATTTAGCCAATATCTCCGTCAAAGACCCAGGTGGCAAGCTACGAAGTCACGGACGTGGCGGTCTTGGCGCGGTCATGGGTTCTAAGAAAATCAAGTGCATCACCGTGGACGCGGAAAGTTACAAAGAAACCACCATCGCGGATCCTGAAAAATTCAAAGAAGCCAGCAAAATCTTTACCAAAGCCTTGCAAGAAAACCCCATCAGCGGCCAAGGCTTGCCTGCCTTTGGTACCAACGTCCTTGTCAATATCCTCAACGAAGCAGGCGGCCTTCCCACGCGCAACTTTAGAAGCGGGTCATGGGAACATGCAGAAAATATTTGTGGGGAAACCATGGCAGAAAACATCAAAGCCAGAGGTGGAAAAACCACCCACGGATGCCACGCAGGATGTGTGATTCAGTGTTCACAAGTCTACAATGGTCCCGAGGGAGAATACATCACTTCTGGGTTTGAGTATGAAACCATTTGGGCGTATGGTGCCAATATGGGTATCGAAGATTTAGACCTAATTGCTAGAATCGATGGATTGATGGACGATTTGGGTGTGGATGCTATTGAAACAGGTGTGGTGTTTGGCTTGGCTGTGGACGCGGGCATCTTGGCGTACGGTGATGGCAAACGGGCGTATGAGCTCATCGCTAATGACATCGCTAAAGGCACGCCACTGGGCCGAATCCTAGGAGGCGGCACCCATGTTTTAGGAAAACTTTATGGCCTTGTACGCGTTCCTACCGTAAAAGGACAAAGTATTCCTGCTTACGATCCTCGCGCAGTGAAGGGTCAAGGCGTCACGTACGCAACCTCGACCATGGGTGCAGACCACACCGCAGGCTACGCGGTAGCGACCAACATCTTAAACAGTGGCGGTCATGTGGACCCTTTGAAAAAAGAGGGACAAATCGAACTTGCCCGCAATCTTCAGATTGCAACTGCGGCGGTTGATAGCACCGGGATGTGTATCTTTGTCGCGTTCCCAGCCCTTGATGACCCTGCATGTTTGCCTGCATTGGTAGACATGATTAATGCGCGTTTTGGCATCAACCTCACAGGAGATGATGTGACTAACCTAGGCATCAAAATCCTCAAAGCCGAACACGCCTTTAACCTCAAAGCGGGCCTTACCAGCGCCGATGACCGCTTGCCTGAGTTTATGAAATACGAAGTGCTTCCACCGCACAACGTGGTGTGGGACTTTACAGGTGCAGAGCTTGATAGTTTTTGGGATTTTTAGATGACTATCACCGTGAAACTCTTTGCGCAATACCGCGAGGGACGGTTCAAGGAGGCAGTACTTGAGTACCCCGAGGGAACCTGCGCCAAAGCAGTGATAGCGGCCCTTGGTATTGATACGAGTCCGTACCCACTAGGTGTTTTGATGCGTAATGGGCGGCACGAAGTAGAAGAGGTGATGCTACAGGAGGGAGATATTCTCTCCCTCTTTCCAAAAGTTGGCGGGGGGTGAGGTTCATGCTGTGTTGTTTTGTAACTGTACCACCACTTGTTCTAGGCGAAAAAGTTGAAAAATACTTTTTGCTATGTTCGTGCTATAAAGTTGGTATACCATACTCTAATAGGTGCGTAGCGTTTTACGCGCAGGCTCTTCGTAATCATTTGCATGGATATATGCTAAAAATGCATATATTAGAAAGGGGAGTCTGATGAGATTTTTATACAAAGGAGGTAAGGCTACTTGGAAAAGGTGGTGCGTTTTGCTTTTTTTTGGAAAGTTTGAAACGCGTTAGGCTATTTTATTTACCTACAAATATGCAATTTTTACATATTTGTAGGGAGGATTGCGGTGCTTAGAAGCTTGTGTGAATTTATATCTTAGGAAAGGATGAGAAATGTTAAAAAGAACATTAATGATTAATGGTTCGAAGGTGACATTAGTGGCTGACGCGGAAGAAAAACTATCCGATGTACTGCGAAAACAGCTAGGACTTACAGGGACAAAGGTTGGTTGTGGAAGTGGGGAATGCGGTACTTGCACCGTCATCCTAAACGGGAAGGTTGTTCGTTCGTGTATTACAAAGATGAAAAAAGTGAATGACAATGATGAACTCATTACCATTGAGGGCGTGGGAACCAAAGACAACCTTCATCCACTTCAAATTGCATGGATGGTGCATGGTGGAGCACAATGCGGTTTTTGTACTCCAGGTTTCATCGTCTCAGCCAAAGGACTATTAGACCAAAATACTAGTCCAACACGCGAAGACGTGCGAGATTGGTTTCAAAAAAACAAGAATCTTTGCCGTTGTACGGGATATGTACCTCTTATCAATGCGGTCATGGATGCTGCAAAGCTTGTGCGTGGTGAAATCACAGTAAAAGAGTTTTGGAAAGAACTTCCTGAGGGTACTTCGTTGGTGGGTTCAGAGTATATTCGACCTTCTGCGCTTGCAAAAGTCATGGGAACATGGGATTTTGGTGCCGATTTGGGTCTAAAACTCCCCTCCAATACCCTGCATGCCAAACTCGTTCAAGCGGAAGTTTCTCATGCCAACATTTTATCGATTGACACCGAAGAAGCTAAGAAAGTCCCGGGTGTTGTCGCCGTTCTTACCTATAAAGATGTCAAAGGAACCAACCGCATCAATGGTTTAGCGTTTCCTACCAACAAGGGCGATGGTTTAGATAGACCTATTTTGAATGATAAAAAAATCTTCCAATACGGCGATGCCATAGCCATTGTCCTCGCTGAAAATGAAAAAGCGGCACATGCGGGTGTCGAGAAAGTCAAAGTCGAACTTGAAGTCTTACCTGCGTACATGAACGCACCTGACGCGATGGCAGATGATGCGATTGAGATTCACCCGGGTACTCCAAATGTCTACTTTACCAACCACATCAGCAAAGGGGCTGAAACTAGCCCGATTATGAAAGAAGCACCTTATGTAGTGGAAGATAGTTTCTATACCCAACGTCAACCGCACTTACCGCTCGAGCCCGACGTTGGCTTTGCGTATGTCAATGATGAGGGAAAACTCATTGTTCATTCAAAAAGTATCGCACTTCACTTTCATGCGTTGATGATTGCTGAGGGTGTGGGCATGAAAGCCGAAGACGTCTTTATCGTTCAAAACAATACGGGAGCTACGTTTGGTTATAAATTTAGCCCAACGATGGAAGGACTTTTGGGCGTTGCTACATTGGCAACAGGACGACCTGTTTATCTTGAGTTCAACATGAAACAGCAAATTACCTATACAGGTAAGCGCTCACCGTTTTGGACAACCATGAAAATGGCAGCCGATAAAGAGGGAAAAATTTTGGCATTAGAGTCTGATTGGAGTGTGGATCATGGACCATATTCTGAATTTGGTGACTTGTTGACCCAACGTGGTTTCCAATTTGGTGGAGCGGGTTATATGATACCGAACATTCGTGGTAACGGGCGCACCGTCTGTACAAACCATGGTTGGGGTTCAGCCTTCCGTGGGTATGGCGCACCTGAGATCATGTTCCCATCCGAAGTGCTCATTGATGAGTTGGCTGAAAAAGTCGGGATGGATCCGTTTGATTTTAGGTTCAAAAATATTTACAGACCAGGCGATACAACCCCAACAGGATGTTCTCCCGATGTCTTTTGTTTAGAAGAACTGTTTGATAAAAGCCGACCAGTGTATGCGTTAGCGAAAGAGACAGCGGCGAAAAAGAACGCCACTGCGGCAGCCGATAAAAAATACGGCGTGGGCGTTTCAGTCAATATCTACGGGTGTGGTTTAGATGGTCCTGACTCTTCCGAAGCGTGGGCGGAGCTTACCAAAAACGGCGTCGCGGTCGGCAATTCATGGGAAGACCACGGTCAAGGGGCTGATATTGGTACGCTTACCTTTGCGCATGAAACCTTAAAACCTCTTAACCTAAAACCAGAGCAAATTGATTTAGTCCTCAATGATATGACAAAAACACCCAACAGCGGACCAGCAGGCGGAAGTCGTTCCAATGTGGTCACGGGAAATGCAACCGTTGTGGCATGCCGCAATTTGCTTGAAGCGATGAAAAAAGCAGATGGAACCTACCGAACCTATGATGAAATGGTGGCAGAAGGTAGAGAGCTTAAATACATGGGTAAATGGACAGCACCATGCACCGACACACCTCCAACAGACGGACAAGGAAATCCCTTTGCGGCTTACATGTATGGTGTCTGTATTGCTGAAGTAGAAGTTGATACCAAAACAGGTAAAACCAATGTTGAAAAAATGACACTCGCTTCGGATGTCGGCACAATCATCAATAAATTGGTCGTCGATGGGCAAATGTATGGTGGTTTAGTGCAAGGTATCGGTCTGGCATTGACCGAAGACTTTGATGATCTTAAAAAACATACGACCTTAACAGGGTGCGGTATTCCAAAAATCAAAGATGTTCCAGACAATTTGGATCTCATCTACACAGAATACCAAAGACCAAACAGCTTGCTTGGCGCTTCAGGTGCGGGTGAAATGCCTCTTGCTGCGCCTCATGCAGCCATCATTAATGCTATTTACAATGCGTGTGGTGCGAGGGTAACACACTTACCAGCGCGCCCTGAGAAAGTTTTGGCTGCAATGGCGTAGAGCTTTACATGTAAAGCGTGGGATACGTGTGTATCTCACGCTTACGTTTGCCTTTAACGCGATATTTGAGGAGAAAAGAATGGATTTAGACGCATTATTAGAGATCAGCAATCACTGTATTCATTCAGAGCCTCCCGTATGCGTGGCATCGTGTCCGGTTCATATGGATGTGATTGCCCTTGTGCACGAAATTGAACAAGGTGATTTTGCTAAAGCGTATAAGGTGATGGAAGCCAAAATACCCTTTAGCAGACTTATGGGGAAAATCTGCGACCACCCTTGTGAAAAGGTCTGCGTACGAAAAGAGGTGGGTGGAAGTATCCGCATCAGTGAACTGGAAAAAACGGTGATTGATTTAGGGTATACAAGTCCCAAAAAACCGTTGCTTTTACCTAAAAATAAAGGGACAGTTGCGATTATTGGTGGAGGGCTTAGTGGATGTGTCGCGGCGATTGAGCTGGATAAAAAAGGTTACAGCGTCACCATTTATGAAAAAACAGACCGTTTAGGTGGAAGCCTTTGGGCGTATGAGGGTCAAGGCTTAGAGACTGCCATCATTAAAGAAGAGCTCTCCGTGATTTCGAAAAAAGGGATCACGGTTTGTTATAGCACGGAAGTGACTGAAGAAAATCTGAAAAATTATAGTGAAAAATACGACGCTGTTTACTTGGGAACAGGGGTTTGGAGCAAAGCGTACGCCATTCATCCTGAAACATTTCAAGTCAATGATTCTTCCTTGTTTGTGGGTGGAAAACTTCAAACGCAAAACCAGTCTATTATCTTTTCGGCAAGTTCAGGCAAAAGAGCGGCCGTTTCGATAGACCGCTACATTACGAAAACTTCGATGAATGCTTCTAGGGAACGTGAGGGCGTTTTTGAGACGAAACTAGACTTTAAAATAGAGACAGTCAAACCGACTCCGACCGTGCTCAAATCAGCCTCACTTTACTCTGAGAACGAAGCGCAAGAAGAGGCGAGCAGGTGTCTTAAATGCCAATGCAGCGCGTGCATTGATGCGTGTGTGCATATGCAACGCTTTTCCATCACTCCTGATCGCTATATCCGAAGTATCAATCACAACGAACGCATTGTTTTAGGAACACGCAGTGCCAATTTGATGATCAACTCCTGTACCGAGTGTGGGCTGTGCAAAGAGGTGTGTCCTCTTGGCATTGGCATGGGAGAGATTATCCACGCTACGAGACAAAGTATGGTGGAACGAGGGAAAATGCCTATTTCTGCCCATGATTTTGCCCTTAAAGATATGCAATTTAGTCACAGTGATTATTTTTCATTGGTACGCAAACAACCCAGCAAAGAGGCGTCTAAAGATCTTTTTTACTACCCCGTGATTGCTTTTTCGGCGTACGCCAGAGGGCTTTATAAAGGTTCTGGCAAAACAGGCTACCTTTTCTACCCAGGGTGCCAACTCAGCTCCACGCACACAGAGCATATCGGTGAGATTTACAAACATTTGGTAGGTTCCATCAAAAATAAAGATGCGGATAATGACGTAGGCTTGTACTTGGGGTGTTGTGGCGCACCTGCGGATTGGGCGGGACGGATGGATTTGATACCTGAGAGTATTGATAAAATTCGCCAAACGTGGGAAGAGATGGAAGAGCCAACCTTCATCCTAGCCTGTTCAAGCTGTTCGGCGACCTTTGAGAAGTACTTGCCGATGATTAAAACCATCTCCTTATGGGAAGTCTTTGAGAAATACGGTTTACCAGAAGTAGACATTAAAAAAGGTAAACGAGAACTGTGCATTCACGATGCGTGTGCGACCAGACACGATAGTAAGGTGCATGAGAGCATTCGGGGCATTGTTAAAACCTTGGGGTATAGCGTTGAAGAGCTTGAATACTCCAAAGAAAAAGCGAAATGTTGCGGTTATGGTGGTTTGGTTGCTTGTGCTAACCCTGAGCAAGCGGAGGATTTTGTGAAAGACCGTATTGATGAGAGCAATCACGATGTGCTGGTGTATTGCGCGATGTGCAAGGATATGTTGGTCAAAGGCAATAAACGGGCGTACCACATTTTGGACATCATTTATGGCAATGAAATCAACCATGATACCCCTCAAAAAATGCCAACCCTCTCTGATCGCCAAAACAACCGCAAGCACCTCAAACAGCAGTTACTTAAAGAGATTTGGAACGAAGAGGAGAGTGATATGAGCAAGACCTATGATTTTACCCTGCATGTTTCCGATGAAATCACCGCCCTTATGGAGAAGCGATTTATTTTGCTCAGTGATGTTGAAAAAGTGGTGGAACGCTCCCTTACATGTAAAGAGCGATTTTACAATCCTAAAACCTTGGATTTTCTTGCACGCCTGAGAGTCGCAAATGTGACCTTTTGGGTGAAATACGAAGAGCATGGCAGTGACATCACGGTGAAAGATGTCTACTCCCATCGTATGGAAGTGGTGGAGGGCTAAGATGGAAACGAAAATCGATACAACAACCCCATGGATGTGCGATAAATGCCACGAGGCATTGGTGTTAGAAAAAGTAAAGGTGCGCTATTTGGAGGGTAATTTTGAAGTAGAACTTTTAAAATGCCCTACATGTAAGATGGTTTTTATTAGCGATGAGTTGGCGATGGGCAAGATGCTGGAAGTCGAAAAAGGGTTGGAGGATAAATAGGCGATGAATGCTTATGAGAGTTGCTGTATGCAAGAAGCCACGGGAGAGACCTTACGTCCTGGGGGATTTACATTAACCCAAAAAGCCGTCAGTTTTTGTGGCTTAACAATGCAGAACAAAGTCCTAGACTTGGGATGTGGCATGGGTGCGACGGCTTCGTATCTGCACCAAAACTACGGCATTAAAGTCGTGGGGATTGACCCTTCTTCTAAACTTTTGGGTATGGCAAAGGCTAAAAATCCTTTTGCAAGCTTTGTTTTAGGAAAAGGGGAAGCTTTGCCTTTTGAGGAAGAAAGCTTTGAGTGTGTATTGGCTGAGTGTACTTTGTCCTTGATGAATGCTTTACATGTAAGCTTACAAGAGGTCTTTAGAGTGCTAGAAAAAGGGGGTTGGTTTGTTATCACCGATGTCTATGCCAAAAACCCTGAGGCACTCAAACCGATGGAAAATTTCTCACTTAATTCGTGCATGAGAGGTTTACATCATCTGCCACGTTTACAACACGAACTCGAAATGATGGGATTTGAAGTGATGCTTTTGGAGGATTGTAGCCAATTGCTGAAAGAGCTGATGGTAAAAATCATTTTTTCACACGGCTCAATGAGCGCTTTTTGGAGTAAAACCCTCGATGGTGAAATGCCTCACGCGTGCTGTGCGTTTGAGGAAAATCTCAAAGCATGCAAACCGGGGTATTTTATGATGATTGTCAAAAAAGGAGAAAAGAACAATGGATGATTTAGCATTGCGTTTATTTAAACTCTCAAATGCGGGTTTTTGCTGTGCACAGATTATGTACAAACTTGCCCTTGAGGACGAGGGGAGCGACAATGAAGACTTGATTCGTGCCGCGCAAGGGTTGTGCAGAGGTATTGCAAACACGCAAAAAACCTGTGGCGTCCTTACGGGTGGGATTGGTGTTTTGGGGCTTTACAGTGCAAAAGGTGATGAAAGCGAAGAAGCCAAAGAAGATTTTTTGGAAATGGTTGAAACGTTTCATGCATGGTTCAAAACCGAATTTGGCACCACTAAGTGTGTTACGCTCATTGGAGAGCGAGATTTTCAAGGCGTGGATGAAAGCTATAAGCCTATTTGTGCAGGCATGATTCAAAAATCCTACACCAAAGTCTATGAGATTTTGCAAGAACACGGCTACGAGTACGGAAACAGAGAGTAAAATGATGACAAGCAATCCTTTCATGCACACCGAGAGCCTGTGCCCTATTTGCTTGCGCAAACTAGAGGCGACCATTTTTGAAGAGGGCACTTCGTCGTACTTGTATAAAGCGTGTCCCGAGCATGGTGAGTTTAAGAGCGTGGTGTGGCGAGGGCAAACACCCATGCGTGAGTGGATTCGCACCAAAGAGCGAGCCACCATCAAAAACCCTATCACTCAAGTGGAAAAAGGGTGTCCGTTTGATTGTGGCTTGTGTGCGGCGCACCGACAACACACCTGTACGGCACTCATTGAAGTGACGTCTCGTTGTAACCTAAGCTGTCGTTTCTGTTTTGCCGATGCGATGGAAAGCCCCATCAAAGACCCAAGTTTAGCGCAACTACGTTTTCAGTTTGAGAGCATTTTAAAGGTCTCAGGCACATGCAATATCCAACTCTCAGGCGGTGAGCCCACGGTAAGGGATGATCTAGCGGACATTATTCGCATCGGTGTGGAGTTAGGCTTTCCTTTCATTCAAGTCAATACCAATGGCATTCGCATGGGTAGAGATGAAGCCTATGTCAAAGCCTTAAAAGAAGCGGGACTGAGTTCTCTTTTTTTACAATTTGATGGCATTGATGATAGGATTTATGAAACTCTGCGAGGGCGTGCGCTCTTTGATGTGAAATGCCAAGCGATTGAAAATTGCCAAAAATACGGCATTGGCGTGGTGTTAGTTCCTATCATTGTTCCTAACGTCAATGTAAAAAGTATCGGCGAGATTATCCGTTTTGGTATGCGTCATTCTCCTACCGTTCGGGGGGTGCATTTTCAGCCTGTGAGTTACTTTGGACGCATTCCAGAGACTCCTAAAGATGAAGATAGAATCACCTTGCCTGAAGTGATGGAGCACATTTGTGAACAGATGGAGGGAATGGTGGAGCTTCAAAGTATGCAACCCCCAGGGTGTGAAAATGCGCTGTGTTCGTTCAATGGCAATTACCTCATGGAAGAGGGCGTGCTAAAGCCCATCACCAAACGCTCGTGTTGTTCCACGAAAGTCGAAAAAGCGCAAGAAGGAGCGAACAAAGCCAAAGCCTTTGTGGCACGCAATTGGTCGTACCAAGCACAAGTCAAAGAAGAAAAACTCTCCGATTGGGACAAAATCTTAAACGCCATTGCCAACAACACCTTTAGCCTCTCTGGCATGGCGTTTCAAGATGCGTGGAATGTCAATTTGGAGCGCATTCGGGATTGTTGCATTCATGTCTCCACGGTGGAGGGGAAGCTGATTCCTTTTTGTATGTACAACATCACCAATCAAGATGGGATGTCACTTTATCGAGATGCAAAGAGGGCATGATGCACATCACACCACTTCAAAACTGGATAATTGAACGCACGCACCTTGCGACTAAAAGCCAAGAGGCATTGGAGGCGTATCAGCTTGAGAAGATACGCAAAACGCTTTACTATGCCAAAGACAAAAGCCGATTTTACAACGAGAAGTTAAAAGAGACTGACCTAAACTCTATCACCTCACTGAGCGATTTTGAGCAGATTCCTTTTACAACACCTTTGGACATTAAACGCCATGCCCATGACTTTTTGTGTGTTTCTGCTCATGAGATAGAGCGCATCGTCACCCTCAACACTTCAGGCACCACAGGCGATGAAAAACGTCTCTTTTTTACGCATGAAGACCTAGAAGAGACCATCGACTTTTTTCAATACGGCATGAACTGTTTGGTGGAAAAGGGTGATAAAGTGATGGTCTTACTCCCAGGACCTAGCTATGGAAGCATTGGGGATTTACTCAAAAAAGCCCTTTTGCGATCTAACATCGAGTGCGTGGTGCATGGTCTTTTGCAAGACATTGAAAAAACGGCGGCGTGCATTGAAGAACATCACATTACGTGCATTGTTGGCATTCCCATGCAAGTGCGCTACCTCAGCCTAATGAAGCCCGAACTTTTTAACACACACATTCAAAAAGTGCTGTTAAGTACGGACTATGTCCCAGATAGCCTTGTCAAAACCCTCAGTCGCAACGGTACATGTAAGGTGTTCAACCACTACGGTATGACCGAGATGGGCTATGGCGGAGGCGTGGAGTGCGCCTACCTCAATGGCTATCACTCACGAGAAAACCATCTTTACTTTGAAATTATCGACCCCGTAACTGGCAAACGTGTGAGCGATGGCGAGTATGGCGAGGTGGTTTTTACCACGCTGAATCGCCAAGCGATGCCTCTCATTCGCTACAAAACGGGCGATATAGCACGCTTTGTAACGAAGCCTTGTGGGTGTGGTACGTTTTTGCGCACCATGGAAAAGGTGCGTGGGCGCATGGAAAACAGCGTCATTATCAACGGACATGCAGTAACGTTAAGAGACTTAGATGAAATCATCTTGGCTAATGATGCGGTGATGGATTATAGTGTGCAGTGCTACGAAAATATGGCTTTACATGTAAGGCTTGTTTTGCAAGAGAAGTGTGATGAAATGGCAATTGTGGCAAGGGTGTACAAAGCATTATCACACTGTTTTGATGTTGAAATAAAAGTAGTGTGGGAGCAAGACACGCACTCACCGAAAATAATAAATAGCATGATTAAAAGAAAAATAGACCATTTGGTAAAGGAAACGAGAACATGAAAACGATGATTGAAATAATAGGGGATATGTTAAACCAAAAAAAAGCCCTCGTTGTTGCAACAATACTCAGTAAAAAAGGTTCTGCACCACGAGGTGCTGGAACAAAAATGCTCATAGGAGAAGATGCTTCTATTGTAGGCACAATAGGAGGAGGATTGCTTGAAGCCATGACAATACAACTTGCTTCTGATATTTTTAAGAATAAAACATCTTTAATCAAAAAATTTAAACTCTCCCATAAAGATGCTTCTCTTGAGGGGATGGTGTGTGGGGGAAGTGTAGAAATTTTGTTTGAGTATGTTGGGGTTGATATGCCAGAACAAGCAGAACTCTACCAGCAAGCCAAAGCGTTACGAGAAGAGGGAAAAGATTTTGTGATGATTACCAAAATTCCAAAGGACAATACTCCCATTGGAGCAGAGGACAAATTCCTTTTTACCCCAACGCAGTTTTATGGAATACAAAATGAAGCACTCATAACTCTTGTAACATCTCTGAGGGAAAATTTTAACCAAATTGGCTTTCAACTACTAAAACAGAGCCAAAACTATGTGGTGGAGCCTTTTTACGGATTGGAGCATTTGTGTATTGTAGGAGCTGGGCATATTGCACAAAAAGTCGCTCTTTTTGCTAAAACACTGGGATTTCAAACAAGTGTATTGGATGATCGAGCAGATTTTTCAAATAAAGAGCGTTTTCCAAATGCAGATGAAATACGTGTGGTTCCCTCTTATACGGAGCTTTCTTTGGAACAAATAATCCACAATAATAGCTATATCGTTATCGTCACTAGAGGGCACTCTTTAGACAAGGAAGTGTTAGCCCAAGCTCTGAAAACAGATGCAAAATATATCGGAATGATAGGAAGCAAGGGAAAGAAAAACCATGTTTATTCTTTGCTTTTAGAGGAGGGATTTACGCAAGGTGATTTGGATAGAGTCTCTTGTCCTATAGGTGTTCCTATCAATGCACAAACGCCTGAAGAAATTGCTATTAGTATTTTAGCCGAACTTATTCAAGTAAAGAGAAGTTAGCATGAAAATACAAAGTACATTAGCAGTCCTTATTATCGCAGCTGGCTACTCTTCGCGCATGAATGATTTTAAGCCACTTTTGCCATTTGGAAAAACAAGTGCCCTAGAGAGACTGATTCAGACGTATCAAAACCAAGGTATTGAACATATCTATGTGGTGGTTGGACATAAAAAAGATGAAATACTAACAGCACTCAAGGACTATAGCATACACATTATTTACAACGAAGAGTATGATAAGGGGATGTTTAACTCTATCCAAAAAGGACTCAGCAACCTACAAGAAGGAATCGATGCCTTTTATATGCAACCTGTTGATATCCCTCTCATTAAGGGGCAAACGTTAGAGTGTTTGTATGAAGCGTATGCGCGTGAGGGCAAAGGCATTGTTTATCCTACGTTTTTTGGACGTAAAGGACATCCGCCTTTGATTAGCACAAAGTACAAAGAGCAAATTCTCTCAAGTCAAGGGGAGGGTGGGCTCAAAAAAGTGCTTGAAGCATTTGAAAATGATGCCTTACATGTAAGCGTTTGCGACAAATCTATTTTAATGGACATGGACACGCAAGAAGATTATCAAAACCTTTTGGAGTATGAAGCGATGCATGCGCCAACAAAAGAGGAGTGTTTGGCGATTATGCTTCAACATAAAGTTTCAAATCGTGTCATTAAACATTGTGAAGCAGTCGAAAAAATAGCATGTGAGCTTTATGAGAGTGTTGCTTCTTTTGGGCTTTGTATTGATAAATACGCTTTAAGTGCAGCAGCACTACTCCATGATATAGCACGAGAAGAAAAAGACCACGCAACAGTGGGCGCACAAAAATTACGTGCGATGGGGTATGCGGTTATCGGTGACATTATCGAAACACATATGGATATCGAAGTTGATGAAAATACCCCTTTAAATGCCAATGAACTCCTTTTTATTGCCGATAAAGTGGTTCAAGAAGAGCGTGTGTGTGGGCTTGAAAAACGTTTTGAGGGTGCTTTGAAAAAATGCAAAGACGATACACAAGCTCTTTACTCTATCCATAAGCGTCTTAGAGCAGCACATGTGATTATTAGTAAAATCCAAATCCTTACATGTAAAGATTTTCCTTATGGTTGAAAATGTCTATTTGGTACGCCACGGGCACATAGATACGGGAGGTGAAAAGCGCTACATCGGACAAACTGACCTCCCTTTGGATGCCCTTGGCATTGCGCAGGCACACCGCTTGTGCGAGTATTTTAAGACCATTCCCTTGGATAGGGTTTTTACCAGTCCGTTGGTGCGTTGTGTGCAAACCACTCGTATTATTTGCAACAAGTACCAGTGTGTGGAGGCTTTTCGTGAGATTCACATGGGAGCATGGGAAAACATGGCTATGGCCACCCTGAAAGCCCAAGATGCGCAGGCATTTGCAGCGCGCGGACAAGACATCAAACACTTTGTGCCACCTGGAGGGGAGAGTTTTGAGGCTTTGTCTGCGCGGGTGTTGAGAGCCTTTAAGACCCTTGTTCAGGCCCATAGGGGCACAGTGCTTATTGTGGCGCACGCTGGAGTGAACCGTGTGATTTTGCGTCAATTTCTGGGCATAGGATTTCAGAATATTTTTAGCATCAACCAGCCTTACGGAAGTGTTCATGGAATATTTTCCCTGCATCACTAAAAATAAAGCCTGTGCGCCCATGGAGCATTTTTGTGCATGTCACGCCTGTTAACAAGACAGCACCGCCCACGCTTTTTTAGATGCTTTAAACCCCTTAGATTTCTTGCATTATGGTACAATCAGAGGGTGTTCTGGGAGGTTTCCCTTCCTTTTACATGTAAGGGAGGATGTGGTGTTTTTTGTGTGGCGACGCTTTCTTGCACTTCACGGAACATTTAAACTATAAATATGATATTTTTGCATATTTATAGTTTAAAAAATACGTGGGTTTCTCTAATAAACAGTACGATAAAATAACCACCACTCCCCGCTTTCACCTAGGAAAAGGATGGTTAATGGCGTTATCATGCGTGAAAGAGTAATATGAAAACCTACAATTATCTTTACCACTATGGTCACGTGGATAGCATTATTAATTTCGCGTTATTTCAAGATGAGCCCAATGTGCTTGTGCAGGTGTTTTGCGGGCAAGAGGGCGAGGTGTTTGCCTCAGTCATTGAAGCTATCTTGGAGCGTCTTCCCCAAGCGGTTTGCCTCGGCACGACCACCGATGGTGAAATCTGTGAAGAACACGTCAGTACCTTTCAAACAAGCATTTCCATCAGTGTGTTTAAGCACACAACCCTTAAAACATGTTACCTCCAAGAAGAGGACGCCTTTGAAAACGGGCGCGCGCTTGCTTCAAGGCTCATCACCCCCACGACAAAACTTCTGATCGTGTTTTCTGATGGCACTTCCACCAACGCCGAAGACCTTCTTAGTGGCATAGCTTCTTTTGATGCGTCGGTGCCCATTTGCGGCGGCATGGCGGGGGACAATGGAAGGTTTAAACAAACCTTCATCGCCTCACAAGGGACGATTTTAGACAAAGGCGTAGTGGGTGTGTCGCTCAACTCGGAGATTTTGCATGTAGTGCGGGACTATAAATTTGACTGGAAAGCCATCGGAGTAGAACACACCATCGAAGAGGTGGAGGGCAATCGGATTTATAAGATTGATGGCATAACACCGGTAAAATTTTATGAAAAATACCTTGGAAACCACGTTTCCCAAACAGAATTTCCGCTCATTGTCAAAAGAAATGGAATCAAAATAGCCAGAGCCGTGGTTGCTAAGCACGAAGACGGAAGCCTAAGTTGCGGGGGCAATTTGATTAAGGGCGAAAAGGTGCGGATTGGATTTGGTGATGCCAAAGCCTTATTACGCAACCCTGTTCAAGCCATGAAAAAATTGCGCAACTTTCAAGCCGAAACCTTTTACCTCTACTCGTGCATGGCCAGAAGACGTTACATGCCTGATTTGATTCGTTTGGAAGTGGAGCCTTTTGCGAAACTTGCTCCTACGGCGGGGTTTTTTACCTATGCGGAGTTTTTTCACAAAAAAGGGCACAACAAATTGCTCAACCAAACCCTCACGGTGGTGGCACTGAGCGAATGCGAACACAGCGACGCGAGCGGTTGTCCTAAAACATTACACAAGAAAGAAAATGAAGAAGAAGCCTCTTATGCCAAAACCATCGCGTCCTTGACAAACCTCATTCAGCAAAGCACGCGGGATTATGACATTCAGTCCAAAAAACTAGAAGAACAGATGCACTACTCAGAAAATCTGCTGGCCTCTCACAAGCAGTTTTTGCGCTACACGGTGCATGAGATGAACACGCCCCTTAGCATCATCATGACTAGCATTGAGCTGCACGAAATGCAGTTTAGCAAAAGCGTGTATTTGGAAAATATCGAAGTGGCGGCCAAGAGTATTTTTTCCTTGTACGATGACTTGAGTTACTTGGTGAAAAAAGACCAAGTGGTGTACATGAAGCGACGCATCAACCTCGCTCAGTACCTCCAAAGCCGCGTGGATTTTTTTGAACAAGTGGCCAGCAAAGCACGGTCGCAGTTTCATGTTGACATGCCAGAAGAGCCCCTGATGGTTTTTTTCAATGAAACCAAATTGCAACGCATCGTGGACAACAACCTTACTAATGCCATCAAATACACCTTTGAAAACCAAGCCATTTTTGTGCGTGCAGGGGAAGCTGAGGGCAGGGCGTATTTTAGCATCACGTCCCACTCTCGCAAAATCGAAAATCCCGAAAAAGTTTTTGAAGAGTATTACCGCGAAGAGGAAGTGCAAGATGGGTTTGGCTTAGGGCTGAACCTTGTGCGAAAAATCTGTCGGGAAGAGGGCGTAGAAATCACCTTACACTCAGACGAAAAAGCGACGACATTTTGCTACAGCTTCACACGGGACATGCCATGAAAATCTTACTGCTAGAAGATGATATTTTGCTAAACGGTGCCATTTCAACCTACCTTACCTCCGTCGGACACGCCATGACCTCAGTGCGCGATGGCAACGTCTGTTTAGCCCTTTTAGAGAAAGAGTCTTTTGACTTGTTGGTGTTTGACATCAACGTGCCTAACATTGACGGACTAAGCATTTTGGAGACATTGCACGCGCAAAAGAAAAACACACCGGTGATTTTTATCTCCACACTCATTGACATCGAAGACATTTCCAAAGCCTTTGAGTTAGGGTGTTTTGACTACCTCAAAAAGCCTTTTCACCTCAAAGAGTTAAACCTGAGAATCAACCGCATTTCCCAAGCCATCCAAACCCAGCGAAAGCACAAACGGCTTTCGTACGCGTACAGTTTTAATTGCGAAAACACGACCTTGTATTTTAACAACGAACCCCAAATTCTCTCCAAAAGACAATCAAGTATCATCGAGTTTTTAGCGTATAACCGCGGGATTGTGTGTAGCTATGAAATGTTTATGGAGCATGTGTGGAATGATGTGGACGTAGACATAGCGACCATCCGCGCGGAAATCAATCGCCTCAAAAGCAACCTCAAAGAAGACTTCATCATCAACATCCGCGGGGTGGGGTACATGGTCAAAATACCCCACCAGTAAAGTTAGTGGTTGAGAATATCCAGCGTTTTTTCGTAGACGGATAATTTAGACAGTTCGGTGTTTAGCTCTTCCGTGAGGCGCGACTGAGAGGCAAGTTCTGTGGCTATTCCTTGGCTTTTTTGCGACAAGTCGTCCATCTCGTGGGAAAGGTGCGTACTGCTGCTTGCCATGTGCAAAAGTCCCTCGCTCACTCCTTTCATAACCCCGCTGATATTTTCTACCGCTTGGACGACAGTGCTTACTGAAACATTGGTATCTGCTAAGCTTTTTTGGGTGCGTTCCGCTAGTTTACGCACTTCATCGGCCACGACGGCAAAGCCGCGTCCATGCTCCCCCGCGCGCGCCGCTTCGATGGCGGCATTGAGGGCGAGAAGGTTGGTTTGGTCGGCAATATCGGCGATGATGCCAAGGACGGAACGAATATCTTCCACTCGTGAGGTGAGGTTTTGGGCTTCGTGAAGAAGGTCTTGGTTGCTCGCACTGCTTTTTTCCATGTCGGTAGAAAAGAGCGAAAACTGCTCTCGTACATGGCCTAGCTGCGCTTCGATTTGGGTGATAGACGTGACCGCATTGGAAAGGGCAGCGCCGATGGTTTGGATGACAGGCATACTTTCTTTCATCTGGAAAAGCATGGATTTATTGATGGAGCCAATCATCATTTGGCGGTTGATTTTTCGCAGTAAAAAGTAGCTTTTAAACCCTGCGTATTTTTGCACAAACTGGCTGACGTATTCTCCTTCAAAGGAAGCGTCGTTGTCTAGTTTGTAAAAGAAAATGGCCGTGAGGGTTTGGTTGATGTTGACGCCCAAAAGCTCCCCAAAGGTGGAAAACCCAGCGATGGGGATTTCGTTAAAGGCAACAAGGTTGTTGAGGGCTTGGGCGTTAAATAGGCGTCTTAGGATGCAGTCATTAAAGATGCCGCCAATGGGGGTGGGTTTGTTACGGCTAAACGCAGCGTAGTCTTCGCTTGTGGTGCGCACAAAATCGGTTTTTTCAAGTAAAAAGAGCTCTTCCCCTGCTTCTAAGTCGCAATAAAAATGGACCACATTGTTTTGCGCGTCAATGGAAGCCACAGAACGCACGTAGATTTCCCCGTCAATCTCGATGCCAAAGGTAAAGTTGGCCAGTTTTGTATCAAGCTCTTGCGGGGTACACGAAAAGTGCGTGCTGAGCGCGTCTATAAAGTTGACATGTTCGTTGGTTTTGGTGTTGAGGATGCCAGAAACTGTGCGGGCTAAGGGATTGGCTTCGAGGATGGTAAAGCTTGTGGAAGTTTTTTTAAAGTTTTGGCTTTTAAAGATGCCAAAGCGGTAAGGTGGGGCAAATTTGATGAACGTAATGACCGCATGGTGGCGCAACACTTGCTGGTTGTTGTACAGGTGTGTGGCTTGAAAGTCTAGCTTACCGCCCGCACTTCCACCCACGAGCAAACAGGGAAAATGCCCGCCTTGGTACACCGCTTCCATGAGGAAACTCTCACTCCCTGAAAGCCCGTCGATGAGGGTGTAGCCTAGGGTGTTTTCGTGGTTGAGTTTAAAAGGGATTTTGATGTTTTTTAGCTCTTTGGCGATGCTAGCGATGCGTTCACTCGCACTGTTTGCCCCTACGTTGCTGTGCAAAGGAATGGTAGCCACAAAGACATCTTCTATCATCGCTTCGCCAAAAAGCATGAGCGCGATGGCGGTACCTGCACCCGCGTCTTCTTGAGAGTACAGGGTGTTTGTGGGAGTCGTTCCGTTAAAATTGCACAATTCGCCTGCAGTGGAAGAAAGAACGAGCAGTGTTTCTTTTGGTAGCACATTTTTAAGCTTAGATGCCACGCCTGAGAAATCGAGATTGGGAGGCACAAAACCAATGATAAGTTTTGGTGTGAAAGAAAGACGCTGTAGCGGCCCGTTTGGAATTTCTTTTTCCTTTAAAAGAAGCGTAGTGATGGGGGCTTGAGATACTTTTTTACTTTCCGCCTGTGCTGTCTTGCCCAAAAAACTAAACATAAAATCCCTCCTTGTTTTGTACTGTAATAGCTTACTATAGCACAAAAACGTAGCATGATTATAGCACTCAAAAAGTGTCAAGATGGTCACATGCAAAGGTGTTCAGACGCGCCACATTCCTTTTTTGGCACCCATGGTTTTATGCACTTTATGCGCAAAATAGCCATAAAGAAAACCTTTAAAACTCTCCACAACAAAAGAGAGTAGAATGCGCCAAATACCTTTTACACGGCAGGATTGATAGTGAATACTAAGGCTTTTTTTTCTACACTAAGCACACTAATGATTGCGTTGGTGGGCGTGGGTTTTTTTTACTTTGTCAACATGCCAATGCCTTGGCTTTTAGGCTCCATCGTCGCGTTGGCAGTTGCCAGTCGCTTCTCTTTTCTTTCCCTAACCTCCCCTAAAATGCTCTCATCTCCTGCCAGAGCGATTCTTGGCTTGACCGTAGGAAGTGCGTTTAATGCCGAGATTGTTACTTATTTTAGTAGTTTTTTGGGAAGCTTGATGTTGGTGTTTCCTTTTGTGGCACTTACCTCCTTGGCGGGCATCTGGTACTACAAAAAAGTGCTGCACTATGACATCCATACTGCTTATTTTAGTGCCATTCCTGGAGGGTTATTGGAGATGGTAAGCTTGGCGGAGAGCTTTAAAACCAGCCCCCATAAAATCGTCCTTAACCAATCGGCAAGGCTGTTGTTTATCGTGTTTACCATCCCGTTTATCATCGAACATTGGGCGCACATTTCCTTGGGAGCTAATCAAAAAATCACCCAACACTTAAGCGAAACGCCTTTGGTCGAACTTGGTTTGATGGCGGCGTGTGCATTGGTGGGATGGAAGGTTGCTTTGTGGCTAAAAATCCCTGGAGGAACGCTCATTGGCCCCATGATTGTGGGTATGTTTGCTTACAGTTTGGGCTTTTTACATGTAAGGCCGCCCACGGAAATCATCAACCTGATTCAACTCATCTTAGGAAGCATGGTGGGGTTTGTATTTGTGGGGGTTTCGTTGCGGGAGATTGGGAAAGTTTTACTACAAACCTTGGGTTATTTTTTCATCCTTTCTGCGGTGAGCGCTATGTTTATCGCGCTAGTGTGGTGGAGTACTGATTTTCCTCCTCTTTCTATCTTGCTTGCTTTTTCTCCCGGAGGCCAAGCGGAGATGAACGTCATGGCTATCGTCGTGGGTGCCAACTTGCCTTATGTGGCACTGCATCACGTCATCAGGCTTTTTTTGGTGATGGGCTTGGCTCCCGTAGTTATCCGCTGGATGCAGCAAAAAAAGGGTTAGCGGGGTTGCTGTTTTACTACGTCCAAAAACCGTTTGAGCGCGCGTTTTTCTTTGGTGCCGATGCGGTAGGAAATGAGGGTGAGGTAGTCCAAGATGTCCGCTTCGCTGATGCCGCGTTCTTTGGCGTACTGGCTTAGCATGTAGCGCGGGATGCGCACTTTTTGCCCTACAAAACGCGCGGCAAGGCGGCGGTAAAAGGCTGTGTCTTTGGTGACACACAACCTCGCAAACACAAAGGGAAGCCCCGTGCGCGCGTTCCATGTTTTTGCCAAATCAACGTAGGCGCTTGGGTCTTGCAAATAGGCTTTTAATGCGCGGTCACCGATGAGCACTTCTCCCTTTACATGTAAGACATTTGCCAAGGCGTTGGAACTGGCACTGGCGGGGTCGAGGGCGCATTTTCCGCGTTTGACAAGGACGCTTTTAACCTCTTTTTTCGCCACAATACCCATGTCAAGGCGGTGGTACATGGGATGGGTACTGGTGATGCTTGAAACCACGGCCGCGTCGATTTGACGGCGTTTTAGCTTGTGGTTGAGCGCGCTTGGGACGCCTTTTTTGTATTCTAAAGCGTGTTTAAACGCGTTGGGAAGAGCGCTACCTTTTAAAAAAACGTGAAAGGGAAGAAGGTTGATGTAGTCAATTTTGCCAAAAATCACGCGGTTCCTTTTTTAGAAAAAGCCCATTATAATCCCTTGGGACTAAAAACCGACTTTTGCTTTAGCTAAACCCTTTTTTTGTACAATACCCCAACATTACTACAGAGGAAATTCCCATGCACTTTACCACCCCTTTAAAAAGTAACAGCACCAAAATCATGCTCCTTGGCAGTGGCGAACTTGGCAAAGAAGTCATCATCGAAGCCCAGCGCCTTGGCATTGAAACCATCGCTGTGGACGCGTACCCACACGCTCCTGCACACCTTGTGGCCAACCGTTCCCATGTGGTCAACATGAAAGACAAAGCCGCCCTTTTGGAGGTGATTCGCCGTGAAAAGCCTGATTTTATCTTGCCCGAAATCGAAGCGCTCAACATCGACGCGCTCATCGAAGCCGAAAAGGAGGGGTTTTGCGTCATTCCCAATGCTAATGCAGTCAAGCTGACCATGAACCGCAAGCATATCCGTGAGTTTGCTACGAAAGAGTTGGGGCTTAAAACCAGTGCGTACCGCTTTGTGAAAGATTACGAATCCTTAAAAGCCGCGGTCAAGGAAGTGGGCATTCCGTGTGTGGTCAAACCCGTGATGAGTTCTTCAGGCCATGGCCAAAGTACCGTGCGCAATGTGACAGAAATCGCCAAAGCATGGGAGCACGCCAAAGAAGCGCGCGGGGATGCTAGTGAGCTTATCGTGGAAGCCTTTGTGCCCTTTGACTATGAAATCACCCTGCTTACGGTGCGCACGGAAACAGAAACTGTTTTTTGCGAGCCCATCGGACACATCCAAGAAGACGGGGATTATGTGCTGAGTTGGCAGCCCATGAAAATGCCCGCAGCTGTGCTTGAAAAAGCCAAGGTCATGGCCAAGGCGGTCACCGACGGCTTGGGTGGACGCGGGCTTTTTGGGGTAGAGTTTTTCATCAAAGGCGAAGAAGTGTACTTTAGCGAACTTAGCCCCCGCCCGCACGATACGGGTATGGTCACACTCATCACCCAAAGCCAAAGTGAATTTGCCTTACATGTAAGGGCGGTGTTAGGTTTGCCATTAGACTTTACCTTTTACGGACCCGGCGCGAGTGGGGCGTTTAAAAGTAGTGAAGAAGCCACCGTGCCAGTGCTTGAGATTCCCCCAACTGCGTTTAGTAAAAACTCTTTCGTGCGGGTTTTTGGCAAACCTGTTAGCCACGTGGGACGCCGCATGGCGGTAGCGTTGGTACTAGATGAGGTCGAAAGTGCCAAAAAACAAGCCCGTGCCATCATTGAAGAAATGCGCGGATAGGCCTAGGTTTTTTTGGCTTTTTTCTTGAGCGTTCCTTAGGAACGTTCAAGATGCTTTTAGGACTTTACCTCAATACGCTTCAGTGCAAAAGCGCACGCACTTTGAGTGTTTTTGCACGCAACACTAAATACCTTCAAAAAATCTTTCGATAGGAACACCAAGGGCTTTGGAGATTTTGTAAAGCTGTTCGATGTTGAAATGTTTGTTTTCGATGAGGGATTCTGCTTTGGCAATGGATGAGACAGATTTGTACCCTACGGCAAGGGCTAAATCCAATTGTGACACACCTTTTTGTTTGCGTATTTTCCGCACGTTTGCTCCAATTCTTTTATAAAGAATGGTGATATGGTGGGCGCTAAGATCGAACGGTATAAGGTTGCACAAAATTTTCACCATAGTGTTATTTTTCTGTAAGTTTAAACGGAATACAATGCTTTCACAATTCACTATAGTGAAAACAAAGGAAAGCTGTGTCATACGCGAAAGATGCACACGTAGAAAAAACACTAGAAGAGCACAGTCGGCACATTATGGGTCAGTTAATGCGCTTTGAAAAAGAAGTTCCTCTAGTGCCTTCGAGCGATGTGCATGTGCGTGCGTATTTTTATGGTGCTATTACCGCGATTGCGCGTTTTTGTGGACACGGACGCTATGAAACGTTTGTGTTAGCATGTCGGTACTTTGTAGAGAATTTAGGAGTACCTATGGAGGAAGTCGGAGAACATGTCCTCCACGTACAATTTGCACCACAAGAAACGGTGCAAGAATGGAAAAAAGAAGGCACCCATGCCTTTGAGGCATGGTGTGTCGCGAGTTCTTGCATGTAAAGGCTAAAGAGTAAAGACGAGCAAAAGGCTAGTCTTGGGGAAAACTACTCGAAAAAATCGCCGTGAACCGATTGATTTTTAAGCTTCTTTAACGCACCTGAAACAATCTCATCGTACCGCTCTTCGTCAATGCGCAGCTCCGCCATGGTGACCTCTTGGTCGACGCCATTGGCAAGATCGTTGAGCACACTGCACTCTTTTTTCGTCAGTCTTTTTTTGAGTAAAAAAGCCAACTCCGCTTCTGTCTTGGTAAACGTGCGTTTGTCGCCTAAAGCCATCTGGATGATGTCAACTGCTTTGAGCTCGCTATGTCTCATGAATTTCCTTGGGGTAATATGGCGGAATTGTAGCATAGAAAAGGGTAAAAATACCCTCCTTTTTTTCAAAAGCACCACAAGAACAACGCCCGCTGTGCTATGATGACAATCATGCAAATAAGGGAGCTTCAAAATGCTAAATTTGTACAAATACGAACGTGCTATTCGACTAGTAATGGCACTGGTAGTGCTATGGTATGCTTCGTTTCCTTTGACGCTTATGGGGATTTTTGGCCTTGTGCTTTTGGCTACAGCGTTGGTAGGTTTTTGCCCGATTTATTATGTGTTACGCATTAACCAACTTTTTGCCTCCAAAAGCGATTTTCTCTCTAACCTTCCAAAGCACAACCCTGAGCCTGTGTTTGTTTTTTGCGCCAAGGGCAACAGTGTGTTTGCTAACGTCGCTGCGAAAAAAATCCTTCCTACTATTGACCATTTTAGCCATATCTCCTCTTTGGACGCCGTAAAGGTAATCGAAGAAGAAGAGCGCGTAAACACCACCATCACCTCGGGCGAACAAACCTATCTTCTTGAAGCCATTGGTATCAAAGAAGAGGGCTTTATTTTGGCTTATGGAGCCAATGTCAGCGCCATTGAACAAAGCCGTAAGATGCTCAAACAACAGCTCATTACAGACAAGCTCACAGGCCTTGGTAATCGTAAGCGTCTTTTTGAGTGCGTGAGCCAAACCCAATGCCAAAGCGCGGTATTGGTTGTCTTCGATGTTGTTGGATTTGGGCAGATAAACACCTTTTTTGGGCACGAAAAAGGAGACCAGTTTCTTGCCTTGTTCGCCAAAGACCTAAAAGCTTTTGGCGCGTCTTATGCGGAGGTGGATTCTGTGTACCGCTTGGGAGGAAACACCTTTGGGCTTTTTTTGGTAGAGCACGACTCCCCCTCGCACCCAAACAGCACCAAAAAAGCCTTTTTGGAAGCTTTTACAGCTCATAAAATGGAACTTGGCGAGATTCAAGTCTCTTTTTCTATACGCGCAGGAAGCGCCACAAGCCAAGGTGATACGCCAGGACTTACTCTACTCAATCAAGCCGAAACAGCTCTAAGCGAAGCCAAAAAGAGCGCTTTGCCTGTGCTAGAGTTTGAACAAATGGGAGACATTAATAGCCGCTACCAAAACAACATCTACTGGGCGACAACCCTGCACGACATTGTAAAACAGGCAACAAGTGCCAAGTTTCGCACCTATTTTCAGCCGATTTACAATTTCCACACGGGGCGCATTGAAAAGTATGAGTCGCTGATTCGCATTGAAGACAAAGGGGAAGTCATCTCGCCCTTTGCGTTTTTGAAAGTCGCAGAGCAGACTCACCTGCTCCCCAAAATAACAGCCCATGTGCTTGGAGAAGCGCTAGCGACTTTCGTGGACACTTCTTATGAATTTTCTCTAAACATAAGTGCCCAAGACCTTCGCCAAGATACTTTTCTGCCAATGCTTTTAGCCCAGACAAACGCCAAAGGGGTTTCGCCTGAGCGCATTGTCCTTGAGATTTTGGAAGACGATGAGATGTACGGCTTTTCACCGTTGATTGGCCGTTTGAAAGAAGCGGGGTTTAAAATCGCCATTGATGATTTTGGCACAGGGTATTCAAACTTTAAAAAGCTTCAATCCATACATGTAGACTACGTTAAGATTGATGGGTCACTCATTAAAAACATTGCAACCTGCTCTAAAGACCTCTCCATCGTCGCTTCTATTTGCACCTACGCAAAGGCTATCGGCGCTAAAACCATCGGGGAGTTTGTGGCCGATGAAGCGATTTTTGAAGCGCTCAAAAAAACAGGCGTGGATTACGCGCAAGGGTATTACCTTGGAATGCCAAACCCAGAAATTAAGGACGCATTGTAATGTTTGAAAACGCAAAAAAAGCGCTCCAAGAAACCCTGTGCGATAAACGGATTGTGAAAAAAGCCCTTAAGGTTTCAGCGTTGGTGGGGACAGCGTTGGTGGTGATTAATCAGTATCAGATAATTCTAGCCCAAGGGCCTATGGCCTTAGATTGGATTAAAGTGGGACTTACTTATGTGGTACCTTTTCTTGTCTCTTTATACATGGCATTTGACATACGCCTCTCAAAATTACCCTAACGTAGTCTTTGCATTTAGCTGGAATCATTCTTGCATAACTCGTCTGTAAAAATAGGAGCGTTCGATGGATGAAAAAGAGCTCAAAAAAGAGTACGCCAAGCTCAAACGTGCGGCAGTAGAACTTGCAGGAGAGGTGCATGACATCGTCGAAGACACGCTGTGGGTTAAGTATGGAGAGCTTCCAAGACTGAGCGCCAAGATTGTCGAGGCCATCACCGAAGCGGAGGCTTTTAAAGCGCGCCATGGACTGTAAGTAAGTTATAATACGCCAAAAAGGCGAAACCATGGAGTCGTACGAAACATTGCTAAAAAAAGCGCACGAGGCCAAAGAAAACGCCTATGCGCCCTATTCGGGTTACAAGGTTGGTGCGGCGGTATTGTTGCGTGATGGCGCGGTGGTGTTAGGGTGCAATGTGGAAAATACCGCCCAAAGCGCGACCATCTGTGCCGAGCGCACGGCGCTGTTCAACGCGACTTCTTTGGGTTACAAACCCGCAGACGTAGTGGCTATCGCCGTGGCATCTTCGGGAAAAAATTTCTCCCCTTGCGGGCCGTGCCGTCAGGTTATTAGTGAATTTGGTGCAGACATAGAGGTGATTTTTGAATGGGACGGAGCCGTGGTGGTGGCTCCGTTGAAGACACTGTTGCCTTACGCGTTTACGCTCCAGCGCTAGGAAAAATAACTCTGGTACGCCAGCCGCATGAGCGTGGCGCCGACCATGATGAGAAAAAAGACGCGAATAAATTTGACCTCTTTTTTGATGACCATATTAGAGCCGAGATTTGCACCGATAAGTTGTCCAAGGCCCATGAGTAGCCCCACGAGAAAGAGCACGTGTCCACTCCATAAAAAGACGCCCAGCGAAACGATGTTACTCGTAAAGTTCATCACTTTGGTTTGGGCCGTGGCTTTTTTGAGGTTAAGCCCCGCTAGGCTCACAAGGGCAATGGTCCAAAACGTCCCGGTCCCAGGCCCAAAAAAGCCATCGTAAAATCCGATGCCGATGCCAAAGACCAAGAAAAACAGGTGGTTTCCCATGAGTGCGCGGCGGTCGTTTTCGCCCATTTTGGGAGAGAAGAGGGTGTAAAGAAAGATGGCAAGAAGCATGATGGGGATGATGTTGGCGAGGATGTCGGGGTTGATGAGTAAGATAGCATACGTACCCAAAACCGCCCCCACAAAGGTGTAACACACCCCTAGCCAGACTTCTTTCCACGTGATAAAACCTTTGCGGATGAAGTTTAGCGAAGCCATGCCGCTACCAAAGGTGCCTTGGAGTTTATTGGTCGCAAGAGCCACGTGCGGTGGAATGCCTGCGGCCAAGAGCACAGGGATGGTGATGATCCCACCCCCTCCCGCGATAGCGTCGATAAACCCCGCCACAACACCCACCGCCAAAAAAATGGCGTACATGGAAAGTTCAAATTCCACGGATTACAACGGTTTTAAGAGTAAAAATCCGCCCGCACCGACCATGGCACTTCCCGCACACGTCCATGCGACGCAAGGCTTTGGGGCTTGTAAAAAGCGCTTTGGCACGGTGGGCCATCCACGCGTACGCACACAAAACCGTTCCAAGGACAACAGAAACGATGGTAGCTGCAAGCACGACATCTGCGCCGCTGAGGGCTTGGAGGTTCATGAAGGTGGGCAAGAAGCTCAGGTAAAACAAGATGACTTTTGGGTTGCCCAGCGTAATGAAAAACCCGCTGACAAAACTAGCACTCAAAGCGCTTTCGCTAGAGCCTTTGAGGGTGCGCGCGTGGGCGGAGCTGCGCAAGATGTGGACTCCAAGGTAAACAAGGTACGCGCCTCCTAGGTATTTAACAGCAATGAACACTTCGCCCATCACCGAGGCTAGGGCGCTGAGGCCATACACTGCCATGAGTAAAAAGACCAAATCGCCAAGAACGCACCCAAGGGCGAGCAGGGCGCCGTGGGTAAATCCACTAGCTAGTGCCCTAGCAGTTACGGCAAACACCCCTGGCCCCGGGCTTGCGGCTAAAAGCGTCATAGCACCCGCAAGGGCGAGCGCGCTCATCAGTGTCATGAGAAATCCTTTACATGTAAAGTCATAAAAGTGAGATTGTAGCACACACGCGGGGCTTTGGTGTGACCTTGATGTACAAAAATGTATCAAGGCACGAAAAAGCCAGCTGTGGTATAATCC
>JACUTV010000066.1 GCA_014859645.1 Campylobacterales bacterium
ATATATATTACGAACCAAAATTTTTATTTTACGTTCCTTTTACTCCAACTAGCCTATACTCACATTTTAGTGTCAACTTTTACCCATGCAAGCCAAGGAATACGTGTGGTTACAAGGCTCCTTTTTCTACTTCTTTTTTTCACTTCTTTAGAAGCCAATGCGTTAAAAAAAGCAACATTACAACTCTCGTGGTTTGACCAGTTTCAATTTGCAGGCTACTACATGGCGCAGGAAAAGGGCTTTTACAAAGAAGCAGGTTTAGACGTTCAACTTGTGCCTTTTGCCTTTGGAACAAACGTTTTAGAGAAGGTAGAAAGTGGTCGTGTGGACTTTGGTATTGGCCGTGAATCGCTCCTCATCGACCGCGCGCGGCATCGGAAAATCGTCGCGTTGTACGCGCTGTTTCAAGTAAGCCCCTTTGTCTTTCTCACCACCGAGGCTTCTGGCATTCGTTCCGTGGAAGATTTTAAAAATAAGCGCATTATGATTACTGAAAACGACACCGAAAAAGCGTCCTTGCAAGCACTCTTTCACTCCCATCAGCTAAAAGACTACACACGCCTGCCCCACACTCACGACATCCTCTCTCTCGTCAAAGGCGACACGGACGTCATCTCTGCCTACCTTTCCAAAACCCCTTTTGAGCTTGAACGCATGGGTGTTCCTTACCGCGTGTTTTACCCCAAAGAGTATGGTTTTGACATGTACAGCGATTTTCTTTACACCAGCGAAGAGCTAGTTGGGCGCGACATTGGCACGGTCAATGCCTTTAGAGATGCCTCCTTAAAAGGGTGGAAATACGCTTATGAGAACATCGAAGAAGTCGCCAAGTACATTTTCGACCACCGCAACACGCAAAACCTCCCTCTTGAAGCACTGCTTTACGAGGGCAAAGTGCTGAAAAAACTCTCCTACGACCAAACCCAAACCTTGGGAGTCATCGACAAAAACAAACTCCAACGCATGTATGATTTGTACAATGTCATGGGCCACATTCCCAATCAAATTTCTATTAACGATTTTGTCTTGCACCATTTTGGGCTTCTCACCCCCGAAGAAAAAACCTACCTCAAAGAAAAAGGGCACATCACCGTGTGCGCAGACCCTGCGTGGATTCCTTATGAACGCATTCAAGATGCCAAGCTTGTGGGCGTGAGCGCTCAGTATTTAAGCCTCATCGAACCCCTTGTTGGCACCTCTTTTACCTTGCTTCCTACCCACAGTTGGGAGATGTCTCTAGCCTATGCCAAAAATCGCCATTGCGACATCCTTACCCTTGCCGCCAACACCCCTGAACGCGCCGCTTACCTCGACTTCACTAGCCCTTATTTTAGTACGCCTTTTGTCATTGCTACGGCCAATGAAACACCCTTTATCACTGACTTTGCACAGGTGATTGACAATCCCATTGGCGTGGTGGCAGACTACGCGGTAGCAGACATCCTCAAAGCCAAATATCCAGAGGTAAACCTCGTCAACGTTGAGAGCATTGCTGAGGGCTTGAAACTTGTTGCTAGGGGAGAATTGTTTGGGTTTGTGGACAGTTTGGTGACGATTAACTACGTCTTGCAACAAGACTACACAGGCATCTTAAAGATTGCAGGAAGGGTAAATGGGGAATATTCCCTGGGGTTTGGCGTGCGCAACGATGAGCCACTTTTGCGAAGCATCTTGGAAAAAGCCTTGCACACCATCGACGCAAAAGCAAAGCAAAGCATCAGCGCCCAGTGGACAAACGTGCAATATGAAAAAAAGTTCGACTACCACTTGTTTTGGAAAATCTTTGTAGCCCTTGGCTTTGTTTTTGCCTTGATGGCAGTGCGGTACCGCATCATCCGTTCCTACAATACAGAAATCAACAAAAACCTCACCATCATCGACAAATACGTCATCCTCTACCGCACCGATGTTCGTGGCACCATCACCCACGTTAGCTACGCGTTATGTGAGACATGTGGGTATACCAAAGCCGAACTCATCGGCAAACCTCATGATATTTTTTACCATCCCGACATGAATCCAGAAATTATTAAAGACCTTTTAGCAACCCTCGCTAGAGGCAAAGAGTGGGAGGGCGAACTCCAAAACAAACACAAAGACGGCTCCACATACTGGGTAGATGCGCGCATTTCACCCGCTTTTGATAAGCACGGCATTATCGAAGGATACAACGCTTTTGAGTACAACATCACCGACAAAAAACGTATCGAAGCCCTCTCTAACACCGACACCCTCACCCAAGTTCCCAACCGCCTCTACCTCAACACGTGTTACAACGAAAAGCTCAAACGCGCCAAGCGCTACAAAGAGGTTTTTTCCATCATCATCATTGACGTAGACTATTTCAAAGCCATCAACGACACCTTTGGACACAGCGCGGGCGATCAAGTACTCATAGAGATGGCTAGCTTGCTTCAATCCTCCATCCGGGATAGTGACGTCTTAGGGCGTTGGGGTGGCGAAGAATTTGTCATCATTTGCCCCAACACCACCAAACACGAAGCAGCCGTCCTTGCAGAAAAAATACGAAACATCGTCCAAGTCTCCGCCTTTAGAAAAGGGGTGATTCGCCTTACATGTAGCTTTGGCGTTGCCCATTTTGAGCCTTACGACAATGCCATCGATACCCTCAATCGTGCCGACGAAGCCTTGTACCGCGCCAAAAATGGCGGAAGAAATCAGGTCGTTGTAGACGTTTAAGCGCGCTTTAACTGCAAAATCATATTTTCTCCCTATAGCAATAATATTACAAATCCTATATAATTCATCATAAATACGTCGATTACTTCATTCGTATTATTTCTCCTCATAGGAATTATGATGAATCCGCACAAAACATTTCGTCTCTTTTTGGCCAGTTGGCTCATGGTGGGAGTTTCCCTTTGGGCTGTGCCTTCAACGACGCTGGTGTATGCAAGTACTAAAGACATCCGCGACATCAACCCGCACCTTTACGGGGGCGAAATGGCGGCTCAAAACATGGTATTTGAACCACTTCTTCTCAACACCCGCGAAGGCTTAAAACCGTGGCTTGCAGAGCGTTGGGAAGTCAGCAAGGACACTAAAACCTACACTTTTTTCTTGCGCGAAGATGTTGTTTTTAGCGATGGCACCCCATTTGATGCTAAGGTAGTCAAGCAAAACATCGATGCGGTGCTAAGTAATTTTAAACGTCACGCATGGCTGGAGCTCGTCAACCAAATCGACAAAAGCGAAGTGGTTGATGCCTACACGTACCGCCTCACCCTCAAAAATGCTTACTATCCTGCCCTTGAAGAGCTGGCCCTCACACGTCCTTTTCGCTTCCTCTCACCCAAGTGTTTTCAAGAAGGCGAAACCAAAGGGGGTGTGAGTTGCCTTGTAGGAACTGGCCCTTGGGTGCTTAGCGAACATCGCCGCAACCAATTTGCTCATTTTGAAGCAAACCCAACTTACTGGGGTAAAAAACCTCTCCTTCAAGGGGTGCGCTGGCGCGTAATGCCTGAGCACCAAAGCATTCTTTTGGCATTGCAAAAGGGAGAGATTGACCTGCTTTTTGGCGCAGATGGGGACATGGTTGACCTTGACTCTTTCGCCGCCCTTGAACGCCAAGGCAGATACCGCACCCTCATGAGCCAACCCATCGCTTCACGGGCCGTGCTCATTAACTCCAACCAACCCATCACTAGCGACATCAATGTCCGCCAAGCCTTGCAATACGCCATCAACAAAGAAGCGATTGCGAAAGGGATTTTTAATGGCTCCGAAGTGGTGGCACACACCCTTTTCTCCCCCACAACACCTTATTGTGACGTGGAGCTTCCCTCTTACATGTACGACCCTGTCAAAGCCAACACTTTGCTAGAAAAAGCAGGTTGGGTCAAAGGAAAAGACCCTATCCGCACTAAAGAAGGCAAACCTCTTGTGCTAGAAATTTCTTTCAACGCCCAAAACGCCCAAGAACGCGCCATTAGCGAGTATTTGCAAAGCAACCTCAAAACTGTTGGTGTGGAACTGCGCATCGTTGGCGAAGAAAAACAATCTTTCCTTGACCGCCAACAATCGGGCAATTTTGACTTGCAATACTCCCTCTCGTGGGGTGTGCCTTATGACCCCCAATCTTACATCTCCTCATGGCGCATCCCCGCGCACGGCGACTTTCAAGCCCAACGCGGACTCCCTAAAAAAGCGTGGTTAGACGAGACCATCACCCGCGTCCTCATCGAGCCAGATAGTGCGACACGCCACGAACTTTACGCTCAAATGTTGCGCTATATTCACAGCCAATACGTCTACATTCCCCTTACCTATTCACGTACCAAAGCGGTCTTTTCTCCCAAGGTGCAAGGGGTGGAATTTAGCCTCTCTCAGTACGAGATTCCATTTGAACGCATGAGCCTTTCGCGCTAATGCTCCTCTATGTGTTCAAACGCCTCGCCTTAAGCCTTCCTATTCTTTTGGGGGTTTCACTGGTGACTTTTTTCTTGATGTACCTTAGCCCCAGTGACCCCGCCGAGGTCGCTTTGCGGGTTAATGACATCACTCCAACCCCCCAAGCCGTGCAAAGCATGCGCGAGGAATTGGCTTTAGACAAGCCCATTCACCTGCGCTATGGCCACTGGCTACTGGGGGTTGTGCAAGGAAATTTTGGCAAAAGCTATGTCACGGGTCGCTTGGTGTTTGATGAAATCTTACACGCACTTCCCGCTACGCTTGCCTTAGCAGGTGCCGCCCTTGGTATTGGTCTAGTATTGAGTCTTACCATTGGCATCTGGTGTGCCTTGCATGAAGAGAGCTTGGGCGACAAAATACTACGCGGCGGGGTGTTTATGCTCTCTGCTATGCCCAGTTTTTGGTTGGGGCTTGGGCTCATGTGGCTATTTGCTCTGCACTGGGATTTACTTCCAAGTAGTGGCATGGAAGAAGCCAAAAGCATCCTCCTTCCCGCACTCACCCTTGCCCTTGCCTATACGCCCACCTACACCCGCCTCATTCGCAACACGATGGTGCAAACCCTCAACGCCCCCTTTGTACTTTACGCCAAAGCGCGTGGGTTGCAACCTTGGCGCATTGCGCGGCATGTGTTTAAAAACTCTTTGCACCTGTCTATCACCGCCCTTGGCATGTCCATCCCCAAGCTTCTTGCGGGCACGGTGGTGATTGAGACGATTTTTGCGTGGCCAGGAGTCGGGCGCTTGTGTATCAGCGCTATTTTTAACCGTGACTATCCCATGGTTCAATCCTACGTGCTTTTGATGGCGGTGTTGTTTGTACTGTTCAGCCTCCTCTCTGACCTTGTCAATGCCCTCATTGACCCAAGACTCAAAAAGGCATTGTGATGGGATTTTGGCGAAAACTTTGGCACGCGCCTTTAGCGAAACTCGCCCTTGGGGTGATTGGTGTTGTGCTTTTTGCGGGCATCTTCGCCCCCTTTCTTGCACCCCATGATCCCACCATGCCTCACCTTGAATACAAGCTCTCCACCCCAAGCACGCTCTTTCCTTTGGGCGCAGATCATTTGGGCAGATGCGTGCTTTCGCGGTTGCTTTATGGGGTGCGCACCACGCTTTTTTTGGCCTTTTTTGCCATGGCAATCACCCTTAGCATCGGCACCCTTGTGGGAATGTTAGCAGGCTATTTCAAGCGCTTAGATGGGCTACTTATGCGGTTGTGCGATGTGATGCTCTCTTTTCCGGGAGAGTTGATGATTTTAGCCATCGTGGGAATGTTGGGGCCGGATGTGTGGAACATGTTTTTAGCCATCATCCTTGTCAAGTGGGCGTGGTACGCCAGAATGGTGCGCACCCTCACCCTGCGCTACGCTTCCATGCCCTACATGGACGCCTCACGCTTGTGCGGTACCCCGTGGCACAAAACCCTCAAGCGCCACCTTTTGCCCTTGCTTGCCACGGACATTGCCGTGCTTGCAAGCTTAGACATGGGCGCGGTTATTTTACTCATCTCCACCCTTTCGTTTTTGGGTCTTGGCGTACAACCACCCACACCAGAATGGGGCATGATGCTCAGTGAAGCGAAAAACATCATGCTGTTTTACCCCGAACAAATGCTCCCCGCTGGTCTTGCCATCATCCTCACGGTGGGGGCTTTTAATTTCTTGGGCGATAGCATTCAAAACGCCCTTAATCCCACCCATGTTCTCCGTCAAGAGACGCGACCATGAGTGCCTTACATGTAAACAACATGGCCATTTTTCACGGCCAAAAACCCTTGGTTGACCCCTTGAGTTTTACGCTTCGAGGAACACTGGGCATCATCGGAGAAAGCGGAAGTGGCAAATCCCTTACATGTAAGGCTATCTTGGGACTTTTGCCCCGCAGTTTACATGTAAAGGGAGAGATTTATTTTCAAGGAGAAGTGTTGCAAGAAACCGCTTTGCGCACGGTGCGGGGGAGAAAGATTGGCTACGTCACCCAAGATGCCATGAATGCCTTTGACCCGCTTTATCGCATCGGGGCGCAATTTCATGAAACCTTGCGCGCCCACGGGCACACACGCCACGAAGCCCACACTAAAACAAACCAATGGCTAAACTGGGTGGACTTGCCCACATCCACTGCGCGCGCGTACCCTCATGAACTTTCCGGCGGGATGTTGCAGCGGGCGATGATTGCCCTCGCACTCGCCCTTGAACCGCACATCCTCATCGCCGATGAGCCAACCTCTGCGTTGGACACGCTCTCTCAATATCGCGTCATTGAGCTACTCAAACGGGCCAAAAAAGAGACTTCCATGGAGCTTATCATCGTTTCCCACGACTTAGGCGTGGTTCGTGCACTAGCCGAAGAGGTGTTAGTGATGCGCCAAGGCCAGTGTGTGGAACAAGGCGCACTCAACACACTCTTTAACGCACCCGTCCACCCCTACACGCGCCACCTTGTGGGACTCTACCATGAGCGCACCGCGCCTTTTTTAGGAGAATCGTGTGATACGCATTGAGCACTTAAATAAAGCCTACAACGCCCCCGTCTTGCGTGATGTCACCTTACATGTACATGAGGGAGAGAGTTTGGGCATCATCGGGCAAAGCGGAAGCGGTAAAAGCACCCTAGCGCGCTTACTTTTGGGGCTTGAAGAGCCTGATTCTGGCACCATCACCATCGATGGCTTGCCCCTTAAAACATGGCAACGCCAACACCCAGGCCGTTGCACCGCAGTGTTTCAAGACTACGCCAATGCCCTCAATCCCATGCTTCCTATTTGGCGCAGTCTTGAAGAACCCCTTGAAGCCCTAAGGCTCCCCCGTGATAGGCACGCCATTGAGGCCTTGCTAGCAAGCGTAGAACTTCCCGCACACCTTACGCGCGCCTATCCCCACGAGCTCTCTGGCGGGATGTTACAGCGGGTGTGCCTCGCCCGCGCACTGGCCTCACAACCCAAGATTTTGGTGCTTGATGAAGCCCTGAGTGCGCTGGATGTGTCCATTCAAGCCCAAATGCTCACCTTGCTCTCTTCCCTTAAAAACACCCGTGAAATGACGACCATTTTCATTGCTCATGACCTTTACGCCACCCTAGCCTTGTGCAACCGCTTGGCCTTTGTGCAAGAGGGGTCTATCGTTTCCCACTGTAAAACCTGTGACGTTCACGAGCACACACACCCCTATGTAAAGGAACTTTTTCATGCCCATCTCTTGTCTTAACGCACCCCAAACCGCTCAAGCTCTCTTTATTGCCCCCATCACCGTGGCTACTTTTGACGCCTTTGGAGCCTTTTTGGCGCACTATTGCAGGGCCTATTATGGCCCAAGACTTTCAGTGGACAAATACGCCCATATCCACGCTGCCCTCGCCCACGAACAATGCACACGTGAAGGAAAGTTTTTTGGTGCCTTTGATGCAACAGGAGCGCTCATAGGAAGCATTACCCTAAATACCTACGACCACCGCATCACTTCCCTTAATCCCTTGCTCCCACAGGGCAAGATAGCCGAAGTGGGACGGTGTTACATTACTCCTTCGCACTGGCGCCAAGGCATCGCCACCAAGCTTTTTCACACCGCCCTTGCCGCAACCCACTCTTACAATGCTTTGTATCTGCACACCCACCGTTTTTTACCCGGTGGATTAGCGTTTTGGGAACGGATGGGGTTTGAAACAGTGCTAGACGAAGGTGGTGTCTGGGAAACGGTACACATGGTTAAAATGCACTAGACTTTTTGCCTTACATGTAGGGCAAAAAGTCTACTCAAAAAGGGCTTTCACCTTTGCGATAAAATCCAACGGGTCAATGGGCACACCTTGCACCATGAAGCCAAAGTGCAAATGCGGGCCTGTGACGCGTCCGCTTGCCCCACTTAGGCCAACCACCTCCCCTTTTTTCACACGCGCTCCCACAGGATGAGGCAAGGAACTTAGGTGATAATAGACACTGTAAACCCCCTCACCATGGTCTAGGATGACCGAACCGCCCGCATAGTAACGCTCTTTGGCAAGTACTACTACGCCTTCATTTGTCGCGACAATGGGCGTGCCTACTGCGGCGCGAAAATCCGTGCCCGAATGGTAGCTTTTAAGGGTGTCGTTAAAGACCCGCGCATTGCCAAAATCGCTCGTGATGACACTTTGCATGGGAAATTCAAAAGGGGCATTCCAATACCGCGTTGGCGTAAAGGTTCCGTACAAGGCCATGGCTTCTTCCCGTTCTGCCTGGATGCGTGGCAAGGCTTCTTTGGGCGGCGAAACATGAGCAGGGTCTACGCTAAGGGTCTCTTTTTTATAGTCTCCTTGCCTTACATGTAAGCGTACCAGCTCTTTCTTTTCATTCACAATTCGCACAAGATCGATGTCCTCACTCTGGCGGTAAGGCACTGCCACAAAAGCGATGCGTTTGTTGGGGTCTTTGGGGTGGGCCAAAAGAGGCAACGGCCCACTCTCCTTGAGCAGTTTTTGGGTGCTTGCATCAACCTCCAACACCGCCGCCGTGCCATTGACCACCTCATATCCGTAAGAAAACACGGCACACAAAAGAATGTGCATTAAAATCTTCATAAAGTCCCCTTTTATCAGCCCTATTTTACATAGTTTTGTTAGAATGATACCAAACGCTCAAAAGATTTACCATGAACCAACACTTCACCGAACAAGCCGTCGTCTTCACCTCTGTTTCCAAATGGATTTTTCTCTCTGCCCTAGTAGGTGCTTTATGCGGTGCTATTATTGTGCAATTTTTACGCGCCTTACATTGGGCGGAAAGTTCACGTGCTGATGTGGGGTTTCCTTATTATTTTTTGCTTCCTTTTGCTTTGGTGCTCACGGTCTGGCTCGTGCGCAAAGTCGCGCCCAATGCGGAGGGTCATGGCACCGAAAAAGTCATCGAAGCCATCCACAAGCACAAGGGTGACATCGACAGCAAGGTCATCCCTGTCAAAGTCTTAGCAACCATCCTGACCATTGGCACGGGTGGTTCTGTGGGCAAGGAAGGCCCAGGCGCGCAAATTGGGGCGGCAACGGCTTCCTTGTTTAGCAAATGGTTTCGATTTTCGCCAGATGACCGCAAAAAACTGGTGATTTGTGGCATTAGTGCGGGGTTTGCTACAGTGTTTGGCACGCCGCTAGCAGGGGCGATTTTTGGGGTAGAAATCTTGGTGGTAGGCACCATTATGTACAGCGTCTTACTCCCTTCTATCGTAGCAGGGCTTTCCGCGTATACCGTGGCGCAATTTTTGGGCCTTGAATACACCCTCATCAAAGCCAGCCATTTTGTCCTGCCTAGCTTTGACATCACCGTTGCATTGTGGGTCTTGGTGGGTGGGGTCTTTTTTGGACTCATCGCCGATATTTTCATTAGTGTAGTGCAAAAAGTGCACCAGTGGATTAAGGCTATCAAATGGCACTACCTGCTCACGCCTCTTGTGGGCGGCATCATCATTGCGGCCTTGGCGCATTTTACCTCAACGCGCTACCTTGGCCTTGGCATGGAAAGCATTTGGCTCTCTCTTAGCAATGAAGCGATTTTGCATGAAAACATCCAGTGGTACGACGCGCCCATGAAGCTTCTCTTTACCGCGCTTTCTTTGGGAAGCGGGGGAAGTGGTGGGATTATCACGCCCTTGTTTTTCGTAGGCGCCACAAGTGGCAATCTGTTTGGGCATTTGGTCGAAGGGCACATTCCCTTCTTTGCCGCCCTTGGATTAGTGAGTTTACTCGCAGGCGCCACCAATGCGCCCATTGCGGCTATCATCATGGCGGGAGAACTTTTTGGGATGGACATCCTTCACTACGCGGCTCTTTCGTGCATCGTGGCGTTTTTGATGACAGGACACCGCAGTGTGTTTCCTTCGCAAATCTTGGCCATGACCAAAGGAGACCACTTGGATGTGGAGCTTGGGGAAGAGATTCAAAAAACGCGGGCAACCTACACCGGGGGGTTAGAGCCTGACACCGTGCGCGACATCAGGCTACGCATGGCGTTACGCCGTCGCGCCCTTAGAGAAAAACGACGCCTTAAAAAATAACCTACGCTTGCCTTGCTTCGCGCTCTTTTAGCTTACCTTCTAGCCAGAAGGGGGCAAAAGGCACCAACGAACAGACGAAACAAAAAAGAAGAAACTTCAGACTCCAACGGTGGACGCGCCACACATCGGCTAAGGCCAGTAGAAAAACGATAAACAGCACTCCGTGTGCCATCCCTACGATACGCACAGGCTCAGGGTCGCCCGCCATGTATTTGATAGGCATCGCAAAGGTCAAAAGGGCCAGATAAGAAATCCCCTCCAACACACTAATCATCCGTAACCGTCCGATGCTTGAAAATACCATATCTACTCCCTTAATGAAAGCGTCATGGTAGCGGAGTTTTTTAAATTCTTGGTAAATTTCCCTTACATGTAAAGGCACGCATCACTAGTGCAAGCACGAAAAGTTGCAGTACCAAGAGTCCAAAATGCAACACGTACACCTGCGTTTGCTTGTCATCCACCCCTTGCCACTCCACCACTTTATAAAACCCATACGCCAACACCATGCCCACCAAATAGCCCTTTTGTTTAGCGACATCAATAAACCCCATGAGTTTACTGCGCCTTAACGCCACTGTTTCAACCCGAACCAAATACCCCCCAAAAATGAAGGTAAATTGGTAGCTAGCGTACATAAACAGCGCGGTCATGTAGCTGTAAGAAAAAAGCAAAAACCCCACTACCATGACAAGCGTCACGCACTCCACCATGAGGGTGATGGCAAAAAACACCCGCGCGTTCATCATGCGCTCGTAAAATTTCGCCACCACCAAAAGCCCAAGAGCCAAGACAATCCCGCCCAGACTGTACACCGAAGGTTCAAGGGGCGTGTACAGCACAAACACACTCCCCGTCGAAAGCCCAAAAAAAAGGGAGTTTAAGAGCTTAAACCACAGGTACGGTCGCAGGCGGGATATCATCAGAAGGTCGCTTTCACGCCGACATAAACACTACGTCCAAGGGTTGCGTAGCCATCCACTTCTTGATACTTGCGGTCAAAGAGGTTGTTGAGCTTACCATACACACTCCACGTGTTGTTGATAGTGTAGTCTGCTTTGAGATGGGCAAGGAAATAACGTCCCGTGTCGACATCTGTTGCCGGCCAAGTCGAAAAATCTTTATCTGAACGTGAGCCAATGTAATTCCCAAGTGCAGTTAGCCTTAACTCTTTCGTAGGCACATAGGTAACATGCGTGCTGGCTTGATAACGCGGCACTCTTATGGCACGTTTGTTTTTTCCATCGCGCGCATCGGTGTAGGTATAGCTTGCGCCCATGAGCCAGTCTTTGGCGATGGCTTGTTCTAGGGAGATTTCAATGCCTTTAAATACGGAGGTGCCTGAGAGGTTTTTATTCATTCCGCCGTCCCATAAAATCATGTTTTTAATTTCATTGCGAAACACATTTACATGTAAAGCATGAAACTGTACACCCGCGTTATAACTACGGATTTTTTCAGGCTCCAAATCAAAATTGCTAGCTCCCCAAGGGCCAGGATTTACCATGTCTAAAATAGAAGGTGCTTTGTAAGCCGTGCCAGTGTTTACGTATACTGAAATGTCAGGAGTAAATGTGTAAGAAAGTCCTAGTTTTCCAGTCGTCTTATTGTCAAATTCACTAAAGGCATCGTAACGTAATGCTTGTGAAAATGACCAATTGTATTTTGTGTAAACGTGATTAATATAGCCAGCATAATTCCGAATGTCCATTTCTTCATTTGATGTAGTATCTGCATATTTTGCTTTGCTTTGACCAAAGCTTCCACCAAATACTAAAACACCATTATCGCTGTATTTGAAGCGATCCTTTAATTCTAATTCTTTCAACTCTCCATCATAATCAGCAAAAGAATATTTTCGTTCAAACTTACCCTTTGAAGCACTTAATGTAATGGCATGGGGGCCAGAAAAATGCTGGTAATTAGCAAAGCCTGACTTTTCTCTATAGTCAACAGCACCGCCCGAATTTCCATCACCCTCATCATAATGGGTAAACGCATTCACATCCCGATACCCCGCTTCCACGCGATTATCTGGCGTAATCCAGTGCCCCACTTTTACATGTACGGTGGTATTGCGGTACGGGTCGTCTTCATAATCTTTACTATTTTTTCCCCGTGGTGCTTTGGCGGTTGGGCCATCGGCGAGCACTCTACTCACCGAAAGGGACGCGTCAGAGAGAGGCGTACGGTAAGAAAGTTGCACTGCGCCATGCTTGTAGCCGTAACTTCCTGCTTCCATGTTAACCGAGCCATT
>JACUTV010000210.1 GCA_014859645.1 Campylobacterales bacterium
CTAGGTGCAAAATCTTCGCAGGGTTAGCGGAGGTGAGTTCCACCATGCGCTCAAGGGTGATGACCCCTTCTTTCACCAGTGCCAAAGTCAACGGTACTAAGGTTTGAAGCCCCAAAATCCCAAAAGGCGCCTTGTCAAACTCTACAAATTTCTCATCCGTATGGTGCGGTGCGTGGTCGGTGGCGATGACATCCACAAGCCCGCTTCGTAACCCCTCTTTCATGGCCTCCACGTCGCACTTTGAGCGCAAAGGCGGGGACATTTTAAAGTACGTATTGTACGTGAGCAAGTGCTCATCTGAGAAGCTAAAATGGTGGGGTGCTACTTCGCAGGTGATGCTCACGCCCTCTTTTCGCGCCAATTCGATGAGTTTGAGTGACCACGCCGAACTCACATGGGCGATGTGAATGTGCCCTTTGGTCAGTTTAGCCAGTAGCATGTCCCGCGCCACGGCGATTTCTTCTTTTTCAGAAGGCATCCCTTTGAGGCCCAAAATAGTCGAGGTTGGCCCCTCGTTCATGACTCCATGACGGCACAACGAACAATCTTCCGAGTGGCTAATGACAAAGGAGTTAAACCCGCGCGAATACTCCAGTGCCGCGCGCATCACGGTACTGCTAGACACGGGCAAGCCATCGTCCGAAAACGCCACCGCGCCCGCTTCTATCATGTCGCCCATCTCCACGATGCGGTCACCCTTGAACCCTTGCGTCACCGCTCCGATGGGCAACAAATCGATGAGTCCTCTCTCTTTTGCCTTAGCAATCATGGCGCGGGTGATGGACGCGTTGTCGTTGATGGGCGTGGTGTTGGCCATGGGCAAACACGTGGTTACGCCCCCTGCTACGGCTGTTTCACTCCCTGAAATGACGTCGTCTTTATACTCTTGTCCGGGGTCGCGAAAATGCACGTGCATGTCGATGAGACCGGGCATCACGAGCATCCCTGCGGCGTCGATGACCACGTCGGCTTGCACCTCTTCGGTGGTAATCTCAACGATAGTCTCACCTTCGATGACCACGTTGGCGTTGATGCGCCCATCGGCGTTGATAATCGTTCCGTTTTTAATGAGTGTTTTCATGGTGTTTCCTAACTGTTTCGGTTGCGATTAAGGATGTCAAGCACCGCCATGCGAATGGCTACGCCGTTTTCCACTTGGTTCAAAATGACCGACACTTCGGGGTTTTCTACCACATCGGAGTTAATCTCCACCCCACGGTTAATGGGGCCTGGATGCAAGACGATGGGGTTGGGGTTCGCCAGTTTGATGCGGGTGGAACTTAGCCCAAAAAACTTGGAATATTCACGCGTCGAAGGGAATGGGGTACTGCCATCTTGCCGTTCTAGCTGAATGCGTAGCATCATGATGACATCCGCACCCTCAATGGCCTCTTCCATGGTCTTGCACACGTGGCATCCAAACACGTCCACGTGGGCGGGCATCATGGTCGGTGGCCCAAAAAGCTTCACCGTCATGCCCAGTGTTTTCATGGCCCAAATGTTCGAGCGCGCCACCCTGCTGTGAAAAATATCGCCGATGATAACGACCGTTAGCCCTTCCAAACGCCCCTTGTGCTCTTGGATGGTCATGAGGTCTAAAAGCGCTTGGGTGGGGTGTTCGTGCAAGCCATCTCCCGCGTTGACGATACACGCATCCGAGTGCTGTGCCACGAACTGTGCCGCGCCAGAATTAGGATGGCGCAAGACAAAGATGTCCGTTTTCATGGCTTCCATGTTGTGGATGGTGTCAAGGAGGGTTTCGCCTTTTTGGGCACTGCTTTGGGAAGCGGAAAAGTTGATGGCATCCGCACCTAAGCGCTTTGCTCCCGTCTCAAAAGAGACGCGCGTGCGGGTCGAATTTTCAAAAAAAGCGTTAATCACGGTCTTGCCGTGCAACGAACGGGTTTTTTTAACCTCGCTGTTATTGAGGTCTTTAAACGCTTGTGCTGAGCTCAAAAAAAAGAGGATTTCTTCTTTGGAGAGCTCCCTGAGGCCCAGTAAATCTTTGTGTCGATACGCCATGAAGCACACCTTGGGGAGGAATTGACGGGTTAAAATGCAGCTAACCGAATCTGCGAATTTTAGCAAAA
>JACUTV010000211.1 GCA_014859645.1 Campylobacterales bacterium
AACGACGAAGTGCGCAAGAAGTACCTTGGAGGGTAAATTTACCCCTTACATGTAAAGAAAAAGCCCCTGTGCCATTAACGCTACAGGGGCAAAAAGTGGGTTATTGCTTCAACGCGCGCAAGAGCTTGTTGGTGTTTCTATAACTCACAACCATCGTGCCGCATAAAAGTAAAAATGCCATCATTACTAATATCACCGTTGCTTGACTCGTTTTATTTTGACGTGCAGGTGGAGTAGATTGCGAAGCTTTGGCCTCGTCGGGTGCTTTGTCAAACCCGCCTTTTGGGGCAATGCCTTCCATGCTGGCTTGGTGCCCTGGCCCGCCATCAAGCACAATTTTATAAGCCTCGCGGGGAATTGGCACACCAAGTTCACTCTCATCGGGCAAGCGTTTTTCAAACAACACCGCGCCCGAAGCGAGTGCTTCAAGGCGAATAAGCGCACCTGCGGCCGATTCTCCCGTGCTAAATGCTCCCACGATGGTCATGGTGCCATCCTCATTGTCCATGGCACTCACAACCAACGAATGGGCAAACATGCCCACGGGAAGCAGCAAGAGCAATACCATTTCTATCCATCTCATCATCCTTTTTCCTTTCGTATCCAAAATGCTTTCGCACTATTTCTATTGTTGGGAAGTTTTTTAGCAAGCACCAAAAGCCCAACACCTAAGGCTAAAAGCGCTACGTCTACAGCAACGATACTGCTAAGACGAACAACCGCCCCCACGCCCATCGTGCTTACATGTAACACGGGGGCGAGCACGAAAAGCACGCCACCTAAAGCCAAAAGTTCCCTCGCCGCTTCGTAAGAATCCAAGCGGTAAAAGGCCCAAAACAGTGTCGCTAGCCAAGCATTGTAAAAAAGCCCTTGTTGCCACAAAAGCCGCTCTTCCATACCAAAAGGCAAAAGCCACTGCAACACAAACACAACGCCCGTCGCAGGCACCACACCCACCATCGTTGCTAAGGAAAACTTTCCAAACCAATGGTAAAAGGTGATTTTTCCTTCAAATTTTCGTGCTTGTTTTTCAAGCCACAACAGCATCCCAAACCCAATAGCTGCCCCTGTGAGCGCCATCAAAAATGCAATGAACGTGCGCGAGAAGATGTCTACGCCAAACAAAAAGTGTAAAAAGAACGTCGCTTCAGCCACGTAAGCGCCCCAAGGTTTTCCAAACACCCCATGGTGGGCAACAAGGGAACCATCAAGGGCGCTTAGCGTAACACTAGGTTTATGAAAAGGACCACCGTTTAAAAAAGGGCGGTAAGGGTTGTAGCCTTTAAGTTCTACTTGCGCAGATGCGTCACCCCAATTGATGAGTCTGGCTTCTTGAAAAGTAATAGCAGGGTCAACCTCTTTGGCCCGCGTTATCAGCACGTGCAAAGGCAACATGGGCGCGCTTACTTCGCTTTTGGGCACCACTGTCGCCCGTGGAAACAAGGCGGGACCCACTACGGATTCGATGTCGGCACTTTTCTCGCCCGTGAGGATTTTTGCCATGGGGTTAGCGCTTAAGATTCCTACTCCCATCATCGCTCCCGTGAGGGTGATGAGCAAAAACACTGGCAGTGTCCACGTGAAAATGTCGATGTGCCACTTGGAAAACCTGCTTTGCGGGGTTTTGCCCTTGTTTTTAAAGCGCATCACGATGATGAGCACAAGGCCTGAAACGCTTAGGGACAACACTCCAACCGCCATCAAGCCAAAGGCAATGCGCCCAATCATTTTAAGAGGCTTTCCATAATGCAGTTCATTTAAAAACCCCGCCAAGTGAGAGGTTTCTTGTTTCAATACCTCTCCCGAATGTGGCTCAAAATAGCGCGCTTTGGCAAACCGATGGGAGATTTTTACCGCGGGGTCGCCCATGACACCCGCAAAGGTGACGAGGATATCGTTTTTGGGAAAATCTGGGTCCTCTAACACGTTCATCAACATGGGTGCATAGGCTACTTCTTCTGGGGCCATCATGGAAAAATGGCGCGAAGGTTTTTCCCACGTGTGGATGTGCGGAAGGTAAATGGCAAACAGTCCAAAAAAGACGGAAACGTACATCACCAACCCCACACT
>JACUTV010000067.1 GCA_014859645.1 Campylobacterales bacterium
AAATGGTTTTAAAATCTTCCAACCAAGGCGTTCCAACGGTTTCTATTGTCTCTAAGCATATTGTTGAACACGAGGTGGAAAATGGCCAGCTTCACATCGCGCGTGTCAAAGGCCTTAAGCTCTCTCGCCCTCTTTTCCTGGCGCATTTAAAAGAGCGTAAAAATGACCCTTTTATTGACAACGTGTGCACCTATATCATGGGAAAAAAAAGGGCTTAAGGCTTTTTAAATAATTTTTCGTTTTCAGGGTTGGAAAGCAAGGCGACCATGGATTTTTCAACCCCACCTTTTTCAGGCATCCCCGCCGTTGTTTCGTTTTCTCTCGGGATGGAGAGGTTAATAAGCACAGGCGTTTCTTCGATGACAACTTGCAAGATAGCCCCTAGAGGTACGTGCACTACCGAACCCATGTTTTCTTTGCCAAAACCCGCTTCAAACACAAGGGTTTGTTCATCTACCCGAGCACTTTCGTACGTGTAGCCTGCTAGCACAAACATGGTGATGGGTTTAAAATGTTGCGTAATATGACTAGGTAAAGGTGGATCGAAATCCACCTCGGCAATGTTGGTTAAAATAGAAAAATGAACCCCTTCTTGAAACAACAATTCCAACGTTTCGTGGATATGCACCCGCATCAAGCGGACAAAAATCTCATTTTCAAGAAATTCTTGAAGCATCAACACCCCCTTTAAACTCTCGCACAAGTGCTTCCACTTCTCCAAGTCCAATCTGCCAAAATTCCTCATCGTCAATATCGAACCCAAAAAGCGCCACAAGCTCCCGTGGACTCTTGCTTCCTCCTGCGCTCAAAAACTCCCCATAACGGGAAACAAAATCTTTACATGTACCCCGTTTATATAGCCCATACAAGGCCAACACAAGCAATTGCCCGTAACTGTACGCATAGCAATAAAAAGGTGTGTGGATAAAATGAGGGATGTAACTCCACCACATTTCATACTGTTTGGTAAGGGTAACGCTTGGGCCGAACATTTTCGCGCTCTCTTCATTCCAGTACTGGTTAAAGGTTTCCAAAGAAAGTTCGCCCTCGTGCGCATGGACGCGCCGTTCAAAGGTGGTGAAGTTGATTTGACGATACAAGGTGGCAAAAATATCTTCGATTTTCCCCGCCAAAAGTTGCTGTTTTTTCTCGCCACTTAGCCCCTCTTTGATGCTATCAAAGACCAGCATTTCCGCAAACACGGAAGCAGTTTCAGAAGTAGTCAAAGGCGTATCGCCGTTTAAATACCCGACGCCATTGGAAAGGTACTGGTGAATCGCGTGACCCATTTCATGGGCTAGGGTAAACACATCGCGGCGTTTATCTGTGTGGTTTAAGAGCACATAAGGGTGCGCATTAGGAGTGGCAGGGTGGGAAAATGCACCACCGCGCTTCCCTTTTTCAGGATACACATCCACCCAACCTTGTGCAAACGCATCGTTAGCAATCTGGGCAAACCGCGGGGAAAAACGCTCAAACGCGTTTAGCACAATCTCGCACGAATGGTCGTACGTGTACGTTTCGTCCTCCCCTCCTAGTGGCGCGTAGCGGTCATAATCGTACAAGGTTTCATAGCCCAACAAAACCCGTTTGGTTTCGTAGTATTCTTGCACCAAATCAAAGCGCGCCTGGGTTGCATCCACCAAAGCATCCACGCTTTTTTGGGAGATTTTATTGTCTTTGTGGCGCGGTTCTTCAGGGGTTTTATACTCACGCAATTCACATTCTGTGGCGTGGTCTTGTTTAATCATATTAAAAATATAGGCCAAAAGTGGCTGATGCGGTTTTAGCCCTTTGCTCAGTGCTGTAGCTGCTTTTTGACGCACATCACGGCTAGGGTCGTGGAGCAAACTTAACACTTTTTCTTCAGAGAGTTTTTTGCCCTCGTACACAAACTGTAACCGACTAAAATGCTCATCAAACAACCGCGAAAAAGCCGAAGCGGAGGTGGTGGATTTTTTGAGCAAAATACGCTCTTCTTTTTGGCTCAACTGATGAGGTTTTTCCTCTTGCAAGGACTCCAAATAGTACTGATACGGTTTTGCATGTTCGATGAACTGGCGTTGGGTATTTTTGGGTAACCGGTTAAATTCCAACTCGAAAAAGAGGATTTTTTCGTGCACCAAGGTGGTGGCTTGTTGGTATTTTGCTAAAAAACCGCCCTCGTTGGCATCTTTTGCAAAGCGCAAAAATGCGTAGGTCATCACACGACCAAGAAGTTCCAAGATACTCTCATACGCCCGAAGTGATTCTAAAAAATCTGAAGCACGGATGTTTTTAAGGTTTCCCTTCATCAGGGTTTCAAAACTCTGCGCGCGCTCCGAGGCTTCCTTTAAAGCCTTGTCAGCTTCTGTTTCATTAGTAAATAGGGCGTCCAAGCACCACTGGGTACAACTCATAACCTTCCTTTATTAAAACGCTATCGCATCTATATCGTGTTCTTGCCATTCAAGCAAAGCATTCATTATAGCAAATTTCTCCGCATTTTTTAAATCCTCACAGTGCAAAGTGGCTTCACGAATTTTTCCTTCCTGAAGCCACCGCGCGCGCGCCGTTCCTTCTAAAAGGGGCCTCTTTGGCGTCAGCCACACGCCTTGTTTTAAAAGGGCAATATTGGCGATGGATGTATCGGTGAGTTGCCCCTTACATGTAAAGATGATTTCATCAGTTTTTGCAGCCTCTTTGGCCGCGTCTATCCACCCTCGCTCAACATACTTATACGGGTATATTTGAGAAGTTTCCACCACCTTAAACGAACGAAATTCCCGAGGCACCAAGGGAGCATAAGTGACCGAAAGAATGGTGTTTGCGTAAGTAATCTTACACCGACACACAGGTAAAGGTGCGTCAATCAACGCGCCCAAATCACGCCGCGTTTCCACTCCAAACAGCGCCTTAGACGTGGCCCAAAAGCGCGCGTTGTGAAAGCTTACATGTAAGGGTTTATGCTCCCGAATAAGCAAGGTTTCAAAGCAAGGGGACATAGATTTTATCGACCATTTCTTGGTATTCTTTATGGGCGTCACTAAGCAAAGTGATGCCTCCGCCACTTTTATACACGTACCCCGTCCCTTCTTTTTCCACAAAACGAATCATCACCGCCGAATCCACCCCGTGCCCGTCATAAACGCCAAAAATACCCGTAAAATACCCACGCGCATACCCCTCTACTTCTTCAATAATCTCCACCGTTTTTTTCTTAGGCGTTCCCGTAATCGATCCCGCAGGAAGCAAGGTCTTAAGCAACGTTCCAAGGGTTTCGTGCCAGTTTTTGGGCAGTGCGCCGCAAATATGCGAACTCGCTTGCAAGAGTCGCTTGCCTCCGGCTTCAATCTCTTCAAGGTAACGAAACCGCTTTACATGTACGCCCAAAGCCACCCGCGAGAGGTCGTTGCGCAACAAATCCACCACCATCACGTGCTCTGCTTTTTCTTTTTCATCCTCCAGTAACTGCGCGCTTGCCTCTTGCACACTCGCGTCTATGGTTCCTTTCATAGGAAAGGTATGTATCTCATCTTGTGCAATTTTTACAAAACGTTCAGGCGAAAAACAGACAAATTGGTCTTTTAGTAAACACCGAAACGGCGCGCTTGAAGCGTAAAAAAGGTGCTCTAGCACCAAAGGTGTTTCAAGAACACTCTTACATGTAAGGTTTAATAAGTACGTATTTCCACTGCGAATCTCTTCTTGCACCCGCGCATGCATCACCTCATACGCCTCAAATGCGATAGGTTTTTTCGTCAATTGTGAAGGGAGTGTGAGCTTTTGGGGAGGAGGAGGGGCAAAACCACGCCCTTCTAACGCGTACCACACCACACCACTTGGCGTGGCAAGGGGTTCGATATGCCACACAGTTTGGTCATAACTTACCATGAAAAAGCACGGTTTTTTTGCGGCGCCGTAGGTATTGAGTGTTTGTTCAAAAGAGGGGTTTTGCTCTTTACATGTAAGCACGCAATCCCCTTTATGTGTTTGATGGATTTTAACACAGGCGCCCTTACATTTTGTTAACACATCTTTGCTATAATCCCCACTCATCTTAACCCAAAGCGACCGCGCATGTTTGAAAAGTTTGTCCGTTTTTTCATCGAAAATTCACGCTTAAATTACACTCTTTTTGCGCTCATTTGCGTGGTTGGCATTTGGTCATACACCAAAACACCCAAAGAGATTTTCCCCTCTTTTGAACTAGACGTCGTGCGCATTAGCGGCTCTTATTCGGGCACAAGTATTGATATTTTGGACAATATCGTCGTGCGCGAGATAGAGGACGAAGTCAAAAGTATCGAAGGGGTAAAAGAGATGACTACGGTTGTCTCTCCGGGGCGTTTTTCCATCATTTTGGAACTTCAAAAAGGCACCGACAAATACCACACTTCCGACAAAGTCAAAGATGCTATTGACGCAGTGAAGAGCAATTTTCCTAGCGACATGGATGACCCGCGTGTCAGTATTGCCGCCACCAATCAACGTGTTGCTCGGGTGTCACTTTCTTCTGAGACCCTCTCGCGGGGTGACATCATCGAAGCAGCCAAGGACATCAAATCAAAACTGCTTACTATTCCTGACATCTCGGACATCAGTATTTATGGGGATTCTGATTTGTATTTTAACGTGCGGCTCAATGAATCTAAAATCCACAGTTACGGGCTCACCAAAGAAGGGGTCATCACCGCGCTGTCGAATATTTCGTATATTTTTCCCATCGGCAAGATCGAAGACCCCTCCAAGCACGCGTTTATCTCTACCTATAACGGCCAAAAAACTGCTGAATTGATGGAGAAAACGCTTATGAGTATCGGAGAAAAACGTCTTTTTCTTTCCGACATCGCCTACGTGGAAAGGCGCCACGAAGACGCTTCAACCCTTGCTTCCTTTAATGGCAACACGTCCATCACGCTTTCTCTTGACCAACTCGATACGGGCGATGCCTTGCAAATCGTCGCCGAACTCAAAAAACGCCTTGCCGTTCTTAAAAACGCACACAAAGACCTCATCTTCACCCTGCACGATGACCGAAGTGACCGCGTCCGCGACCGCCTCAATATCGTTATCTCCAACATCATCCTTGCTATTTTACTTGTGGGCGGCATGATTGCCCTGCTCATTAACCGTCGCGTCGCGCTTATTGTTACTATAGGCATCCCGACGTCTTTTGTGATGGCGGCGGTCTATTTTTACCTCTTTGGCTTTACGATTAACATGATTTCCCTCACAGGCGTACTCATCGCCCTTGGCATCGTGGTAGATGATGCTATCGTGGTCGCTGAAGCTATCCAGCAGCGCATTGAAGCGGGCGTTCCGCCTCGCATTGCCGCGGTGGAGGGGGTTAAAGAAGTGGCAACCCCTATCTTTTTTGCCTCCCTAACCACCTTGTTTGCCTTTATCCCTGCGCTCATGATTTCAGGGACACTGGGCATGACCATCAAGCTCATCCCTATCGCCCTTTCGGCGCTGCTGGTTGCTTCACTGGTAGAGTCTTACCTCTTTTTGCCCATTCACGCAGCCGATGCACTCTCGCCCAATGCCAAGGTGCTTTCTTGGGAAAAAGCCAATCGCGTTTATCAAGGTCTCATCCATTTTGTCATGCGCTGGCGCAAAAGCTTTATTGGTCTTTTTTTCGTGGTGGTGCCCGTGCTTATTTATTTGCAAATTGCCGATGCAAAATTCCAAATGTTTCCCCGTTTTGATGCAAGCACCACGGCCATCAACATCAAAGCCAACGTAAACACTAAAATCGAAGATTCCTTTGCTATGGTCCAAGAAATTGAACGCGACCTCATGAAAAAGAAAGAGGACTTTCACATTTCAAGCATTTCAAGCGTAGCGGGTTATCGCCTAGATGCGGACCGCAACCGCGAAAATTACCCCTACGTCATGAGCATGACCATTGAACTTGACAAGTTAAAACCTATGAATGTTATTGACAAATACATCACTCCTTATTTGAGCTTTTATTATGACCCAGAGGGCCGCACAAGAGACCTTTCTTCGGGGAAAATCTCGCAACAAATTCGCAAATTTATCGAACAGCAAAACTACAAAGAGCGTTTTAATCTCGAAGAAATTGCCGTGGCAGAGAGTCGGGTTGGGCCCATTCGCTCCGATGTTAAAATCGGCATCATTTCCAACAACAATGCACTCGTCATCGAAGCCATCGACACCCTCAAAAAAGCTATTTTAGAAGTGGGTGGCGTGACAGATTTGGCGGATTCAATTAGCCTTGGCGCAGATGAAATCAAGCTAAAAGTCACTCCCTATGGGGAACAAGTCGGCGTCACCGAAGGACTCATTGGCAAAACCCTCTCCAACCTCTACCTTTCGCGCAAAATCGCCACAGCCCTAGACGATGACCATTTGTTAGAAATCAAAATCGAAAGTGCCACCAAAGATGATTTTTCCCTTCTAGAGATGACCAACATCACTTTACCTGATGGCAGAACCGTTCGCCTAAGAGACGTGGTAGAGTTTCAAGTTATCAAATCCTTTGAAAAAGTCCTCAAAGATTTTGGCGAGCGTACCTTTTTTGTGTATGCTACCCTGGACCGTGGGCAAATTTTGGCTACCGAAATGCTTGCACGCATTAAGCCTGTTACGGACAAATTAGCCCAAACAGAAGGGGTAACGCTCAGGTTTTTTGGAGAAAAACAACGCAACGACGAACTGCGCCAAGACATGACAGCGGCCACCCTGCTCGCCCTCACGCTCATCATGCTTTCCATGCTCTTTATGTTTAACTCGTTCAAGGATACCTTCATTGTTATGTCGGTTATTCCTTTTTCACTACTTGGGGTTTTGGGCGGTCACACCATCATGGGCATGACCCTTTCCATGACTTCCCTCATTGGCGCCCTTGGTCTTGCGGGCGTTGTCATTAATAATGGTATCATTATGATGACCTACATTCGTCAAAGTCGCAATATGGAAGAGTTATTTGCTCAAGCCACAAAACGCTTGCGTCCTATCGTACTGACTTCCCTGACAACACTGATAGGCTTAGCAAGCCTTATCTTTTTCCCCACAGGTCAAGCCGTTATCTTTCAGCCACTTGCCGTGGCACTTGGGTTTGGGCTTGCCTGGGGGACGGTTTTGAACTTGCTTTATGTTCCAGCCTTGTATGCGCTTTTTCATCGCCGACGCTTTGCAAGCTATACAGGAGAAGAAATTCATCAATCAAAGGAGAATTTATGAAACTTATTTTAACAACATTAGCCCTAGGCTCTATTTTGGTTTTCTCAGGATGCACCCCTGCAACCCACAGCCCTCAAAGTGTAGGACAAATTGAACAAGTCCATTACGGACGTGTCGTGAGCGTACGCGGAGTGAGCGTGGGAGATTCGGGTGCTGGCACCCTAGGAGGCGCAGTGATTGGCGGTCTTGCAGGCAGTGCCATTGGAAGCGGGCGAGGCAACACCCTTGCTATCGTTGGTGGCGCGCTAGCGGGTGGTGCCCTCGGCAATCAGATGAACAAATCCACTGGACAAGAACTCACTATCTTGCTTCAAAGCGGCGAAGAAATCGTCACTGTGGTAAGTAACAAAACCACTGCATTTTCTTTCCGCGCAGGCGATGAAGTCGCTTTACGTATCCGCAATGGGCAAATCACCGCCATCAATGTGCGCTAGTTTTTAAAGTGCCTCAAAATCCACCTTCACCTCGTCAATAAGATGAGAAGGAAGGTGGAGCTTTGCATACTCAAGGTATAATCCCGAAGTGTAAAAAAACTTCACCAACCCCCTATCGAGCTCATCATCTTTTGCCATAAAATACAAAATCTTCATAGCACTTGAGAGGGTATTTGCTTTTTTGTACGGTCTGTCTGCAGCTGTCAATGCTTCAAAAATATCTGCGATAGCCAACAGACGCGCTTCAAAACTAATCTCATCTCCCTTTAAGCCTTGCGGATACCCTTTGCCACTTATTTTTTCATGGTGATTAGCCGAAATTTGTGGCACTTCTTTGTATTTTTTTGGAAAGGGGAGTTGGGTCAAAATGTCCAAAGTGATTTTTGCATGGTGGTTAATAATATCCCGCTCTTCTTGGGTTAACGTCCCTTTTTGCACACTCAAATGCTCTGCCTCACAAGAACTTAACACCATAAAGGAGCGCTCTCCCACCCTAAAAGGCTCTTTCGCTAACTGTCTAATGGCTTCAACGTGAGCATCAGGAACAAACTCTGCCCCAAGGTTCGTCTGCTCTAAACGCGTTAAAATCTCTTCGCATTCTTGGATTTTCGCCTCTTTTTCATCGGAAGTAATTTCCCCTTTAAGGCAAGCGATCTCGCAGTGAAGCTGTATGTTTTTAATCCGCTCTCTCACCAAGGCGATGCGGTCAAAAATACCCTCGAGTTTTGTTGCCTTATCAAGCACGTATTCTGGGGTGGCTAGCTTGCCAATATCGTGCATCAGCGCGGCAAAATGGAGCTCTTTAAACCCTTGGTGGGTGTAGGCTTTTGAGGGGAAAACCTGCGTGTCTTGGTGGATTTTTCTCGCAAACATCATGCTTATTTCCACCATGCGTTCAATGTGCCCCGCGGTATGGGGAGATTTCATTTTGATGGCATAAATGATGCTCTTCAAAAACCCTTCCAAGAGCGCTTCTAAATCTTCGATGAGCATTGTATTGGTAAGCGCAACCGCTGCTTGCGAAGCCAAAGAGAGTCCAATCTCTGAATCTTCTTTGTTGAACACGCCGCCCTCTTCTTGCTGGTGTTTATTGAGCAGTTGCAACACCCCAATAATCTCGCCCTCATGGTTTCTAAGGGGAAGCACCAACATGGAACGGGAGCGGTACCCTGTGTTTGCATCAAAACGCTTAGTGCCTTCAAAATTAAACCCTTCAGCCTCGTACACATCGGGGATGCAAATGGGCGCACCCTCAAGAGCACACGTCACCGCCACCATCGTCGTGTTTGGCGTCCCATCTGCTTGGTACAACGGCAAAGGAGGCCACGTAATAGGGTCGCTTAATCCGCCCATGCGAATCCCTAAAGAGTCTGTTTGCACGACCTTAAAGTACAAAGCGTTGTCTTGCAAAAGGTAGAGCGTCCCTGCGTCTGCATGGGTAATCTTTTTTGCCTCTTCCACAATCATTTCCAAGAGCGTATCAATCTGATTTTGCGCCGAAAGTGCCGCGCCAATGCGGTTAAGGCTCTTTACCTTGTCGGTTACTTCCTCTTGAGGCACCAGTTCTCCAGTCGCATACGCGATGACTTCTTGACCTTTTAAAATGGCCTCAATAGGAAAAGAAGCAAGCTCTTTTTCCACTTCCACAGCATAAGAAGGTTTCAGATGGTACACATAACACAACACATCCTTGCGCGTTAGTTTTTCCAATCCTTGCGCCAAAGCACGCGGGGAAAAGTGTTTGCTTGCGTGCGCCACCTTTTCAAGGGCGTTGGGGAAGGAAACATCCACAATAAATGCCCTTACATGTAAGGCTTCGTTTAAGTATGTCCACAGCCCTTCGTGGTCGGTCGTATCACTGGTAAAGAAAATCCCTTGGCCATCCTTAGTCACTTCATACCCGCAACAAGGCACCGTATGATTTGCCAAAATAGGCTTCAATGCATATCCCTCCACCTCATAAGTCTCATTGGGCATAACGGGTACAAATTCCACCGCTGGGGCTTGGGTTTGCACCAATTCCAAAGAGCTAAAATCTGGCCAAATTTCCCCGTTAAACAGGTGTTCTTTGATGGCATCTAAGGTTTTTTGGAGGCCGTAAAATCGCAAGGGCTTGGTACGTTTTGCAAAAAAATTATCGACTAAAAATGCCCCATCAATCACGTGGTCTAGATGAGAATGGGTAAAGAAAATATGGTCTACATGTAAGGCTTCCTCACCCAATGCTTCTAAAATATTGCCCGCATCAATGACAATGTGTTTGGACACTTGCAAGCACGTTGTTGCCATCCCTTTATTACCACGTCCACCGTGAGCTCCTAAAATGCGCAAACCGTCCATGCTATCCCTTTGTTTTGTGTTCAAAAATACCATCAAATATTCCCTCAGGAGGGTGCTCTAAAAGGTGTTCGCAGCGCTGGACATAGAGCGCGTACACCACAGGATTCATGCTCAAAGCCCCATGGGTCTCAAAAAGAACTTTTGCCTCCGCAAAGGCGCCTTCATGGTACAATGCCATTGCTTGATGAAAGAGTTCTAGCTCTTCTTCAAGCGCTTGAGGCGTACATGTAAACAAATACTGCCCCGCAACCCCTGTTTTAAAATCATGCACCTGCCAAATCTCCACCGCTTCTTTTTTACCCTTCACCCGCACCTTGTCCAAATAACGCAAATAATACTCTTTTTGCAAACGTTCTTTGGTAAAGTGGGAGATTTGACAGGTCGTGCCATAATATTTGCACAACGATTCAATGCGCGCGCCAAGGTTTACTGCGTCCCCGATGGCCGTATAATCACTCCGCGAACTTGAACCCATCTCGCCCACAATGGCCATGCCCGAATTAATACCAATCCCAATAGCCAAAGGCTCGGTGCCCTTCTCTCGCGTCATCTTCACGCACGCCTCAAACCGAGGGTCTTGCTTGATTTTTTCATTTAACCCTTTAAGAGCATGGAGTTGCATCAATGCGGCACTTACGGCCACATCCCCGTGGTTTGGCACTGTGTTGGGAGCGTTCCAGTACGCCATAATGGCATCTCCCATAAATTTATCGACCGTGCCTTGGTGCTTGACGATGATGTCTGTCATGGGGTCCATCAGCGCGTTCATAAACTCAATGAGCACTTTAGGACTTGGCATGGATTCGGAGATGTTAGTAAAATTGCGCACATCAGAGAAAAAGACCGTAATGTCTCGCTCGTGCGCGGCAAACACATCCCCTTCGTTTTTGATAAGGTCTTCCATAACCGCCGAAGAGACCTTGGCGGCAAATTTCTTTTTAATCTGCTCTTTTTGACGCCCTTCCAAGTAATGGTTAAGTCCAAGCCCCAACAACAATGCCCCCGCAAAAGCACCAAGAGGAAGCACGGTGGAGAGCACAATCCCCTCTTGTGCCAACAGCCAAAAGTGCATCCCGCTAAGACCGCCCAACACAAACGTTGACCCCATAAATGTCACTACTGCACTGGGTTGGATGAGCAACACAAATCCCGCCAACGCCACCCCTGCAAAAGTGAGTAAATCCACACCCGAAGACCAAGAAGGCTTTGCAAAAAACCCACCGTTGAGGAGATTGTCTATGGCGTTGGCATGCACCTCAACCCCTGGATACACGCTATCAAAAGGAGTTGAGCGCAAATCTAACAGGCCCGCCGCCGAGGTTCCCACCAACACAACCGCCCCCTCAATCCCTTCCACTTTTCCCTCTAACACATCAAGAGCACTGATGTAACGGTAAGTGAAGGAGGGGCCATGAAACCCCACCATCATGCGTCCGTGTGCATCGGTGATAATCGCTCTTTCCCCAAGTCCAACGCCTACAATCCCTTGGGCATCGTACTGCACTTCGATGCGCTTAATTCCTAAGGCTAAACGTACCATTTCCACGCTTAGTGCGGGGTAGAGTAAGCCGTCGTATTCCATCACCAAAGGGATACTGCGCACCACCCCATCCACATCTGGCACGGTGTTAAAATAGCCTGTGGCATACGCCGCGTCCTCAATGGCTGGAAGGTTTAAAATAGCCCGATGGGGACGAAAAAGGCTTACATGTAAAGGTTTATTGCGTTCAATAACTAAAGCAGTTTGTTTAGGCGTTCCTTGGGGCGCAACCCCATCAGGGCTCATGGCAAAGACATACCCTGACACCGTTGGCGTGTTGGCAATGGCGTGGGCGAGCATCTCATCATAATCAGGCACATTTTCATGGCTTAGCCCCAGTCCCGAAAAAACCCGTGCGGGTGAACTTGCATCCGGTTCGGCAAAGACAATATCTAGCCCGATAATCCCAGCCCCGCCAAGAGTGAGGTTGTGCAACAACTGCGCGACAATGTCGCGGCTCCACGGCCATTGTCCTAAGGCCTTAAGGCTCCGCTCGTCAATGTCCACAATCACGATGCGCGTATCGTGAGCTTTGGGGCCACGAAGCTGAAGCATGATGTCGTTGACCTTCATTTCAAAAGGTTCCAACACCCCCATGCGCCACACTGCGAAAAATCCCGCCATCACACACAAGGTCATCACCCCGTGAAGCAGGATTTTCCGCATTCTTTAAAAACCCCAGACGATGCTGGCAGTTGTTGTCACTTTGTCATAATCATAGGGAGCATGGTTAGAATGGTTATCCACGTAACTTACATGTACACTCACCCCCAAGTCCTTAGAAAGCGCACGGCTTAA
>JACUTV010000212.1 GCA_014859645.1 Campylobacterales bacterium
AAGATACTCCCGACCAATCGAAAGCAACCAATGTTGTAAAAAAAGCCATGGAAGTCCCCATGTCCAAAAAGCCAATAGCCCTTGTAAAAAACTCCTGAAGATACACAAATTGACCATAAGCCACAGGCCCTAGTGCCCTAGGAACTATTGCAATCATAATAGCACCAATAACCGCACTGATTATATTTGCGAAAAGTTTTATAACATAGCGTTGTTTTAGGGATGATTCTTGCATTATGGTAAAAAAAGTTCTTTTTCTATCATTTCAAAGGTATCGGTTCTTTCATCTTTGTATGTCAAATAATTAAATTTATAATAATCATAACCAGAGGTGTTTTCAAGTTCGCGCAAGAATATCTTTTTATCCAGATTATCAATATTAACGATGGCCTTATTTAGTTCTTTCGCAAAAGTACAGCAATGCTCATGGAAAAAACTTATCTCTTTGAAGGTGAATATAATCAATGGTTTTTTAAAAAAAACTCCATAGGAAATGGCCGTAGTTCCCTCGGTTATCACAAACTCGCTCCCTTGCACAAGCTCTACGCTTTTTTCATGAACTACTTTTATGCCTTGTATCTCGTTTTTATCTTTATAGATTCTTGATTTTGGGTGTGCAGAAATGATTACCTTTACGCCAAACTCTCTCTCCACCCATCCAAAAAAGCCAATAAGCTTTTTAAAATATGCATCAAAATCTCCTTTTTTATCTTCCCCAAAAAGCACATAATCACTTGCGTCTAGCGCATCTGTGTCTAAAAAAACACAGTATTTTTCATCAGACGCAAAAGGTTTCGATTTTAAACATAAATTATAATCCCTTGAGTTTGACTGGTATATTTTTGTATTTTTTCCAATCAAATAAGGAAATACCAACTCGTCTTTTGGGGAACCCGATACAAAATAATCAGTAGAAAATGGCTTGATTCTGTACTTAGGAATGAGCGATTTAATGAATTTTTTAAATTGCAATTTAAAATACAACACTTTACTGCAAAATACTGTACTAGTAGGTATGCTTCCGCCAACATAGGTCATGAATTTTGCTTTTGTGTGAAACTTCATAACATGCAGTATCCTGACTTCATTTCCATAGAAAAAAATAATGTCTTCTTCTGATAACTTTTTTACCCTCTCTATAATTTCACTCTCATCCTTCGGCTCCCAGTGCTTATCAAAAGTGTAGTACTCAATATTCACTTTTTCTTTATAGCCTGGCATCAAGACCTTGTGCACATCCATCACTTCAACACCATATCCTCTGCTTAGGAAAAATTCCACCCCAAATCTTTTATGGTCCCTAAGAGTGTATGGCAAGTTGGGAATAAAAAGAATTTTCATAAACTAAATCCATCATCCACTATCAAATTCTGCCCATTGGTATATTGGCTCATGTCACTCAGAAGATACACTAACGTGCCGCCTAGGTCGCTTGCTTCAAGCATACCCTTTGACGTTGCAAAGCCCTTGTATTTAATTAAAAAGTCCTCTGACTGGTTATTAAGTATTCCTCCTGGACTAATGGCATTTACTCTTATGTTCATTCCTTTAAAGTACTTCGCCATATATTTTGTGAGATGGATAAGTCCTGATTTTATAGCCGCATACTCTACTGGCATACTCATATTTGTGCCTTCATATATTTCAAACCTTGGCGCAACTACACCATAAATAGAGCTGATATTTATAATGTTTCCGTAACCTTGTTTTTGAAAATATTTTGCAAACTGTTGAGAAGCCATAAAATACCCGCCAAGGTTTAGTCCAGTGTTTTCCACAAAGTCATCATATTCCACATCAAAAAAATCTCTTCCGTAATTTTTATTTCTTGGGTATGCGTTGTTTACGAGTGCATCTATTTTTGTGTATTTTATGTCCAAATAGCCTATGCAACTATTTAGCGAGGCCTTAGAAGTGATATCAAGTTTTACGAAATCAATACTTTTAGTGTTTAATTCTTGCGATAAGTCCTCTTTTGCTTGTAGTCCTACTTCTTCATTTATATCAGCAATGATAGCAA
>JACUTV010000068.1 GCA_014859645.1 Campylobacterales bacterium
ACGCTAGAGAGCTCTAGGAAATTTCTCTCAAAAATGGGTTTTTCAGGGGTGACTAGTTATTGGGTATCGTTTGCGCATTGAAGGATTATGGTAGCCAAAGCGGCTCTTGGTCAAGTTGGGGCAATCCTTGGAGGATTTGATGGGGCTTATATTCGCTTTTGTAGCGCAAACTCGGGCACTCTTTGACGTAATAGCCCAAATAGACCCAGCGCAAATGGTGTTTTTGAGCTAGGAAAATCTGCTGATACAAAGAGTATTTTCCTAAAGAGAGATGTGCAAAGTCGGGGTCGTAAAAAAAGTAGATAGAAGAAAGGCCATCTTCTAGCATGTCCACCAAATCGACCCCCACAAGCTGTTGGTCCACAAAATACAAAATCTCTTGACCAAAGGCTCCGTGCCCCGCTACGTAGAGTTCGTAGTAGCTTTGCATGGAAAGTTGATAGTGCTTCCATCCACGTTTTTCTCTCATGTGAATATGGTAGCGGTTGTACAGGTCAAGGTGTTGAGGAGTGAGAGAAGGAGGGCGGATGTAGATGCGCGTGGAGAGATTTTTGCGAAAGACGCGCCTTGCATTTTTGGTAAATTCAAAGTTTTCTGCGTCGATGCGTAGGCTCAAACATGCTTCGCATCCTGCACATTGAGGCCTAGAATAGTACTCGCCAAAACGGCGCCAACCACGCTGGGTCAGAGCGGTAGAAAGCGCTGCGTCAGCTCCCTTGATGTACTTGTACCGCATCCTTGCTTTTTGTTCAGACAAATAAGCACATGTCATCTCAAGGGTTGAAAAATCAACCGTATTGGGAGTTTTACTGAGCACCATCAAGCCCCTAGCGTTTTTGAACGCCTGTGTTTTGCATGTACTCTAAAAACTCATCTTTCAAGCGCGTTTCACGCTCCTTTTTGTCTTCGACTTTTTTGAGGGCTTTTTCTTCTTGGGCGAGTTTTGTTTTTAGCTCTTTAAGCTCATCAAATAGCAACGTTGGCATTGTTTTTCCTTACATGTAAAGGTTTTTTAGGCGTGGGGCTTGAGTTCGCTGGCCACACTAGCGGCTTCTTTGAGCCGTTCGTTGTCAAAATGGGTATAGATGCGTGACGTGTTGAGGCTCGCATGTCCCAAAGCTTCTTGCACCAAAACGATGTCTTTACGTTTGCGGTAGAGCAGGGTGGCGAAGGTGTGACGAAGCATGTGTGCCCCGTTTTTAGCCTTGCGAATACCTGCTTGAAACAGCACTTGTTCGACGATGCGGCTGACGTACGCTTGCGTCATCATAGCACCTTTTCGATTACAAAAAAGTAAACCTTCTTTGCAGGGCGTGGACTTAATCACTTCGGCCAAATGGTGGCGAATAAGGTGCTGTTTAATCATCACCACGCGGTATTTGTTGCCTTTGCCACGGATGCGTAAGACGAAACAATCGTGCTCTTGGGTAATCTCCCGCACCTTTACATGTAAGGCTTCTGAGACGCGGATGCCTGTGTAGGCGATGAGCTTTAAAATGAGGCGGTTGCGTTCGCCATTGGTCTTAAACGCGGCGGTGTCGATGGCGTTTAAAAAGCGTTCTACCTCCTCTTCGTTCATAAACTCAGGCAGTTTTTCCCCGCGATTTCCGCTCACGCCACCCCAGTTTTTGAGCCCAATGTCAAAGACGTGCGAAGTGCCTTCTTCTTCGTTTTGGCGGTCAAGGTAGCCAAAAAAGCCTAGCATGGCGATGCGGTAATTTTTCTTGGTAGCATCACTTAAACCCCCTGTAGCACTGGCTAAAAAGTCTGCGATAAGCTCTTCGTCGATTTGTTTGAGGGAGTAGAGGCGGTGATAGCCTAAAAGCTCTACCATTTTCTTCAAAGGGTTGAAGTAGGTGTTGATGCCTGTGAGGCCTGCGTTGCGCGCTTTTTTGACCAAGGTGTCAAGTTCATCCAGACTTGAAGCACCTTTGGTGAGGGCAAAGGTAACCTGGGAGAGGGCTTTGGGGTCTTTAAGCTCTTTATTGGAAAGAGAATTGAGTTTGTGCTTGACAAAGCGGCTTAACCAAAAGAGTAGAGATTTTTCGACGTTTTCTTCACAATCTAGGGGAAACTTCATGAAACCTCCTTTTAATAACGCCTTTGAAGCAAAGCTCCAAAGACTACGCTAACGCTAAGTTCTGCTCAGCGCAGGGCTCGCGCACCTTTGCTTTACTTTTAAATACGCCTTTGAAGCAAAGCTCCAAAGACTACGCTAACGCTGAGTTCTCTTCAGCAGAGGGCTCGCGCACCTTTGGTGCTTTTGTTTTTGAGGAGTGAAGTATAGCATAGCTTTGAAAACTCAAAAATTAACTAAAAAGTACGAATGCCTATATTTAGGGGATTGCAAAAGGTAAAATACGCATTATAATCGTATTTTGTATTGAAAACTGTAATTTTCAAACTATTTTAAAATCACCCTTTTCTCTCCCGTTGGCATGCCACGCTAGGTGCGACTGCATGCGCATTTGTACGCGTTTTACCTTTTGGAAAGTTGGAATTTATCCATAGAATTTTACAGAGGGATTGAGGTAAGATTGTGCACAAATGCGTGAAGATGCAAATGGCAGTAATGGAATCAGAAAAAGCCTTACATGTAAAGAAAAGCCTTACATGTAAAAAACAAAGGAGTTGGTGGAGGTTTTTACTGAGAAGCTAAAACACCTTTGGTGCGCGAGCCTTTCGCGCAGGTGGGTCTAGCGTTAAGGGTATTTGGAATACTCTAGCGGTGTTTTTTGGGGTAATCAAAGAAGAGAACGTGGGCGCATCCCTCCCCTACTTCTTGAAATGTCTCGACGGTTAATTCTAGTCCGACAATGCCGCACGTAGGAATATTGCCAAAAATAGCATCAGCCAAGAGTTCGCACGCGTAGGTGATTTCGGGATTATGGGCGACGATAAGAACGTTTTGCGCCGTAGGCGGCAAGGCACGAAGAATCTCAACATAAGTTTCAAAGGAACTTTCGTAGAGCAAAGGCTCGTAAGTGATAGCTTCGATTCCTAGCTCTTTGGCAATGATTTGGGCCGTTTTTTTAGCTCGAAGTGCGGGAGAAGAAAGGATAAGGTCGGGGGTGACGCTGTGGTGTTTGAGGCGTTTGGCCATCAAAGGCGCATCTGCCTTGCCTCGCTTATTTAGCGGTCTGTCAAAATCGCTTAACTGTGCGTCTTTCCAGCTAGATTTTGCATGTCGGATAAAATAGAGTGTTTTCATTTGGGTATGATACCACACCCTTCCCTTAGGTGTTGCTTTTGCCCTCAAATGTCGTTACAATTTTCTTCTCATTTAGGGGGTGCGGCATGGACTTTTTACCGTGGAAAGAAGGGGCGGCGTATCAGCTTAGTGCGGAGCTTGAGGTGCGTTTGCACGAAGAGGGCGATATGCACCTTGTCAGTGCCGCGCCATTGGTCCTAGATGCCCTGCCCTTGGACGTTTTACCCCATGTGCACCCTGAATACTTGGCGTCTTTGCTTGAACTCACAACGCCTGTGTGTAGCTCGCCTCTAGAGGTGCGCCAGTTCCTAGAAACTTTGGTGCATCAAACGGTTCAGTGCGCCGCTAAATTTGGAGTCGTGGTAGCAACCTCGGGGGTGCATGCGCTTCCGTGTGATGATGTGCGGTTGGTGGATTCGTTGCATTACCGCGCGTTTAGCCACGAATACGGCATTTTGCTTCGCAAATTTACCATTTGTGGGCTCCATCTTCAGGTTCGTCTGCCCAGTTCCGACGACGCGCTTCGCGCGTACAATGTTGCCTTAGAATACCTGCCCGTGTTTATTGCCCTTGGGGCAAATTCGGCGTTTTTTGATGGAGAAGAGACGGGACTTTTGGGGTACCGGAGTAAGCTTTTTGAGCAATTGCCCTTGGCGGGAATGCCGGGGTATTTTGATGAGTATTATGAGATGGGTGAGCTCTACCGCGCGTTGGTTGCGTCTCAGGCTATCGAAAGTTTGCGGGATGTGATGTGGGAAGTGCGCATTAACCCAACCCTTGGGGCTCTTGAAATGCGTGCGTGCGATGCGAGCAATGATTTTGTGCGCATCGAGCTTTTGAGCGTCCTCTTTCAGGCCTTGTGCGCGTATGCCCAGTGCAAAAGTGGTCAGTGGCTTCACAGGCAAATGTTGGAGCAAAATCGTTGGAACGCCATTCGCCATGGGTTAGATGGGGTGTTTCAGGGAAAAGAAAAGGTTGAAATCTTGCGCACTTACGCGCGGGCGTGGATTGAGGAGATGGAAGAGATGGGCATTTTTGCGCAACTTGGGACGCAAGCGTATGTGTCAAAGTTACTGTTGCTGCTAGACCACCCCACTCCTGCTCACTTGCAAAAAGAGTGCTTTGAAAAACACCGCTGTTTGAGCGAAGTGGAACGATTAGGATTGTTTTAGCACTTTTGATGCTTAGACCTTTTGAACCACCCGTAAGAGAGACTTTATCCACAATGGGTACCCCGTCTTAAAATAGGGTGATTCAAAAGGTTTAAAGTGACACACTATTTTTTAAGGAGTAATGGCTTTTAATGTGGAATGAATCAACGAAACCCTATGTGTTACTGGTGTTGTGTGTGTTGTTTTGGTCGGGAAATTTTATCTTGGGGCGGTTTATCCACGAAGAGATTGCGCCTGTGCAGTTGGCTATGTGCCGTTGGCTTGGGGTGCTCATCCTCCTTTTACCTTACTTGATGCGGGAGCGCAAGGCGGTTTTTGGGGCGTTAAAGGGGCACTTTTGGATGCTGTTGCTTTTAAGCTTTTTGGGCGTGACCTCTTTCAATACCATCCTTTACGTGGGCCTTCAAGACACCACAGCGACCAACGCGCTACTCATCAACTCCGCTACGCCCATTACTATCGTGTTGTTGTCGGTGCTGATTTTAAAAAGCAAGGTGCGTGGCCTTCAAGTGGCGGGGATTTTGCTCTCCATGGCGGGCGTGGTGCATTTGGCGTTGCATGGAGAATGGGAGCGTCTTATTACCCTTTCGTTTGGCAAGGGCGACATTTGGGTCATCGTGGCTTCGTGCATGTGGGCGTTGTATTCGGTGTTGGTGCGGTTTCGACCTGCGGGATTCGAGGGGTATTTTGCCACGACGGTGCTCTTGGGAAGCGCGATGCTTTATGGAGTGTTTTGGCAGATGGGGTACGGGTTGCTAGACGTGCTTAGTTTTAGCCTCAACGCTAAACTCGTCATCGCCTACACGATTGTATTGCCTTCGTTGCTCTCGTACCACTTTTGGCATTATGGCATCGCGCATATTGGGCCTGAAAAAAGCGGGCAATTTGTCCACCTCATGCCAGTGTTTGGGTCGGTTTTGGCCTTTTTCTTTTTAGGAGAACGCTTTTACATGTACCACCTTGGCGGCGTGGTGCTCATTGGGATGGGGATTTACCTTTCGCTGTTTTTGGGCAAGGTTAGAGCATGAGCGTTTCATTCCCCTGCCCTTGCGGTAGCCAAGTCCCTTACGCACAGTGTTGCGAACCCTTTCATCTGCACGCCAATGCTCCCACAGCCGAAGCACTCATGCGCTCGCGCTACAGTGCCTATGCGTTAAACCTAGTGGGCTACGTGGTAGCGACAACCCATCCTGACGCGCGTACTAAAACCCTCAAAGAAGAAATAAGCCTTACATGTAAGCGTTTAGTGTGGACCCATTTGGATGTGCTAGACGTTTGGCAAGGGGGAGAAAAAGAGAAAGTGGGTAAGGTGCGTTTTCGCGCCACGTATGTGCAAGAAGGCAAGAACGGCGTCCACGAAGAACATTCGCGGTTTAAGCGCTACAAAGGCGCATGGATGTACGTGGATGGAGAAATGAAATGAAGATTTATAGTAGATTGGTAGTAGGATGCGTGATGCTTGCCCTTGGTGTGGTGGGACTTTTTGTGCCCAATCAACTGCTCACAGGCGGCACGGCGGGTGTTGCGCTACTTTTGTACTATGCTACTGGGATGAGCGTGGGAACGTGGATGGTGCTCATTAACGTTCCGTTATTGTTGCTGGGATTTCGCTATTTTGGGCGCGGGTATGTGGTGCGTAGCATCGTGGTAATTGGTGTTGTATCGGTGCTCATCGATGTACTCGCCAAAGTCGTACACCTGAACGCTTTTGTGGTCGATACGCCCCTTGGAGCACTCTTTGGCGGGGTGTTTATTGGGGTGGGGCTTGGGCTGATTATCAAGAGTAACACTTCGGCGGGCGGGACGACGATTATCGCGCAAATCATCGCAAGTAAGAGTGAACTTAAAGCGGGTCAAGTGTTGCTCATTCTCGATGCATTGGTGTTGTGTGCGTCGCTGTTTATCTTTGAAGACCGCACGAAAGTGCTGTGGAGTGTGGTGAGCATTTACGTGACGTCGCGCATTATTGATACCTTGTTGACGGGCCGACTGGACAAAAAAGTCGTCCATTTGGTGAGCGACAAAGTGGAAGAATTTACCAAAATTATCCGCGAAGAGTTGGGCCAACACGGCACGGTCATCCAAGGAGATGGGCTGTATGGCGAGAAGAAAAAAATTATCCTCATCGTCGTGGAAGTGGGAAAACTGCAATATTTGCGCGCCCTCGTGCGTCAACATGACCCAAAAGCGTTTATGATCATCACCGAAGCAACGGAAATGCTAGGGCGCGACAGTTAAAACACCCTCCGTTCTTGCAAAACACCTAATGCACTTTTGGAACTTCGGTTTCTTATCAAAAAGCCTTACATGTAGATCCTTTACATGTAAGGCTTTTTGATGTGTTGCGACGCTTCCCCCTTCTTTTAATCTGTAGTAAACCTTAAAAAATATATGCACCAAATTTTATTAAAAATAAAGTCTTTCGAGAGTAGACTTTAATCGGTGATAAAATATTAAATATGAAGGATAAAACATGGAACTACGCATTCCCTATGGTAAAGCGGATTTTTTTGACATAACCATTCGTGATGAACAACTCGTTGGCGTGTACCGTCCCAACGCAGTGGAGAAAATAGATTACAACCAAGCAATCGACCAAGCCTTAGCTTCGCCTTTGAATCAAACAGACTTTGACACGTTTACGCAAACTGACGAGCGCATTGTCTTTATTGTCAATGATGGCACGCGCCCTACTCCTACGGCTAAAGTCTTAGCGCGCATTTACCCCAAAATCAAAGACAAAGACGTCTTTTTTATCGTCGCTACAGGGTGCCACAGAGCGCCCACGGAAGAAGAGTGGCATTTTATTTTAGGCAAGGACATTTACGAGGACTTGCTCGCAAAAGAGCGCCTGTGGAGCCATGATTCGCGCAAAGATGAGATGGTGTTTCTTGGCACCTCCACCAACGGTACGAAGATGTATCTCAATAAACTGGTCGCACAGGCAAAAAAAGTATGCGTCATTGGTTCGGTGGAACCCCACTATTTTGCAGGGTACACAGGAGGACGTAAGGCCTTTTTGCCAGGAGTTGCGGCCTATGAAACCATCCAGCAAAACCACCTTTTAGCCTTGCATGCTAATGCCCAAGCCCTTTCGCTTAAGGGAAATCCTGTGCATGAAGACATGATGGACGCCATGAGCGTGCTTGGGGAAATCGATGTGTTTGCCATCATGACCGTACTTGATAGTGACCACGATATTTGCGCGGTCAAAGCGGGGGATTTGAGCGACTCTTTTTACGCCGCCATCGACAAAGCCGATGAAGTCTTTTGTGTGAACATTCCCCAAAAAGCAGACATCGTTATTTCTGTTGCTCCCTACCCCATGGACATCGACCTTTACCAGTCGCAAAAAGCCCTTGATAACGGCAAATTAGCTCTTAATAAAGACGGGATTTTAATCATGGTAGCCAAGTGCCGCACGGGCATTGGCGAAGAAGGGTTTTTTAAGTTGATGAGTTCGGCGCCGTGCGCGAGGTCAGTGCTGGAGAAGATTAAAGAAGGTTACAAACTTGGGTACCACAAAGCCGCAAAAATGGCCGAGATTAATCTGTGGGCGCAAAGTTGGGCAGTGAGTGATTTGAGCGATGATGAGATGCGCGCGGTACATTTAAAACCCTACCACGACCTTGCTGTCGCACTCGAAGAGGCAATCGCCCTAAAAGGCGAAGAGGCTAGCATTATCGTTTTACCTTTTGGTTCCATCACGGTACCCAAGGTGTGCGACGTCTAAGCCAAAAAAAGGAAAAACAATGGGAAACGAGGGATTGCGGGCACTTCTTAGCGCAGTACAAAACGGGACGATGTCAACAGAAGAAGCCATGGAAAAGATGAGAAAACTTCCTTTTGAAGACATCGGATTTGCTAAAATCGACCATCACCGCGCAGTGCGTCAGGGGTATCCTGAGGTTATTTACGGAGAGCGAAAAACCCCAGAACAGATTGGGGAAATCACTCAACGGTTATTAGCGTGTCAGAGCAATATATTGGTCACGAGGGCTTCGGTGGAAGCCTTTGAAGCGGTGCAACGTATCGCCAAAGACGCGTTTTATAACCCCATGGGACGCACGATTTCCATCAAGCGCTTTGAGGTGCCTATTCCCGCTTCCACCATCGTCATCGTAGCGGCGGGAACCTCGGATTTGTACGTGGTGGAAGAAGCGTACGAGACGGCAACGATTTTGGGAAACAAGGTAGAAAAGATTGTAGATGTGGGCGTGGCGGGGATTCACCGTTTGTTTGAACGGCTAGAAACCATCCAGCAAGCCAAGGTAGTCATCGTGATAGCGGGCATGGAAGGGGCGTTGGCAAGTGTCATTGGCGGATTGGTCGACAAGCCTGTCATTGCCGTGCCCACCAGTGTGGGGTATGGGGCGAGTTTTGGTGGCATCGCCGCGCTTTTATCCATGCTCAACAGTTGCGCCAGTGGCGTGAGTGTTGTGAATATTGACAATGGGTTTGGTGCTGCTTATAACGCGAGTATCATTAACCATTTATAAAAATAAGAGGGTTTTTTAGCCCTCTTGGGCGTCGTAGTTCATCAAGGTGCTGTTCATGCTGCGGGTGATGTGTTTGCCCATGAGGTCGCAAGCACTCTCGTAGTTTTTGGCAATGATGTTGTTTAGTATTTCTTCGTGTTCGTGTTGTGAGGCGTTGGCGTAGTCTTGGGCTCTTGCGCGGTGGTTCATGGAAAGCCCGTTCCAAAGCAAGGAGAGAAAAGATTTGAGTTTTTCGCTTTGAGCCGCTTCCCAAAACACCAAGTGAAAGGCTTGATTTGCCATGTTAAACGCGTGCGTATCGTTCACTTTTCGTGCTTCTTCCCCTTGGGCACATACTTCTTTTAAGGCGCTTAACACCTGCTCATCCATGCGCGCACAGGCACGGCGCACGGCCTCGACTTCGAGTAAAATGCGCATCTCGTAGTGGTCTTTGATGGCGTCGATAGAGATGCCTTTGACGATGGCACAGCGGTTTTGACGTAGTTCTAGCAACCCTTCCCCTGCCAAAATATGAAACGCTTCGCGTACAGGCGTGCGGGACATGCCAACCATTTCGCTGACGCTATCAAGGGTGAGTGAGTGCCCTTTTTTGATTTCATCAGTTAAGATGGCGGAGCGCAAGATGGAGGCGACTTGCTCGCGGGCGGGAAGCATTTGGATTTTTCTGAAATTTAGCATCATAGTTCTCTTTGTCAAACGGTGATATTGTATGAAAAATCAATACTAACTCAGTCTCAATGAGAAAGAGATAAAAGGGTTCCAGATTTTCCAATATGTGAACAAAAGTGCCACCTTTGCTGTGTTTGGTGACTAAAAAAGTGCTATGATAGTGTTACGATAGTGCTAGAATAAAACAAGGAGGTTTTTTTGGCTGTTCTTCAAAAAAATATTTGGATGATATTTTATGTTTTGCTTGTGAGTGCTCTTTTCTTTTTGGGGTATGTTTCTTATGCTAAATGGGACAACATTCACGATAAATATGCCGCCAATCAAACCAACCAAGTTAAACTCGTTTCCAATGCCATGCACGCGTTGCTTCTCTCGCAAGAAACCTCTCTTAATATCTTAGGGCACCAGCTCATCAAAGAGCAAAATGCGCAACTTTTGGATGCATTGTTGGCCCTTAATCCTTCTGTGGTTGCTTATGGTTTTACGGATCCCGAGGGAACGTACTTGCATGTAAACTCACACTTTGACAAAACAAAACTTCCTAACCTGCGCCAAAATCCTTTGACGCAAGACTCCTTTGACTACACCTTGACCCAAGACAAAATGGTGCTTGGCCGAACCTATTTTATCTCCGGAGGCGGACGTTGGGGTATTCCCATCCGCAAAGCTGTTTTTAACGGAAATGATAACGCATTGGGTGTGATGACAGCAGGGCTTGGCATCGAGGGAGCGTTTAAGCTTTTTGCGGAAGAACTTGCGTTGGGCGAGCACAATGAAGTCATGTTTTTGCGTGACCGCGATGGGTTTGTTCAGTACTATTCCTCGGTGCAAGCAACACCAAAAGAGATGTATGATGCTCCTGTTTCTGAGGCGTTTTTGGAGGGAATCACTGAAGAAATTATGCGAACGTACGGTGTTTCTCTTAAGAGCATTAAAACAGATCGCCACATTTATCTAGTAGAGGCGCTTGGCCCTGAGGGAATCTTGGAACAAATCGCCATCAAATATGATCCGCGTTATGAGCTTTGGGTAATTTCCAGGATTGATCATGGGCAACTTGTGAAAGAATTTTTTGAGAGTTTTTTTGTGTTCCTCTTTGTCTTTCTTGTGGTGCATAGTGTTTTGTTTGTGTTTTTCAAAATCATCGCAACGGCTGAAAAACAAAGACGCAATGACCTCATCTATCAAGCAACCCACGATGAGTTAACCGCTCTTCCTAATCGTAGCTACCTCAAACAAGAGATACGCCATTGGATTTACGAGGGCGCGCCCCCTTTTAGTTTGTATTATCTTGACATGGACCATTTTAAGGACATCAACGATAGCTTTGGGCATTACTATGGAGACGTGTTGCTGGTGGAGTTTTCCAAACGTATTTTGCGCATGGTGCGAAAAGACAGCGTGGTTGTACGCCAAGGGGGCGATGAGTTTATCATCCTAACCCGCCGAACAAACCCCCAAGAAATCGTGGAGCACGCGGAGAGTATTTTGAGGGAAAACGCCTTGGCGTACCATGTGGATGAGCTGAGTTTTATCATCGGGGCGAGTGTGGGCATTGCCAAATACCCCGAACACGGCACAACGTTAGATGCGCTGTTGCGGGCTTCTGACATCGCCATGCATGAGGCTAAAAAATACAAAAACAGCGTTCGGCTTTTTTCACCTTCTATGCAAGAGAGCTACCTTGGACGCATCAGCATCGAACAAGCTTTGCGCAAATCCCTTGATAATCATGAGTTTTTCATGGTCTACCAGCCTCAGTTTGATGCAAGCGGGCATCTGTACGGCGTGGAAGCCTTGGTGCGATGGGAGCATCCTAAGCTTGGGCTTGTGCCGCCTGGGGAATTTATCCCGATCGCCGAGGCGGCGGGCATTATGCCACGACTTGGGCAGTTTATCCTCTCAACAACTTTGGGAGAAATGAAGCGCTTGCAAGATGAATTGGGGATTTCTTTTCAAATTTCTATCAATATTTCCGTGAGGCAATTCATGGAAAAAGACTTTTTAGAACAGCTTGCCCGTGAGACAAGTCGGCATCAACTTGAGCATGTTTCACTGTGTTTAGAGATTACAGAAAGCTTGTTTATCGAAGATATGGAGTATGTTTTACCCTTGTTGCACAAAGTGCGAGACATGGGATTGGGCATCTCTATGGACGATTTTGGGACGGGGTATTCGTCTTTAAATATGCTTCGCACCCTGCCGATTGATGAACTAAAGATTGACAAAAGCTTTATCGACACCCTTTTGGATGACGTGACCGCGCAAAAGATGATTCAAAATATCATCACCATCGGGAAAAATCTCGAACTTTATGTATTGGCCGAAGGGGTGGAAACAAGCGAACAAGAGCGGCTGTTGAAATCCTTTGGATG
>JACUTV010000069.1 GCA_014859645.1 Campylobacterales bacterium
AGGTTGCCAAGTTTTCCCGCCTTGCACTCTTTGCCTTGTTCATCTAAGACTTTGAGGTTAAAACCGGGCATGGGCTTGGTGGGGCTACCGGGTTTGACTTTCATGGGGTCAAGTCCCATGGGGTTTGCCGCGATGGGCCACCCCGTTTCTGTTTGCCACCAGTGGTCGATGACGGGTTTTCCCGTCACGGCTTGTGTCCATTCTAGGGTCGGAGAGTCGCAACGCTCTCCTGCCATAAAGATGGTATGCAGGGCCGTTAAGTCGTATTTTTGTGCCCACTCGCCCTTTGGGTCTTCTTTGCGAATGGCCCGAAAAGCCGTAGGGGCGGCAAAGAGCACGTTCACCTTGTGTTCAGCACACACCCGCCAAAACGCGCCAGGATTAGGGGTGCGCACGGGTTTTCCCTCGTACACGATGGTGGTGCATCCGTTCATTAAGGGGCCGTACACGATGTAGGAGTGGCCCACAACCCATCCCACGTCGCTAGCGGCGAAAAACACGTCGCCCGCTTTGGCGTTGTAGACATTGTCCATGGACCATTTCATGGCCACAGAGTGACCGCCGTTACTTCGGATGACCCCTTTGGGCTTGCCTGTGGTGCCTGAAGTATAGAGAATATAAAGAGGGTCGATGGCATCCACGGGGACACAATCCACAGGGCTGGATTTTTCTTCTTCCTCTTCCCAATCCACATCCCGCCACGGTAGCATATTGGCGCGTTTTTGGGGGCGTTGCCAAATGAAACACGTGGTGGGTTTGTGGCTGGATTTTTTGATGGCTTCATCCAGTAAGGGTTTGTAGTGAATGACGCGGCTCACTTCGATGCCACAACTCGCACTCATGATGACCCGTGGTTTTGCGTCTTCGATGCGCGTGGCCAGTTCGTGGGCCGCAAAGCCACCAAACACCACTGAGTGAATCGCCCCGATCCTAGCGCACGCTAGCATCCCGATGAGCGCTTCTGGAATCATGGGCATGTAGATAACCACCCGATCGCCCTTCACTACGCCCTTGCTCACGAGCATCCCTGCGGCCTTGGCCACGCGGTCGCGTAGTTGGCGGTAGGTGTAGCTTTTTTTCGTGTCCGTCACGGGCGAGTCAAAGATGAGGGCCAGTTGGTCAGCCCTGCCGTGGTCTACATGTAAGTCTAGCGCGTTGTAACACGTGTTCATGCACCCGCCCACAAACCAACGGTAATGGCCGTTGACCACGTCTAACACCTTGTCCCATTGGTGATACCAATGTACCTTCGTTGCCGCTTGCGCCCAAAATGCTTCGGGGTCTTTGATGGATGCGGCATATTCCGCGTCGTAAATTTCGCCCATTGTTCTGCCTTTGTGATGGTCTTTGGAAGATTATATAAGAAGTTACTCCAACGTGGTGGTACAAGAATGCGGGCGCGTTGACAGTTTTTATACATGTAAAGAGTTTTGCCCCAGTGTTGTACTTTATGTACTAAAACTGTACAATTATCGCCGGTGAGGTTTTGAAAAAAGGAGAGGCGATGGGCAAAAGTGCTGTGGAAAAAATCGTGGCGGTCTACCAACGTTCGCAACTGAGCATCTCTAAATTTGCCGAGGTGATTGGCAAAGACCGAAGAACCGTAACGGCGTGGATTGACAAACTAGTGCAAAAAGAGCCCAACGCCGATGTGCTAGAGAAAATCGCTACTTTTTTTCGCTACCCTTCGCGCATTTGGGACGAAGAGTGCCAGGGAAAAGAGTTTGCGGAACTGCTCACCGCCATCCCCAAAGAAGAGATAAAAATCATCGACGAGGGCTACCTTGGCGGACTCAAATACATCCTCTCCCACGAAGACAAAGAGCGTTTTGTCATCCACCCTCAATTTCCCGGCCCCATGTACCGCGACACCACCGTTCCAAGGGTCTACCGCACCCAAAGCTCCCTTGAAATCGAAGCGTTTAAAAAAGAACGCATCCAAAAGATGCTCTCCTACGCTTTTCACACCACTGAGTGGTACAGCATCAAATCCTTGTTGAGTTTTTGTTTTTCAGAGATTGGCAATTTTTACACCCAAGCCCAAAAGGTGCAAATCTTAGAACTGATGATTCAAAATTTTCACGAAAACTACAACAAACGGCTCTATTTTTTTGACTCCTATTCGAGGAAAATCTACGGCCTTGACACCGCCTACACGTCCATCAACATCAAAAATGGCGTGATGTTTTTCAAAGCACCGTTGGAGTCCGTGTTCATTGAAGTGCGAAACCAAAAGCTCATCGAAAAAATCCATCGACACTTTACCTTCGGCCCCGAAGCCCCCGTCCACATCAACCCCGAAGACGCAACGGCAGTGATGAAAATCCTCAAAGAGTGCATCCAACAAGGAAAGGGGCTGTGCGACGCGTACGAAACCCTCAACCACCACACCGCCTACGCGCAACTGTTTAAGAACAACATCAGCCTCGCTTTGCACCCCAAGCTAAGCGCGCCAAAAGAGCGGGAAAGGTAACGAAAATCCTTTACATGTAAGGCTTTTTTAACGCCCTATGCGCCAGGATTGGGTGGCTTTGACGACGCCGCGCGAAAGCAGGGCAAAACCCATGGTGGCGACAAACGACGTGGCGACGATGAGGGTTGCCATGGCCGCCGCGGCACTGATGTCTCCAGCCTCGTCCATGTTGAGTACCGCCACAGCCGCTAGGGTAGTGTCGGGTGAGTAGAGAAACACAACTGCGGAAACCGTTGTCATGGCGTTGACGAAAAAGTAGCGGGTGATTTCGATGATGGAAGGAACGGAGATGGGCACCGTGACGCGAAAAAAGGTGATGTAAAAAGGGACGCTCATGGATTCGCCCACATCTTCAAACTCGCGGTCGATTTGTTTAAGGGTCGTCGTGGCGGTGATGAAACTGGGCGTAAAAAAGTGCGCGATGGTACACACCACCAAGATGGAGAGGGTTTGGTACATAAAGCCAAGGGGATTATCGGGGTGGTTAAAAAAGAAAATGTACCCAAGGCCAAGCACGAGTCCAGGCACCGCCATGGGCAAAAGGGCTAGCATTTTGATAGCAGCGATAGCGGGTCTTGCAACCTTACTTCGCTCCACCACGTAGGCACTCACAAAGACAATCATCGTGCCAAATACGGCCACCAAGGTCGCGAGTTTAAGGCTGTTGTAGTAGGAATTCCACCCGCCTCCGTCCATCATGTCGAAGTTGTAGTGGCTAAGCACCAAGTCTAGGTTGTAAGGCCAAAATTTGACAAAAGACGCGTACACCGCCACACCCAAAATCCCCACTAAAAGTGCGCACACTACGAGGGTAAAGCCCAACATCCCAAGGTCGCGCAAGGCCCATTTTTTGGGGCGGTAGGCGACGGATTTGGCACTTAAACTGGCACGCTGTTTTTTCTGAATCAACGCGTCCACTGCAAAGGTGATGACGGAAGGGATGAGGAGCAAAACCCCCACCGTGGCTCCTAATTCAAAGTTTTGCTGACCGATGACTTGCTTGTAAATTTCCGTGGCCAATAAGCCAAAATCTCCGCCGATGACTTTTGGCACGCCAAAGTCGGTAATCACGAGGGTAAAGGTCACCAACATGGCTGAAATGAGGCCGTATTTGGCACTAGGCAAGGTGATGCTCATGAATTGCTTGAACTTGCCTGCCCCCATGCTTTGGGCCGCTTCGTAGAGCCTTGCGTCGGAGAGTCCAAGGGCGGTGATGAGAATCATGAGCGCGTGAGGAAAGACGTAAAAACACTCTCCCATAATCACACCCCACACTCCGTAAATGCTTCCCCCACCCATCCAGCTTTTCAAAAAACCTTGGTTGCCAAAGATGTAGATGAACGAAATGGCAGGCAATAAAGAAGGGGCGAGCAAGGGAATGAGCGCGATGTAGCGGATCACAGGTTTGAGGGGCATGAGGGTGCGCGTGATGGCGTAGGCGAAGGTAAATGCCACGGGAATCACAATGAGCGTGCTAAGACCTGCCACAAAGAGGGAGTTTTTGATGAGCATTCTTGAATGGGACTGGGAGAGGTAGTAATAGAAGTTATCTAGCCACACCCACGCACCCGAAGCATCTTGAAAGCTTTTGAGTAAAATGTCCGCTAAAGGGAGTAACACAAAGAGGGTCAAAAAAAGCCCGACGACGAGAATCACCCCGTAAAAAAGCACTTTGGTGCTATCAAACGTCGCACCCATCATGCGCCTAGGTAACATAAATCTTCGCTAGCGATACCGATTTTGAGCAAACTGCCCTCACCGATGGCGTGCTTGAGAAGGTTTTTGTGGGAAACGTCTACGATTAAACGGTCTTCGAGCAAGCCTTTGATGGACATTTCAAGGCGGCAAAAACTGCCCAAGAACGTCACTTTAAGCACGTCTCCTTCTAGGATGTTTTCGCAAGTAGCAGGTTCGGGAGAGAGTTTAATGTCTTCAGGACGCACCAAGAGTTTGCCCTCTTTGGTGGGGGTATTTTCCCCTACTTTGGCTTCGAGACGCAGTTTGCCGCATTCAAAGATGCCGTTGCCTACATGTAAGCCTTCGATGAGGTTAATCTTGCCCACAAAGTCCGCCACAAACAGACTGTTAGGACGGTGGTAAATCTCCAAAGGCGTGCCGATTTGTTCAATGGTGCCGTGGTTCATGACGACGATTTTATCGGCGATGCTTAGGGCTTCTTCTTGGTCGTGGGTGACCATGATAGTCGTCACGCCGATGTTTTTTTGAAGCTCACGAATCTCTTGACGCAAGTGTTCGCGCACCCTTGCGTCCAAGGCTGAGAGGGGTTCATCAAGGAGTAGCAACGCAGGATTGGTCGCGATAGCCCGCGCAAAAGCGACGCGCTGTTGTTGGCCGCCGCTAAGTTCACTGGGGTATTTTTCTTCACTGCCTTCTAATCCCACCAAGGCGAGCAGTTCTTTAACTTTGCGCTTGATCTCTTTTTTGGGAAACTCTTGTTTTTTAAGGCCGTAACTGATGTTTTTGGCTACGGTGAGGTTAGGGAAAAGGGCGTAACTTTGAAAGACAATCCCATAATCTCGCTTAGCAGGAGGCAAATGGGTGATGGGTTTTCCATACTGGAGTATCTCCCCCTTGTCGCACTCTTCAAGGCCTGCAATCACGCGTAGTAACGTGGTTTTGCCACAACCAGAAGGCCCCAAAAAACAGACCAATTCGCCTTTCATGATTTCTAAATCAATCCCTTCAAGGGCAGTAAAATCCCCAAAGGTTTTTTTGACATTTTTGATTTTCAGTGCTACTTCTTGCACACAATTCCTTTAAGATAAGGGGTCTTGCAACCCCTTACATGTACGTCTATTTTTTAGGTTCAGATTTTGACTCGTAGCGTTTTGACCACTCTTTGAGGATGGCTTCGCGGTTTTTAGCAGACCATGCAAAGTCGTTTTTGATGAGCATGGATTCGTAGTTATCAGGAATGTGTTCCACCTTTTTGCTCATGCCTTTGTAGGCAACCACGGCGAAATTATCCGCGTACAAGGCGTTGGCGTCTTTGCCAGTAGCCCAGTCTACGAAGGTTTTAGCCGCGTCAAGGTTTTTGGTGCCTTTGATGATGGCCGTCGCTTCCAAGTCCCATCCTAAGCCTTCTTTAGGGTATACAATGGCGATTGGTGCGCCTGCGGATTTGGATTTGGCGGCACGGTATTCAAAGCTAATGCCAATGGCAAATTCGCCCGCCGCGGCCATTTTACAAGGCTTTGAACCTGAGTGGGTGTATTGGGCGATGTTTTCATGCAATCTGTCCATGTAATCCCACCCTTTTTCTTCTCCAAAAATCCTTAACCATGCCGTCACGTCCAAAAACCCTGTGCCAGAACTTGCAGGGTTTGGCATGACAACGTGGCCTTTGTAAATGGGTTTCGCCAAATCTTCCCAACTTGTGGGCAAAGGAAGGCCGTGTTTTTTAGCTTCCACTTCGTTAAAGCACACCGCGCTTCCCCAGACGTCGTTGCCAACCCAAGCAGGTGGGGTTTTGGTGTCTTTAAATTTGGGCAAAATGTTGTTGATTTCTTTAGGTGCGTAAGGGTGAAGCATGTCGTATTGCTCCAACAGCACGAGGCTTGTGGCGGCGGTGCCCCACACTACGTCTGCTTGGGGGTTGTTACGCTCAGCCAAAAGCTTCGCCGTGACGATACCCGTAGAGTCACGCACCACTTTCACGTCGATGTCTGGGTGAGCTTTTTGAAACCCTTTGAGGTACACAGGGTATTGGTCGGCTTCTAAGGCGGTGTAGACCGTCAAACTTTTAGCGCTTAAGCTAGTGGCGAGCAAGGCGGAAGCCGCCAAGACAACCCATCGTGATGTTACCATGCAAAACTCCTTGAGAATAGTAGTAACAGGAATTGTATTGGGGGTTTATTGCCAAAGGATTACTGTAACCGTTTGGTTATGCCTTGGCGCAAAATGTACATGTAAAAGAGGTTGGTGACCAGGAGTCCTGCAAACACATTGCCCCGTTCGTGTTCTAAAAAGGCAACCCAAAGGTAGAGGATGTTTGCCACAAAAAGAGCGAGGTAATGAAGAAGGCTCACCGCGGTGGTGTTGGGGTGGGTGTAGCTTTTGTGGGCTTGGGCGAGGCCGCCGACAAGCAAGAGTGAGCCGATAAACGCGGCCACAAATACTCCAAGGCTTTTGGTGTCCAATTTGGTGCGGGGTGCGTGCAAAAGGATGAGCCCAAGGGTCGTTACATGTAGGCCCAGTTCGATGAGCTTAAACCCGCCGATACTCCCCTTGCTCCACGCAATGTAGCCTAGGAGGTTCACAAAGGTTACGAGGTAGCCGTTGAGGGAAATACCTTCGCTTTGTTTGCGGGTGTAGGTTTTGTGCAGTTGGGCAAGGTAAGCCACCACCACAAGGCCAAAGCCAAGGGTGGCGAGGGTTTGGGCGTTTACCACGTTTTGGCGTGGGTGATGGCTTCGAGAAGGCGACGCATATCGATAGGAAAAACATGGCCGATAGTGCCGATGCGGAAGCTTTCTGCCGCTGAAATCTTGCCTGGGTAAATAACAAAGCCTGCCCGCTTGAGGGCGTTGTAGAAGGTTTTAAATTCATACTTAGGGCTTTTGGGGCTATAAAAACTCGTGATGATGGGACTTTGTAGCGCGGGAGGCAAAACACACACAAACCCTAGGGCCTCCATGCCTTCTACTAAAATCCTGTGGTTATCGTCGTAGCGCGCGTGTCTGGCACTCACGCCTCCTTCTTTGGAAAGCTCATCCAAGGCTTCTTTAAAGGCGCGTACCACGTGGGTTGGGGAAGTAAACCGCCATTTGCCACCGCCGTGTTCCATCTCTTCCCACTGGGCGTATGCATCGAGACTCAGTGAGCGCGCGTTGCCTTTACATGTAAGGAGTACGTCGCGGCGAAAAAGGATGAATCCAAAGCCTGGCACCCCTTGGATGCATTTGTTGGCACTGCTCACAAGCACGTCGATTTCCACATCTTGCATGTCAAGGGGAATCCCTCCAAAACTGCTCATGGCATCAACCATAAAAAGCTTGCCGTGTTCTTTGACGACCGCGCCGATGGTGTCGATGGGGTTGAGCATACCTGTGGTGGTTTCGCAGTGCACGACCGCTACGGCGGTGAACGCGGGGTCTTGTTTAAGAGCATTTTCAACAGCTTCAGACGTGATGGGTTCTGTCTCTTTGGAGCGCAACAGGGTGTGAGAAATACCCGCATACGTGCAAATCTCTCCCATGCGTTCACCGTATGCGCCGTTGCTGAGGATGAGAATTTTGCCGCTGTTTTTGGGCATGAGCGTGCCTAGGGCTGATTCGACACTAAAGGTGCCACTGCCTTGCATAAGGACTGCGGTAAACATGTCTGGCGCGATGGTAGACGCCAAGGAACACAGCTGGTAGCGGATGGCTTGGACGAGGGCGTTGTACTCGCTATCCCACGTGCACCAGTCTTTGAGCATGGCCGCGCGGACGGTTCGAGTGGTACTTAAAGGGCCAGGAGTGAGGAGAATGTAAGGGTTATCTAGGGGAAGGTTTAGTTGCATAGGGTTTCCTTTGTTTCGTGGGGCAAATGGCCCTCTTGAATCCACCGCTCAATCCGTTCTATCGCTTCTTTTGCGTGCCAAATGCCATCAATCACAAGGTGCGCCCCCGCGGTTTCTAGGGTTTGCACGGCGCGGGCTTTTTTGGTTTCGTAGGTTGGGGTATCTAGCGCCGCCACGTCCGCTTCGCTAAGGCCCATTTCGTTGCCACTCACGCTCACGCCCACGCACCAACATCCTGCGTTGCGTCCCTCTTGCATGTCGCTCACCGTATCGCCAATCTTGACCACGCGCCACAAGGGGTAACACCCTAGCATGATGGCGTTTTGGTAGATGAGGTAGGGGTGTGGGCGGCCAAGAAGGCCCTTTCTTGGGGCGATGATGGCTGCGGGCATGAACCCGTGCTTGGCGGCTTCGGGCGCGACAATCTCCATCATCTGCGGCGTGTAGCCTGTGGTAGAGCCTAGGTGGATTTTCTCTTCGTGTAAAAACTGCGCGAACGCCACAGCGCCTTTGATGGGCACCGCATAATCTGCTAGGGTTTCAAACAGTGCTGTTTCAAACGTGCCATAAATCGCCTTGGCATCTTCTGGCGCGGGCAAGCGGCCAAAAGAGGCTCTAAAACGCTCTTTGGTGTGTTCGAGCAAGGCCAAGGTGTGGTCGTATTTGAGCATGCCCATGTAGGTGCGGATTTCCTCAAAACTCACGGTATGGCCGTATGCCTCAAACGCTTTCGCGAACGCCGCTACGGGGGAAAGCGAACCAAAATCTACCGTTGTTCCTGCCCAGTCGCAAATGACACCTGTAATCTTCGCCATGCCTTTCCTTTGCAAAATAAAGGCAACTCTAGCACGGAAGTATTGCGGAGAGATTACACGTAAAGCATCGTGCGTGTCATGCCCCCATCGGCCACGAATTCGGCGCCTGTGATAAAGCCCGCTTTTGGGCCAAGCAAGTAAACACACAGCTGGGCGATGTCTTCGGGCACGCCCACACGACCGCTCCAGTGTTGGGCATGGTCAGCTTGTGTGTGAGGGGCGTTAGGTGGGGCGATCCACCCTGGAGAGATGGCATTGACCCGCACGTGAGGCGCAAAGGTGGCCGCATGTGCGTGGGTGAGTGAGAGCAAGCCCCCTTTTGACGCGCTGTAGCCCTCAGTACGAGGTTCGCTCATGTGCGCGCGGGTAGAGGCGATGTTGACAATGGCACCTTTGGTGGCTTTTAGCCGTGGAAACAGGTGTTGAGACAAAGCATAAGGAACGGTGAGATTGACCCGAAGCATGGCTTCAAACTCTTGCCACAAAAGGTTCTGGTCGTGTTGCATGCGCGCCGCGTTGTTCACCAGTCCCACTAAAGGCGCATCGTTTAGGGCTTCGTCGATGGCGCGCAACGAGGCTTCGATGTCAAAAAGGTTTACATGTAAAGGCCTTACATGTAAAGGTTCCAACACTTCCGCTACATTTGGCGCGATGTCTACCCCTAGCACCTCGTACCCCTCGCCCACCAACGCACGAGCGATACTCTGGCCAATAAGCCCCGCGGCTCCAGTAACGAGAATGGTCATGAGAGGTTCCTTTGTGTTAGTTTTGTGCATGGTAGTCAAATTTCAGTTTGAATACTCTTAGCCATAGCGGGTTTTCCTGCGCTATACTTTCACAAAAAAGGAGTATTCATGCGATGTGGTTGGGTAAAAACAGGGGATGCGACGTACGAGGCGTACCATGACCTTGAGTGGGGAAAGCCGCTACATGAGGAGCGCTCTCTCTTTGAGCTTTTTAGCCTCGAAACCCAAGCGGCGGGTCTTAGTTGGTTGACGGTACTGAAAAAGCGCGAAGCGTACCGTGAAGCTTTTGCGGGGTTTGATTTGGACGTGGTGGCGGGCTTTACATGTAAGGATGCAGAGCGGATTTTGCAAATGGAGGTCATCAAACACCCCAAGAAAATCGAAGCTATCATCCACAACGCCACGCTACTTTTGGACATCAGACAAGAGTTTGGCTCGTTAGATGAGTACTTTTGGAGTTTCGTAAACCACACCCCCATCCTCAACGACGTGCCTGATTACAAAACCGCCCCTACCACTTCGCCCCTCTCCGACGCGCTCACTCGTGACCTTAAAAAGCGGGGCTTCAAGTTCGTAGGTTCCGTGACTATCTACGCCTTCATGCAAGCGTGCGGGATGGTGAACGACCACGAAAACGGGTGTGATTTTAAGTAGTTTCGGGCTTACATGTAAAGAGATTTGCTTTCCTTTAAGAATTTCTATAGTAACATAGATTACTGTAACTTATATTGCTATAGAAAGAGAATTTATGAAATTTTACAATCGTCAAAAAGAACTTGCAAACCTTCACCACATAGAACAAGCCTCACAAATAAGGTCGAAAATGACCTTTATTGTGGGCAGGAGAAGGATTGGCAAAACCAAGCTCATCAAGGAAGCCTACGCAAAAAAGGTCTATCTTTTTGTCTCTAAAAAAGATGAAGCGATGTTGTGTGAAGAGTTTGTGGGAATTGTTTCAAACGCGCTAAATATCAAGCTTTTGGGCGAATTTAGAAATTTTAAAAATCTCTTTGAGTACCTCATGCAACTAGGCCAACACAGGCATTTCACCCTTGTGATTGATGAATTTCAAGAGTTTTTGACCATCAACAGTTCCCTCTATAGCGACATGCAAAACATTTGGGATACTTACAAGGACACCACCAAGGTAAACCTCATCTTGTGCGGCTCCATCTACAGTCTAATGAAGCGGATTTTTGAGGACAAAAAAGAGCCTCTTTTTGGAAGGGCTGATAACAAAATCCACCTCAAAAGTTTTAGTGTCGCTACGCTTAAAGAGATTTTGCACGAACACCACCCAAGCTTTAGGCCAAAAGACTTGCTCAGCTTTTACATTTTTACAGGGGGAGTGGCGAAATATGTTGAACTGTTTGTAGACAAAAAAGCCTACACGTTTGAGAGGCAACTTGAAGCGATATTTGACGAATTTTCACTCTTTTTGGAAGAGGGAAAAAACCTGCTTATCGAAGAGTTTGGCAAAGAATACACAACTTATTTTTCCATCCTTAGCCTCATCGCAAACTCAAAAACCGCGCGCACCGAAATGGAATCCATCCTAGGCAAAAACGTGGGCGGCTACCTCGACAGACTAGAAAACGAGTACACACTGATACAAAAAGTGAAGCCAATCCTCGCCAAAGAAGGAAGCCGAACCCTCAAATATGAAATCATCGACAATTATTTTAATTTTTGGTTTCGGTTTATTTACAAATACAAAAGTGCTATCGAAATCGAAAACTACGCCTTTGTCAAAGAGATTGTCAAAAGAGACTTTGACGTTTACAGCGGTAGATTTTTGGAGAAATATTTCATTCAGATGATGAAAGCTAGTGAAACCTTTTCACACATTGGCACTTACTGGGAACGTGGCAACCACAATGAAATCGACATCGTCGCCATAGATGAGCTTGATAAAAAACTCGCCTTTTATGAGGTGAAATTAAACGAGAAAAAAATAGACTTAAACGCCCTAAAACAAAAATCTTCAAAGCTGTTGGATAAATTTAACGGCTACAAAGTGGAGTATCACGGGCTTAGCTTGAGGGATATGTAAACGGGTGTGATTTTAAGTAGTTTCGGGCTTACATGTAAAGGTTAGCCAACCTCTACCTTATTTTTGCCCAATCTTTTTGCTCGGTACAGCGCATCGTCTGCTCTTTTGATGCCTTCTTCTAGGGTGGATGCTAGCCCAATGTCTAGGGTGCTTACGCCAAAACTGGCGGTAAAGTGTATGTTTGTTTCACCAAGTGCGTAGGTGTGGTTTTGAAACTCTAGCCGCAAAGACTCGGCGATTTTGACTGCTCCTTGGAGATTTGTTTCGGGCAAAAGCAAGACAAACTCTTCGCCGCCATGCCTGCACAG
>JACUTV010000070.1 GCA_014859645.1 Campylobacterales bacterium
CTAGCCACCCGTGCGGATTTTTTTACGCCCGAGTACTTGCATGAACTAAAAAAGCTACATGATGAACTTCCGCCTATGCCTAAAAGCGCCTTTGAAAAAGTCTTTTCGCGCGTTGCTCCTGAAACCTTTGCACGCTTTGACATAGCGCCTATTGCCTCGGCTTCTATTGGGCAAGTCCACAGTGCGTGGCTGCATTCGGGTGAAAAAGTAGCGGTAAAACTTTTGCGTGTAGGCATTAAGATGCAAGTACGGGCTGATATTTTTATTTTAACCGCCTTTAATCGTCTGTTTCGCCCGCTTTTTTCTTCCCATACAAAAAACTCCATCGAAGCGGTAATCCAAGAGTTTTCCAAAATGATTCTCCAAGAAGTTAGTCTCACTAATGAACTGCAAAACCTCCAAAAATTTGCCAGCACCTACAAAGACAGTGGTGTGCGTTTTCCAACCCCCTACCCCGAGTACTGCACCGATGAAGCCTTGGTAATGAGCTTTGAGGAAGGCTTTCGGTTTGACGATAAAACAGCACTTTTAGCCCACAAAATAAACTTCAAACCCATCATTCAAACCTTGGTAACTTTTTACGTGGAACAGATGCTCATCAAAGGATTTTTTCATGCCGATCCCCATCCTGGAAACGTGCTTGTTAGCGCCCAAGGGGAGCTCATTTTTCTCGATTTTGGAATGGTAAAAACCGTTCCAAGCAATACACGCATTGCTATTATTGAGCTTTTAAAAGCGGCTAATACGCAAGATTATGAGCTCTACATTAACGCGTGTAAGCGCCTAGGTACCGTGGCTTACGAAGCGCCTACGGCAGAGTTGGCGGAGTTTACTTCTAAGATGTTTGCAATCTTTTCCAACGACAATCTTAGCAACGAATCCATGCAAGATTTGGCCTTTCATGTGCTTGAGGGCACCCGAAATCTTCCTTTTAAACTCCCCAGTGATGCCATTTATATTTTGCGCGTCAGCGCCATCATCGAAGGGCTTGGCACCACCTACATTCCTAATTTTAATGGCGTCAAAGATATTTTGCCTCTCTTGCTTCAAAACCTCCCGCGCGCTTTAGGGGCCAAGGATTCTATTTTAGAAACCATCATCGAACAGGTCAAGGATTTGCCCTTTGTAGTCCAAGACACCAAGACCGCCATGAAAAAAATCGCCCAAGGCGAGGTGCGCGTAGAGCTTTCCAATGACCAACTGCACTGGCTTGGCCGCGAAGTCAAAACTTACGTCAAAGAGGCGCAAATTACCCTATGGTTAAGCCTTGGCGCTTTGGGTGTCTTACTGTATGACCCTACGCTTTACGGGCTTGCTCTTGGGCTTTTTGGCCTTGCTTTTTTACGTCTTTTATACAAGTAGGATGCATGAAAAAAAATCTTTTTACGATGCGCAAAGAGTACACTTCTGCCTCTTTACATGTAGAGGATTTAAACCCCAACCCCTTTGTGCAATTTCACGCCTGGTTTGAGGATGCCAAACCCCTTTTAGAACCCAATGCCATGACCCTTGCTACCGTGGACACCCAGGGCAAACCTACCGTGCGCACCGTACTACTAAAGTATTTTGACACAGAGGGGTTTGTCTTTTTTTCTAACTACACCAGTAAAAAAGCGCAAGATTTGGCTCATAATCCTCACGCGGCGGTGCATTTTGCGTGGCTAGGACAAGAGCGCCAAGTGGAAATTTGTGGGCATGTAGAGAAAATTTCCCGCGCCGAATCCTTGCGCTATTTCCTTTCCAGACCTCACGGCAGTCAACTGGGTGCATGGGTTTCAAATCAGAGCACGGTTATCAGCTCACGCTCTTTACTGGAAGCCAAATTTGCACAGCTTAAAGCTAAATTTGCTAAGGGCGAAGTACCTTTGCCTGATTTTTGGGGCGGATACAAACTTTTTCCCACCTCTTTTGAGTTTTGGCAAGGGGGCGGCGACCGTTTGCACGACCGCTTTGAATACACGTACCATGAAAAAAAGTGGTCACTTGCACGCCTTGCTCCCTAGCATTAGCACTTTTTATAGCCTTACATGTAAAGCGTTTTAAGCTATTTTTGGCTAGAATCAGGCCATTGTAAACTTCATTTCACCACAAGGCGACACCATGGATGAAACCATTTTAAAAAAAATCAAGTCCCTTCCTCCGCTTGATGACACCATTCTCAAAATTCAACGCATCTGTACCGACAAAAACAGTTCTTTGAATGATTTGGTTAAAGTAGTAGAAAGTGACCCCATGCTAACCGCCAATATTCTCAAATCTTCCAACTCGCCCTTGTATGGATTTAGCCGTGAAATCAAAAATATCTCCCACGCCATCTCGCTTTTTGGCATGGCAACCGTGCGTGGATTTGCCCTCTCAAGCGCCATCAAACAAAGCATGAAAATCAACCTCACGCCTTACAACATCACCAATGGTCGGTTTTTAGAAATCAGCACCTACCAAAGTGCGCTCATGTTCAACTGGTACACCAAAGTAGACCACTCCTTGCTAGACATCCTGCTGCCTGCTTCTTTTTTGATGGAAGTAGGTAAAGTCGTCCTTGCCAACATTCTCATGGATAAAAACGCTTATGCGCCTTTTTTGGCAAACATTAAAACCATTCGCACGCTCCCAGAGCTCTCCATGCTGGAGTATAACACCTACGGCATCACTAGCGAAGAAGTAACTGCGAAAATTTTTGAACAATGGAACCTTGAAGCAGAGCTTGTAGACGCTATTCGTTTTTCTAACAATGTAGACAATGCACCAATCGCCATTCAACCCTTGGCGCGCGCACTGCATGTGGTCAAAACCTCCGTCAATGTTTTTGACCAACTCTCACTCATTTCCACTCAAAACGCCAAGGCGCTCGTGGATATGTACGGATTCGACCCAATCCTTTTTGACGAAGCCATCCAAAAAGTGACTGTGTGAAATCATTTCTACTTGCGTTAACCGAAGGGGTGGATAGCGCCACCCTCACCAAAGACCAACTTGCCCTCATTACCGAACTCATGCGCCTTAAAGCATGTACTTTTACCAAAAACTCCTACAAACTCGATAGTGCTTTTCGCGTGGGAAAAGTGGATGTTGCCTCTAGCGGTACAGGGTTTTTAGAGGTTTTTGAAGCAGGCTTAGCGCGCAAGGATTTGATGATTGAGCCCAAAGACTTGCAAGGGGCAATGCGGGGCGACTTGGTACTTGCCAAACGCCTTCCTATCCGCAAAGGACGCCCCAAAGCCAAGGTGGTCTACATCCTCAAACGTGCCAGTGGCGTTGCCATCGTCTACACCAAAACCGTCCAAAAACACGTCGTCGCTTTGCACCTAAAAACTGGCCTCGCCTTCCCTTTGGCCGCAAGTCAAAAATCCCTCAAAGAACTCCCTGAGGGTTCTGTGCTAAAAATCGACACCCTAACGGGCACTATTTTGGAAGTGTTGGGTGTGTTTAGTGACCCTACGGTAGATGAAAAAATCTGCCTCGCTTCGTATAATAAAACCGAGTTTTTTAGTCCCGAAGCGGAAGCCGAATCCAAAGCCCACGGCACGGCTGTGGACAAAAGCCTTTACCCAGAACGTCTTGATGTAACACACCTGCCTTTTTGTACTATCGACCCGCCCGATGCCAAAGACTTTGACGATGCTATCTATTTTGACCAAGAAAACTGTGTCTTGTACGTCGCTATCGCCGATGTGAGCGAGTATGTTTTTCCTTTTGGCCCTACCGACAAAGAAGCCAAAGAACGGGGATTTTCCATCTACTTTCCTCACAAATCTATCCCCATGCTTCCGCGCAGCTTAAGTGAAAACATTTGCTCCCTTAAACCCAACGAAGACAGGTTGGCCTTTTGCTTTAAAATCACGTTAGATAAAACTTCCTTACATGTAAAGAGCGAAGAGCTTTTCAATGGCATCATCCACTCCAAGCGCCGCTTCACTTACGACGAAGTTGACCGTTTTTTAGCAGGTGATTTTAGCCAACAAACCCCTGAAGATGAGCCCATTCTTGCATGGCTTTTGCCTTTGCGCGACACTATTTTTAAAGTACGCAAAAAACGCCTTTACGATGGATTTGAATTTCGCAGTAACGACACCCGCATGGAAGTGGACGCCCAACAAAACCTTGTTGCCACGCACATTGAGAGTGAAACTCCTTCCCATTCGCTCATCGAAGATTGTATGCTTTTAGCCAACCAAGCGGCCGCCAAACGCATCCAAAAAGGGATCTTTCGTAACCACGAAGCCCCTTCCTTTGAACGCATTGAAGAGTTGCTTGTTGATCTTGAGACCATCGGCTTACATGTAAGCTTTTCCCCCGACCTTCCTAAGCTCATCGGCCTCATTCAAGAACAAGCGGGAGCTCTAGGCATGCGCGAAGATGTGGACAAACTCATCATCAAAAGCCAAAAACGCGCCCTGTACGAATCCGAATCCAAAGGCCATTTTGGCCTAGGGTTTGACACGTACACCCACTTTACTTCACCCATTCGCCGTTACAGCGACTTATTGCTCCACCGTTTGCTTAAAACTGGACTCACCCACGACGAAAAACTGCACCGTTACTTGTTAACCGACATCGACACGCTGTGCGCGCGCGTCAGTGAACTTGAGCGAGAAAGCGACAAGGTAGCGTGGGAATACATGGACAGAAAGTTTGCGCGTTGGGCTGCGACGCACCTAAGAGAAACCTTTAAGGCCATCATTACCGATGTGAACAAAGCCATCATCGCGCGACTTGACGACACCATTCAGGGTGCGCGGTTGTTTATCATGGATGATGATGTTGAACTGTTAGAACGCGTGGAAGTTATGATTGTCGAGGTTGATTTGCCCAGTGCTCGAATTTACGCGCGCGTCACCAAAAGGCTTGACCCCTAATGTACCGACGTGACCTTGAAAACGCCCTAAATGCGGGCAAATTACCAAAATCCTTACTCTTACATGGCATGTGTGATTTTCAGATTTCCCACTTTGGCGCCGCTATTTTAAAGCACTGGAACACCGCGGGAGATGACCCTTTGGTCTTTTATTTTGATGCGTACGATTTTCACTCCGCCAAATCTCACATCTCCCAATCTTCCCTTTTTGGCGACAAAAACCTGTTGGTCATCAAAACCGATAAAGCGCTCCCTAAACAAGAACTTGAAACCCTCATTACCTTGTGCCACAATGTCGCCAACAGTTTTTTGCTTTTGGAATGCTACAGCGATGATGCCAAGGTCAAAACCATGGCAAAATCTTTTTCCAAAGCCCTCAGCGCTGATGTTGCGCGCTTTTTTAAACCTTCCCTTTCAGAAGCCATGGGATTCATGTCACAGATGGCCAAAACTAAAAATCTTTCTATTCAATCCTACGCACTTAATCACTTGTACTTAACCCACAACGAAGATTTAAACCTTGCCATCAGCGAATTTGACAAGCTTTCCATCCTTGAACGCGAAGTCACCAAAGCAGACATCGACCGCTTGGTGTACGGTGCGGGGACAGTGGGCGTGGAAGAGTTCGCCTCAAAACTTCTTGCCCTCAAAGAGATACAACCTGACTACCAAAGCTTTGTGGAATCTGGAGCGTTTGACGAAGTGCGTGTCCTTAACGCCATCCAAAATCATCTGGTACAGTTGTCTACGTTTCACCTTTACATCAAACTTCACGGAGACTTTGACGCCAAAGAAATCCTAGGCTACCCGTTGCCTCCGCACCTTGCCAAAGAGCGCGCTAGCCAAAGTTTGCGTTTCCCTCTTTCCCTTTACCAAGCCCTTTTGGAGGCTCTTACTCACGCCGAACACACCCTAAAGACAAAAACCCACTACGACAAAGCTGCCTTTTTACTCTCAACCCTTTTACATGTACAATCCCTCATCAGAAGATTAGGAAAGTCTTAAGTTATTTTAAGATATAATCGCCGCTTACTCTTAGCCACTAAGGGTTCCTTGCTCTTATTGAAAGAGCTACATATCCACAAGGAGAACACATGCGACATTACGAATTGTTGTTTGTACTGAAGCCTACGCTTACCGAGGAAGAAGTACAGCAAAAAGTTGGCCTCATGAAAGAGGTTTTAGAAAAAAACGGAGCTGAGATTGCCTCTGTACTTGAAATGGGAACACGCCGCCTTGCCTACGAAGTGCAAAAGTTTGAGCGTGGCGTTTATTTTGTTGTCTATTTTACAGCCCCAACTGCAGCGATTAAAGAAGTTGAGCGTATCATTCGCATCAACGAAGAAATCATCAAATTCATGACGGTTAAATTTGAAAAGAAAAAAGAGCTTGCACACTGGGAAAAACTTGCCAATGCAGCCAAAGGTAAAAAAGAAGAAGCAAAACCTGCCCAAACTACAGAAGCCGTAGCGGCTCCTGTAGAAACGGTAGAAGTTTCTGCAGAAGTTTCTGCAGAAACCGTAGAAGTTGCTCCAGAAGTCCAAGAGGCCTAATACCCTAAAGGAGAAGGCATGTTTAACAAAGTCATTTTAGCAGGAAATCTTACCCGAGACCCAGAACTTCGTTACCTTCCTAGTGGAAGTGCCGTGTGCAACACAGCCATCGCCACCAACCGAAAGTATAAAAGTCAAACAGGCGAACAAAAAGAAGAGGTATGCTTTATCGACATCACTTTTTTTGGCCGTTCTGCGGAGATTGCCAACCAGTACCTCAAGCGCGGATCCAAGATTCTCGTCGAAGGGCGCTTGAAACTTGATCAATGGACAGACCAAAGCGGCGCAAAACGCAGCAAGCATACGGTTTCTGTTGATGCACTTCAAATGCTTGATAGCAAGGGTCAAGGGCAAGCAGACCATGGTAACGATGAGTCACCTTCTTATGGTGAACCACGTTATTCTAATGACCAGCAAAACATGTCACCACGGCAACAACAGCAAAAAGGCTCTGGAAACGTTTCGTATCCAGAAATCGACATCAATGATGACGAAATTCCATTTTAGAACCATACAAAGGTAAATCCCATGGCTGAAAAACGTAAATATTCACGAAAATACTGCAAATACTGCGAAGCAAAAATTGAGTTTATCGATTACAAAGATACAAAACTTTTGAAGCACTCACTTTCTGAGCGTTTTAAAATCATGCCACGTCGTCTAACTGGCAACTGCAAAAAACACCAAGAGATGGTAGAAGCAGCTATCAAACGCGCACGTCATGCAGCGATTGTTCCCTACATCGTTGACCGCAAACGTGTTGTTGCTAACCCGTTCGAGATTCTTTAAGCCTTACATGTAAAGCAAAAAAGGAGGGTATTTCTCCCCTCCTTTTTTTACCCGCTAAACTAACACTATTTTTAAAACTTCTTCAATCCGCTCCACAGGAATCAGCTCTAACGCCTCTTTTACTTCATCGGGAATTTCTTCCAAGTCGCGCTCGTAATTTTTCTTTGGAATCAGTGCGGTAGTAATCTTAGCCTTAAAGGCGGCAATGAGTTTTTCTTTCAATCCACCAATAGGCAACACCTTACCTGTCAGGGTCAACTCGCCCGTCATTGCCACATCACTGCGCACTTTTTTATCCGAAAGAATGGAAGCAATAGCTGTCGCCATCGTAATCCCCGCACTTGGGCCATCTTTGGGCGTTGCACCTTCTGGCACGTGCAAATGCACATCAAATCGGCGGTACATTTCACTCGCTTCTGGAATGAAAGCGTCTTCTTTTTCTTTGATGGTTTGAGGAATGATGGCCTGCGGAATAGAGAGTTTTTTCTCATCAATCAACACTTTGACTACGCTCAGTGCAATCTTTGCAGACTCTTTCATGACCTCACCCAAGGAACCTGTGATTTGCATAGCGCCTTTGCCTTGGATGCGGATAGCTTCGATTTTAAGCACATCGCCGCCAACACTTGTCCACGCCAAGCCATTTACTTGGCCAATGCGGGATTTTCTGTCGGTCGCTTCAATCTCAAACACCCGTTTTTCGAGGTATTCTGGGAGATTTTTTGCACTGATAGAGATTTTTTCTTGGCTAGGATCTAAAAGCAACTGCTTGGCCACTTTTCGGAAAATGTCCGCCAAACGGCGGCGCAAATTTCGCACCCCAGATTCTCTAGTGTAGTTGGCAATAATCATTTGCAAAGCAGGTCTAGCAATGGAGACTTCGATGCTTTTTAGCCCGTGTTTTTTTAACTCTTGAGGAATGAGGTATTTTTTCGCTATCTCATACTTTTCTTGTGGCGTATAAGAGCTTAGAAAGATAAATTCCATACGGTCACGCAAGGGTGCAGGAATGGAGCCCACATCATTGGCCGTAGCCACAAAAACAATCTTGCTCAAATCAATGTTGAAGTTGAGATAATAATCTCGAAATTTGTTGTTTTGTTCGGGGTCAAGCACCTCTAAAAGTACCGCCGTTGGGTCACCTCTGAAACTGCGCGCGACCTTGTCGATCTCATCAAGCACCACTACCGGATTCATTTGCTTAGCTTCAATCAGGCCTTGGATAATGCGTCCTGGCATCGCACCAATGTACGTGCGTCGGTGACCGCGAAGTTCGTTAACATCTTCAAGTCCACCCAAAGCGATGCGCACAAGTTCGCGCTTTAACGCTTTGGCGATGGAGTTAGCCAGTGAGGTTTTACCCACGCCCGGAGGGCCTGCAAAACACAAGATGGCACCTTTGTTGGACTTGTCTTTGATGCCCCGTTTTTCAAGGAGCTGTTTTACAGCAAAATACTCTTCGATGCGCTCTTTTGGCTTGGTGAGTGAGTAGTGATCTACGTCTAATTGGCGCTTGACTTCGGCGATGTCTAGCCGCTCTTTGGCTACGGATTCGTACGGGATGTCAATCACCCAATCAAGATAACTTTGAATCATATTTGCATCCGCAGAATCAGGATGCATGCGGGCAAGCTTGTCGATTTGCTTGCCAATCTCTTTCACTGCATCTTCGGTCATAAAAGGCTTTTTTGCTTCGAGTTTTTGACGGTATTCGGCAATCTCTTCTTCGCGCTGCGAGTCCGTACCAAGTTCTTGTTGTATCTGCTTGAGTTGCTCTTTTAAAAAGTACTCTTTGTTGACTTTTTCAATACGTGAATGGACTTTGGTTTTGATTTCGCGCTGTAGTTTGCTTGATTCGATCTCTTCAATCAAATAATCCACCAAAAGCAGCATGCGTGCGTCAAGGCTTTCTTCAATGAAAAGCTTGTAGGCTTGCTCTTTTTTGAGGCGCATAGAACTGGAAATCAAGTCACAAATACGTCCCACTTCGCTATTTTCTTCAATAGTTTTAAGTAAATCTGGTGGAAAATAGTTACTCACACCTGCAAGCACACGCACTTTTTCACGCATGATAGACAAAATAGCATCAATCTTGTTTTCATTTTCGCGAGTTGTGTGCAACACCTCAACCATGGCTTTAAGCGGCTTTACGCCAAGCTCTTGAGTAATGCGACCTTTTGTCATTCCTTGGAAAAGTACTTTAACTCTGCCATCAGGCAAGGCAACTTTACGCATAATGGAGCCGATTACCCCTGCTTTGTACATGGAATCAAAATCGCGAGTGCCCTCTTCGCCAGGTTTAGCCGAAGCTACCAACACCAGCGAATTATGCTCTAGCGCAGCGTTGGCTGCGGCAATATTTTCTTCATCGTTTAAAAAAAGTGGTGAAATCATAAACGGATATAAAAATAGATCATCTTCGACGATAATAGGAAGTGCGGCCGGAAACGCACTATAATCACTGAGTTGCAAAATCTTCCCTCCTTTATCTAGTTTATTCAAAAAGTGCGCGATACCACGGTAATGTCGGCTTGATCATATTGGCATCTTTAAGTGGCGTGTTTTGAAGTTGTTCTTCATAAACAGCTGCTGACTCGTCTTTGCCTATGCGTTTATACAACGATGCAATTTCTTGTTTTAAGTAGTACTCGCCCAGTTCCATTTTGGTCAAAATAGTCTCCACCATGGGACGATAAGCAGACTGTGGATACCGCTTGATAAACTCTTTTGTCTCTTCAATGGTGTCAAGCAAAAGCTGTTGGTTGCGATTTGGATAAGCAAACGAAGCGAAGTTAGCCTTGATTTTTAAAAACCGTGCATACTCAACTCTCGCAGGATTCCCATAACGCTTAACGTATTCGTCTAAGTAAAAGTTAGCCAACAAGTACTCTTCGTCTTCCATGTGCGCATGAGCCAAAATGAGCATTGCCTCTTCCAATAACGGTGAGGCGACATGTTCGCTCGCCATGGACGTATAATGCAAGTCCGCTGACTCCAAATCTCTGTCTTTGATGTCTTTGATAATCTGCTCATACCAAAATGCTGCGGGTTGATTAAACAATTCTTCTTGCTTGCTTGCGCACCCGCCCAAAAGGGAAGCGACAAGTAATGATGAGGCAAAAAAACGAAGGTAACGCATGGTACTCCTTTGCTATTAAAGTGGGTATTGTAGTCTTTTTTACGTTATCTACAGTTTAAACCTTTTTGAACGATATAAAATAGAGTTTTAAACTCCCAAGTGCTACAATCACAGAAAACTTCCCTACCCCAAAGGACGCGCATGGTCTTTACCGTGAAGAGCCCGATTCCTGGCTTTCCCCACATCACCACAATGGAACTTATAAAGATTGATGACTTTTTCATGCGACTTGAAAGCAAAGACGACAGCACTTCTTTCACTCTATTGAACCCCTATATGCTACGCGAATACAATTTTGAGATTCCCTCTTACTATAAAACGCTACTTGAAATCACCGACATGACCAAGGTGATGGTCTTTAACATCATGATTATCGCCACTCCCATCGAAGATTCCTCGGTGAACTTCATTGCTCCTTTAGTATTTAATACCGACACCATGAGTATGGCGCAGATTTTATTAGACTCCGAAAAACATCCTGACCTTGGAATCTCACAAAGCATTGGAAGTTTTCTACAAGAGGAAGAAGCGTGAAACTTACGTTCGTCGGCAATGGAGCCATGGCCAAGGCCATGATAGAGGGCCTTGTTAATTCCTACGAGATTGAAGTTATTGGCAAAGACATGGACAAACTTCGCGCACTCAATGCCGTGTTTGAGGGTAAACTCTCTTTGGGCCTTCTTCAAGAAGGTGTAGACGCCACAGGAAAAACGCTCATCTTATGCGTCAAACCCCATGCTCTTGAAGCCGTTGCGCCGCACTTTCGAGGCGAAGCGCACGGACTTATCAGTGTGCTTGCAGGAACACCGCTCCACGCGCTTCAAAAAGCCTTTACATGTAAGCATTTTATCCGCGCTATGCCAAACCTCGCCGCCGCCCATAGGGCGTCCATGACCCTCTTAACAGGCGACGTTGCCTTTCAAGAAACGGCGCAACACCTTCTTCAAAGCATCGGAAAAACCCACTGGCTAGGGACTGAAAAAGAATTTGACATCGCCATGGCACTCACGGGAAGCGGACCTGCTTTTTTAGCCCTCGTAGCCGAAGCCTTGTGTGATGGAGTTGTGCGCGAAGGATTAAAACGCGAAGATGCAACGCTTTTAGTCCGTGGTCTTTTTGAGGGCTTTGCACCACTTTTACGCGCCAACCACCCTGCCCTCATCAAAGAAGCCGTCATGAGCCCAGGAGGCGTCACCGCCGCAGGACTTGGCGTCTTAGAAGAACGCGGCGTAAGAAGTGCCTTCATGGAAACGATGAAAAAAACATACGAAAAGACACTAAAGTAAGAAATAAAGAAATTTTTGCTAAACTGCTGCTCACATTCTTTCGCTTCAAGGAGTAAGTTATGTTTCGCTTATTGCTGATGCTTTTTT
>JACUTV010000213.1 GCA_014859645.1 Campylobacterales bacterium
AGTAAAAAGGAAAAAACAATGGGAAAAGTAATCGGAATCGACCTTGGAACCACTAACTCATGTGTTGCAGTCTATGAGCGTGGCGAGAGCAAGGTTATTAGTAACAAAGAAGGCAAAAACACAACACCCTCAGTGGTAGCATTTACCGACAAAGGTGAAGTGCTTGTAGGCGACACCGCCAAGCGTCAAGCAGTCACAAACCCTGAGAAAACCATCTACTCTATCAAGCGCATTATGGGGTTGATGAGTAATGAAGATGCGGCAGTGGAAGCGAAGAAACGCTTGCCTTACCACGTGGTTGACCGCAATGGCGCCTGCGCTATTGAGATTGCTGGCAAAGTGTATACGCCCCAAGAAATCAGCGCAAAAGTGCTCATGAAACTCAAAGAAGACGCGGAAGCGTTTTTGGGCGAGAGCGTCACCGACGCGGTGATCACCGTGCCTGCGTACTTCAACGATGCGCAACGTAAAGCCACCAAAGAAGCAGGAACCATCGCGGGATTGAATGTGCTTCGTATCATCAACGAGCCAACAGCGGCGGCACTTTCTTACGGGCTTGACAAAAAAGAAGCCGAAAAAATCGTCGTATATGACTTGGGCGGCGGGACCTTTGACGTGACCGTGCTAGAAACTGGTGACAATGTGGTCGAAGTTTTAGCTACTGGCGGTAACGCATTTTTGGGTGGGGACGATTTTGACAACCGTCTCATCGACTGGCTCATCAAAGAGTTTAAAGAAGCCAATGGCATCGACCTTAAAAACGACGTGATGGCGCTCCAACGCCTCAAAGAAGCGGCAGAAAACGCGAAAAAAGAACTTTCAAGTGCTAGCGAAACGGAGATTAACCTACCGTTTATCACCGCGGATGCAAGCGGCCCAAAACACTTGGTCAAGAAACTTACCCGCTCCAAGTTTGAGGGGATGATTGAAGATTTAGTGCAAGAGACTATCGATAAAATCAATGCGGTTGTCAAAGACGCGGGGCTCACAAAAAACGAAGTGCAAGAGATTGTCATGGTGGGTGGTTCTACCCGCGTGCCTTTGGTGCAAGAGCGCGTGAAAGCGGCCTTTGGCAAAGACCTTAATAAGTCTGTAAACCCTGATGAAGTGGTTGCTATTGGTGCGGGGATTCAAGGTGCGGTCATTAAAGGCGACGTGAAAGACGTGTTGCTTTTGGACGTTACGCCCCTTAGCCTTGGCATCGAAACCTTGGGTGGCGTGTTGACCCGTGTTATCGAAAAAGGGACGACCATCCCTGTGAAAAAGACCCAAACCTTCTCTACCGCCGAAGACAACCAACCTGCGGTGACCATTCACGTCCTTCAAGGAGAGCGTGAATTTGCGAAAGACAACAAGTCTTTGGGACAGTTTAACCTAGAAGGCATCCCGCCAGCCCCACGTGGCGTGCCACAAATCGAAGTAGTCTTTGACATCGACGCCAACGGCATCTTGACCGTGTCGGCCAGTGACAAAGCTACTGGCAAAGTGCAAGAGATTAAGATCACAGGCAGTTCAGGGCTTGACGAAGCGGAAATCGAAAAAATGGTCAAAGACGCGGAAATGCACAAAGAAGAAGACAAAAAACGTAAAGAAGCGGTCGAAACACGCAACCAAGCCGACGCCCTTGCGCACCAAACGGAAAAATCCTTAGGTGAGATTGGCGAAGCCATCAGCGCGGAAGACAAAGCGAGCATTCAAGGCGCACTCGACGCCCTCAAAGAAACGCTCAAAAACGAAAACGCGACCAAAGAAGAGATCGACGCAAAGGTTAAAACACTCACAGAAGCCAGCCACAAGCTTGCCGAAGCGATGTACAAAAAAGACCAAAACCCAGACGCCGAAGCTTCCAAAAAAGAAGCCAAGAAAAAAGACGACGACGTCATCGACGCCGAAGTCGAGTAATCCCCCTCATGCTTACATGTAAGGCGTTTTTGCCTTACATGTAACGCCT
>JACUTV010000071.1 GCA_014859645.1 Campylobacterales bacterium
GTTTCAAAACCCAAAAGGGTTACATGTAAAGCGCACCAAAAGCACCTTCTTTTGGACGTTTTACGCGTTTCACTCTACTTTTTTTCACCTGAAAAGTCCCTAAAACTCCATTGCTAAGATGCGCGGCATCCCTAAACTTCGGTGTTTTCGCAAACTTAAATCCCGCTTTATCCAAGTGCCTTAGCAGTCAAACCCTCATAGGGCGCGTCCTCACAGATGCAACGCTTGAGGCGATTCGCCTCGCGACGGATGACTTGCCGCCACGTGAGGTACTGCTCACCGATACGCACCTGCTCCGTCAGCTTCCCAATGATGCGCATTTCGATTTTTTGCACCGCCTCATTGCTAAAGCGAATCCGCCCCGCGTCGGTCTTAAAGTCCCGCGCCGTAATCTCGCGCTTGTTGAGCATAGCAAAAATCATCGGGTCGCCAAGCAGCGGCTTAAACACCTCCGCCACGTCCAGATGCAAGCTCAAACTCCGATAATTTGGCTCGTGCAAAAACCCGATGCGCGGGTCCAGCTCGGTCTTGTAAATCTCGCTCAAACACACATTGTACATCCGCGTGTTCATGTAGGAAATGAGGCAATTAATCTTATCCGCAGGCGGCCGCTTGGAGCGCACGGTAAATTTAAAACTCCGCCCATCGGTGATGATGCGATTCCACTGCTCATAATAAGCCTTTTGAAACGCCCCTTCCGCGGCCAACACCCCGCCCAAATCCTGCGCCCTATCCAGTGCCTCCACATGCGCGCTCGCCTCAAAACCCGTGTCATAGCGGTGGCAATTGTGCGCGGCGTTTAGAAAATGGGCCCGCGTAATCTCCCGCGCGATGTAGAGCCGCTTAATAGGCTCATCAAACGCCCGCACTTGTTGCAACAACACAAACCCGCTCTTGTTCACAGAGTTTGACGAAGTCGGGAAAAAATTCCCCCGAAAGCTTTGTTGCGGGCTAAACACATGCACAAGCACATTGTTTTGCGCCAAAAACGCCAGCGTATACGAATCCACATCCACCTTGCCCAAAACATAAAGCTCATCAATCCCATGAATAGGCAAGATTTTCGTCCCCACCACCGCGCCCTCTTCGTCATAACGGTCAAAGTAAAGGTTATTATCCTGCCGTCGCAACCGCCCTGGGTTTAAGATAAAATGGCTTCTGTCTTGTTTTTGCATCGCGTCTCCTAACTAAATAGCGGCGTGTTTTTGTCCTGCCCAATGACCACGCGTTTAGTGTACCGCTGGGACTCAAACACATAGATAACGATGGAGTCCAACTCCTCCTCGCACGCCTTTTTAAGCTGCGCCTCCAGAGCCTTAAACTCACTTGGCCGAAGCTCCCCCTCATACACCGAATACTGCACCCGCGGCAAGTACTTCTCCACCGCCTTGCGAATGCGACGGCTGTTGTCTTTATCCTTAAGCTCACGGTTTTGAATGTCATAAAACAAGATGATATACACGCCCGCCTCCTACCAACAATAATTCCGATACGCACACCCACCACAAACCTTTTGGCGCACGGGAGGCGGCGGCGTGGGCGTGTTTACTAACGCGGCAATCTCCTCTAGGGTTTGGGCCATGTGCGCCATGGTCTCAGGCGTGTCTTCCACGAGCAAGGTTTGCTTTTTGCACACCACCTTGCCTTGGATTTTTTTGAGCCTTAGACCCGTTTTGAGCACATACATGTAAAAGAGTAGTTGCGCCTTGGCCGCACTTGGGTTTTTGAGGGTTTTTTTATACTCGGTGATGCAATAATGCCCCCGCTCTTTAGAGAGCTTATCAAAATGCAAATGGGCAAAAGGAAAATCCTGCAAACGCGTCTCCTTGAGCTCCGCCAAGGTCTTTCCCATGAGCACGTTGTCATCTTCTTGGTCAGCATGAATATGCCGCGCATACAACCACGCCTCACGCTTGCACGTGGCATAATAATTCACCAGCGTCCCCGTGATAAGTTCAGGAGTGAACATGGCGCTCCAAGCGCGATGGTTTGGGTGCTTTCTCTTGCATTTTAGCTCCTGCGATGGAATATACAAGCTTTTACTATGAAAAATAATCCTCTTCTTGCGCAATATTACTTTTTTTTACGCCAACACAGCTAGAATATTCACGAGAACCAAAAGGAAGGTATGGCATGTCAAAAAGATAGTTAATATTCTTTGTTTTTGTGGCAAATTTTTCAATATCGTTTTTGGAAACATTGACGCCAAATTGCAATAGTTTTCTCACCACGCCTTCAATCAAATCTTTTTGTTTAAATTTATCATTTGTTGCATTTCTAGCATTTAGCAATTCCCCTTCGATCCCCTTAATAAATCCATCAAATGGCTCAATAATAACAAGTTGCTTAAAATCTTTGCCATCCATTATTGCTTCTATTTTGTCATGTATCGTTTTAAATTCAAGTGTTTTAATCTCATCCTCGATAAAGTACCGCTCAAGCTGTTTATTGATTTTTTCAAAATACAGTTGACTTACTTTCAAAATATCGCACTCTTGCACAGGTTTTTCTTTTAATATTTCAAAAATACTTTGACTGATTTGTTGCAAATCCCCATATATAAGGTCAGAATGCCCGCAAATATCATCAAAAATATACAAAACCCCTTGGTTTTCTCCAAAATGACGGTTAATACGTCCCGCGGTTTGAATGATAGAACTAATCGGCGCAATTTCACGAAAACCCACCTCAAAATCAAGGTCAATTCCCGCTTCAATGGACTGTGTTGAAATGAGTAAAATTTTTGACTCACCTTGTTTTAGTCGGGCCTGGACAATGCTAACTGTACGCTGTTTATCGCTGTCAGTCATATAGCCGTTGAGACAATAACATTCAAAGTTCTTGCTAAAATGCATATAGAGTTCTTGTGCTTTTTTAATAGTGTTAACAACGCACAAGGTGTGCTTGTGCCGCGCTTGTAATGCGACTTTATCTTTAAGCGTCACTTCGCCATTCTCCAAAGGGAGCCATTGCAAATGGTATCTATTTTGCTCTTTAAAATAGTCCAAATTAGAAATCTCTTTGAAATCCTCACCCTCTACAATAGGCATCGTTGCCGACATGAAAATAAAAACTGTCCCCATGGTTTCGGAAATGAGCTTACATAATCTCAAAAAATCTTTTCGAAAGGCATAGGGTATGGCTTGCGCTTCATCGATAATGACGACACTGTTTTTAAATTGGTTAAACTTCACATTGTCTTTATTTTTATTTCCAAACAGAGCAAATATAATCTGGTATAGCGTTGTAACATTGATTTCTCCGCTAAATGTATTCATCAGAAACTTTACTTGCGAGTAACGATCCTCGGAAACACGTTCATCGATGGTGCTTTTATGGTGAACTTTGTAAATAGAAATCTCACTTGTCGCAAAAATATCAGAGATAATCTGTTCGGTTTGATCAATAATAGAAGTAAACGGTAGTGCAAATATCACCTTCTCTTTTTGAAATTGAGTGGCAAACTGCAGTGCTGTTAATGTTTTCCCGTAACCCGTAGGCGCCGTAAGTGTAAAAAGTTTGTGCGATGCATCGAAGTGATTTAATACATATTTTCTAAATTCGTCTCTTTTTTTGCTATACGGAAGATTCTCAATATATCCTTGCAAAAGTGCCATATCAACAGGACGCTTTTGCTCTTTTTTTATGCCAAAAATTGCTTCATATTTATCACTATAAACTAGCGATGCATAAAGGGCTCTAAACTCGATGTAGTCTTCATAAGCAAAGTTTTTGGCGCGTCTTAAGTATTTTTGATAGCGCAAAACTTTTGCTTCAAGTGATGCAATGCTACCGACCACTTCTTTGTAAAGCTCAATCTGTTTTGCATTCTCTACCACCTCATCCAAAAAACTCAACTCTTTTGAGTTAGTGCAATATTTTCCAACATATTTATTTGGCTCATTTAATTCAAAAAAATCTTCAACATTGTCATGATGCGACACAATGGACAAAAACCCAAACAACATTTCTTTCTCTTCAAAATCATGATTGAGCAAAAAAAGGTATCCTGAGAGCAACGAGTGGTTTTTGTCAGAAACATATTTTGTGGTATCCCGTATGTAGACCTGAAAATTGTTTTTGAGTTTGGCAATATCATGGTAGCTTTTTACTGCCTTGCACAAGGCAGTATCATCCTCATCAATCATAGTTCCAATATGATCGATATAGTGTTTGTCTGGATGAGAAAGAAATTCGCTAAACAAAGTAAACCACGTCTTCGTTGATTTTGTAAACATTGCCACGATTGAGAGAGCGAATACTTTGTCCCCCATTGATTTCTACAATAAATTCTTTGAAATCTTTGAAAATTCGCCCTTGCTCAACACTGCACGCCATGTGTGCCGTGGTGAGCTTTGCGCCATAATTGGTCGTATCAAACTCAAAATCATCTTTAAGTGTAAATGTACTCACCTCACAACGTTCACCCTCTACTTTTTTGACATCATCAATACCAATCCACTCAAAATCCGCAATACAAAAATTAATCCCCAAATAAGGAGTATACGCTGTTTTGTGCTCCTTAAGACATCCAATAATTTTTTCTTGATACTCATCGTCTAGTGCAGAAAGATCAAGAAAAACCGTATAAGAAGGCGCACAAATCAACTCTCGATAAAATTGCTTTTTTTCAGAAGAGTCTTGGCACCCCTCTTTTAAATGCATATTGGAAGAGAGTGCGTTTTTAATGCCGTTAAAAACAAAACTTTTCTTAACAATGCTCTTGTTGACCTTGACACTGTATTTGATAGCATCAAGGTTATAGTAAGCATCCTCTCCTATCAGCGCCCCCAAAAACCCCATCATGGCAGTTTTTGGAGGTATAGGATAAGTCAGACTCGAATAAATCGTGGCCGGATGCGAAAAGTGAGCATAGTCTCCCGTAAGTTTAAATGCTACAAAAGCCATGGCTTACCTTTCAATTTTAATCCAACTACTTTCAAACTGTTCTTGATGGTTTTGCTCAAAATCAAAGTCCACATAATATTCAATCTTTGCAATAACATCGCCGTAGCGTGCCAATTTAGCTTTGAGGCGCGAAAAGTCAATGCTATACTCATTAATACTTCGAATCGCTTCATCATCTTTCTTGCCAATAAAATCAATGCTATTGTTCAAATCTCCTGCAAATGTATCATCTTTGTAAGTAACAATCAGCATAAACCTAGGCGTTTGACCCATCTTTGAACGACTAGTAAGATTTTTTGTTCCGTACCACAACGCATCAATAATCTTTTGAGCATCCTCCTCACTAAAGCCTGTTTTTTTGGCACTATGATTATCCATAATCCCATAAGTAGCAAAAAGTGCGTAACTCAAAAAGTCTTCTTCCCTAAACGTTGCTTGTTGTTTTTGTTTGGCGCTATCGGTTTGTGAATAATTACTTGCAAAAGCACCTGTGCCTTTAATATGTTGCATATGAACTTTGTGTAGAGATTTGGACATTCGAAACTGAACAGGCCCTGTAAAATGAACACCTGCTGTCGTAATTTCCTTATCTTTTTTCATTTCTTCTTTATCTGAAATAGGTAGCACGCCACCAAAGGCACGAATATCTAAAAAGCGTCTTAGTATCTCTGCTTCAAGAGCGCCTTTATCTTGCTTAATATTGATTAAATTTTCACGTATAGCTGTTTTACAATCTAGGGTATTTTCATCACGTTTATACTCTTTGATAAAAATAACATCTTCGCCTTCTTGTTTCATAAGTTCATCACGTATAGTTCGTTTAATCCGCACATCTGTTGCCTCGGCCACACCCGTCTCCTCATCTAACCTGGGAGCATTTTCTCTGAGCATATCTCCGTTTGGATTCCAATTTTCCCCATCCCACAAGAACAGTATCTCTTTCTTTAACATCTATTTCTCCTCTTTTGATTTTTTTTCATCTTTAATATGTTTTTGATAATCACTGCCGCCCATCGCAAAAGCCAAGGAGACATAAGCGCTTTTTACAACCCCTATATGCAAAAATGCCTTTTGGGAACTCTCCACAACCAATTCTTTGATTTCATTAACAGTAGCACTCCCTGTTCCTGAAGTTGAATTCAGCTTGCGAATAGTCTCTTCTGCTTTTTTCCAGATACGCTCAAGGGTATCTTTTGTGATGGCCCCGCTATTATTGAGCCACTTGTTGTAAGAGCTACTTCTACTTACACCATATTGCCAATTCATCAACGCAGCTGATAGCATCCCCAAAAGATAGGCTGTTTGCAACACATCATTTTCTTGCAAAAATGGACTATTTTGTATCAACAGTCGAATCTTCTCTTTTTCTCCGCTTACATCATCCAATGCGCACTCCTTTTGTAAGATTAATTTTGGGTTGAGCTTATTAATGTCATTTAAAAGGGCGATATACTTTTTTATCGCACCCATACTTCTGTGAAAGTGATTTCCATTGAAAAAACTTGACCAATCTATAGCAAAGGCATATTTTTTATTGATATTTCCCCAGTAAATAAGTTGTGAAAACTTCTGCAACAAAATATCAACATCAATTTTTGAATTAGATAAGAGTAAATTCATGATTTCCAAACGGTCATCAAAAAGATTTTGCAAATAAACAATCCCTTCCTCTTTGCTATCCTTCTTCTTAAAGGCTTTAATACCGTAAAAGCCCATTCTGTCCGAAACATGCGTAATATACGAAGGTAACACATCATCAATTTGAAGCAACACATCCACGGCAGCATTACTTTTATTGTAAAAAAGAATCGTATTGAGCACTGGAAGCTCTTTTTCGCTATATGCTGCCTCCTCCAAATACTCATTGATACTAATTTCATTTGTCTCAATTTGAGAAATACTACCCTTAGCTGCTTTTTCTAAGATTTCAAATATCTCTTTATAAAAAGATAAATCTTTGCTCAAAAGTGTTGGAACGATAGCCATCTTTAACCCGTAAAAATTATGTGAAAGCATCTTATCCATGACATCAAATCCGATTTTTACCTTTTTGGCGTTCAGGAGCGATAAGGGCAAAAGTTTGGCTTTAACCGCTTTTAAAGAAGCTGGCAAATCATTAACGGAACAAAAGGCCAAATTTGCATCACCACCAATTCCTTTTTTATTAGAAAGCATGTCAAAACCATACTGTGAAGACTCGTCATCTGTTTGAAGATGCTCTTCATATACATCCTGAAAATAAGCCGAAATGGGTTTGCCCTTATAGGATAAAGAAAAATAGGTGCTACTTTTCCCCTTCTCTGCCTTTTCGGCCTTATATGCCTCTAGTTTTTTTACCTGCTCTGCCGATTCAGTAAAAAATTCCTCATCAATGTCCATCAAAATCTTAAGAATAGGATTATCTTCAATCTGCTCTTCTGAGAAAAAAGAGAGTAGGTTTTTGTTCGCCTTAATGACTCCGCGTATAAATTTATCGATGTCGCTATTTATTTCTTTAGGAACAACAGGCTGGTTGGGAAAGAGATTGCCGCTATTGGCTCCGATACCAAATCTACAGATAATCAAGTCATCTTTAGAAATATTAAAATGGGGTTCTATACTTTTGTTTTCAATGTCAAAAAGATATGTTTTGATAGTATTGTATTCGTAAGCCTTGTTCTTAACGCGTTTTTCATCCTCAAGATATTCCGTCCCAATCTGTGCAAAGATTTTAATAATATCACTCATTTGCTCCCACTCCTTCCCTTTTTATTTAAGCCAGACAGCAATAACCTTAGTACGATTTTTCATTCTTAAACATCAACTCAAAACGAGAACATTTCCTTGAAATATAGTATCATGTTGCAAAGTAAAAGTCAAAGTTATGTTTATTGTGAAATTAGGATTTTTAAGGCATTTCTCACTATACTTCACAAAGAAGGCTGGATTATCCTTTTAGGATTTGAAATTGTTTATTGTGAAATTATAAAATCAGCCTTTCCCCACCACTTCCAAAAACCCAACTCCAGCGTTCATACACCCGCTTCCCACACCCGTGTCGAGCATCACATTGATAAACTCAGGTGCTGCTTCTATTTCCCAGCGTGCAGGCCAAGCTTTGATGGGGCTTTTGTTGTTACCGTAGTAAAAATGCCGCGGCTTGTCCAATTGTTGCCATTTTAACGCCATCTCAAACACCCCCTCATACGCCTTACATGTAAGGGTTTCAAACCGTTCTAGCGCGTTGCGTTTTAACATTTCCAGATGCCTGCTGTCTTGTGGTTCGAGGTAGATTTTGTGCCCCAAAAGCCCCTGCACTGCACACGCAACACACCCTTTTAACTGCACCTTCCCAACCTCCACACGGTGTTCTTCCACCGCCACACTGGTATCCGCCAAATGAATCTCACCCAGTTTTAACCCCTCTTTTAACACTGCCAACGCCACCTGCTCTTCCAGCGCACGCTCATAGGCTCGAAAGCGAATCTCAAGCACGCCAGAACGGAAGTTAAAATCAAAATTCATCCGCTTAAACACCTTGCCACTTGTGTGTTTTAAGCCCTCATGCTCACGCGGGGGCAAATGGTGATAAATATAACTTTGGATGAGTCTTGAAAGGGCCTTGGCCACAGGAAGATTAGTAGTGGGAATACGTGAATAAATGCGCAGCATAATACTCCTTTGGAAAAAGCTTACCTCTTTTCCACTAAAAAGATATTAAATATTTCAAAATGAAAACATCCGCAAAACATGTTACAATCCCGCCCATGAACATCTCCGCACTTCAAGCCCTCCATCACTCCCTTCATGCGTGGTACGCTGCCCATGGGCGGCATGATTTGCCGTGGCGGCACACGCGCAATCCTTACAAGATTTACCTTAGTGAAATCATGCTCCAGCAAACCCAAGTGACCACGGTTTTGACGCGCTTTTACGACCCATTTTTGGCACGCTTTCCTAGCCTCTCTTCCCTGAGTGACGCGCCACTTGAAGCGGTGTTAGAGCAGTGGCAAGGGCTTGGCTACTACACCAGAGCGCGCAACCTCCACGCGTGCGCCCTTACATGTAAGGGTTTTTTGCCCGACTCCCCCGAAGCGTTGTACGCCTTGCCGGGCATCGGCAAAACCACCGCCCATGCTATTTTATGTTTTGCTTACAGGCAAGCTTTTCCCATCCTAGAAGCCAATGTCAAACGCATCCTAGCGCGCTTAAACGCCCTTGAAGCGCCTAGCGAAAAAGAGCTTTGGGAACACGCGTGGGCCTTGCTTGATAGGCAAAATCCATTTGACTACAACCAAGCGCTGATGGACTTGGGCGCACTGGTTTGCACCGCCAAAAACCCCTCTTGTACCACCTGTCCGCTAAGCTTTACATGTAAAGGTATCCACACTCCCACGCGCTTTCCCGCGCCAAAAGTCAAAAAAACCATTCCTCACCACCACCGTTTTGCCCTCGTTTTGCGCCAAGGCGATGCCCTTGGTCTCACCCAACACACGGAGCGTTTTTTGCACGGACTGTGGGGCTTTCCCCAGTCCAACACGCGCCCGCAAGGCCAACACCTTGGCACTGTGACGCACACCTACAGCCACTTCAAACTCACCCTCGAAGTCTTTACATGTAACGCACCCACAGAAGAAATAACGTGGTTTTCCAAAGAAGCCCTCGCCACCTTACCCCTTTCCTCACTGGAGCGTAAAATCCTCATGTTGGTAGCTTTTTAATCAGTCTTTTAGGGCCTTTCGTGCTACAATCTCTCCATGAAAACCCTTATTTTTTCCGATATGGACGGCACCTTACTTGACCACGAAACCTATGATTTCTCCCCCGCTTCGTCGCTGATTTTAACCTTACAAACCCAGCACATTCCCCTCATTCTCACCACCAGCAAAACCAAAGCCGAAGTGCTCTGGTGGCAAGAAAAACTTGGCATCCGCGCGCCTTTCATCCCCGAAAACGGCTCGGCCATTTACGTTCCTGTGGGCTACGACGCGCTCACCCTTCCCACTTACCCGGCCAACGAAGGGTGGCACTGCATTGCACTTGGCAAGCCCTACCCTTTCATCACCGCCTACCTTTCTACTGTCGCAGACAAATACGGCATCCAAGGCTTTAAATCCATGGACATTGCCGCTATCGCGCGCCACACGGGGCTAGACGAAGTGCAGGCACAGTTGGCCAAAGAACGCGAATTTAGCGAACCTTTTTTGATGGAAGAGCCAGATTTAGTAGCTATTTTGCGCGAAGAAGCAAGGCTTTATGGCCTCACCATTGTCGAAGGCGGGCGCTTTTTTCACTGCCTAGGGCATGGGGCAGACAAGGGAGCGGCACTGCAACTACTCACCTCTTTGTACCGTCGTCACGGCCACGAGGTACGCACCATCGCCCTAGGCGATAGCCCCAACGACCTCCCTATGCTCCGCGTTGCCCACACGCCCATCCTTCTTCCCAACCCTTCGCGCGCCCCTTTTTCGTGCCACCCTTGCACGCCCTTGCACGCGCCCCATCCTGGCCCTTTGGGGTGGGCAAGCGCTCTGAAGGAAGTTTTATGCCTTTAGCCCACGATGCCCGTGCCATATTTAAAGCCAGTGTACACGCCATCTTGCCCGCGCGCACCTTGCCTGCCAACGTTCGCTTAAGCCACGACGCGCTACATGTAAACGGCGAAAGTTACCCACTGCGCCCCGACCAACGGCTTTTTTGCTTTGGTTCGGGGAAAGCGGCCCACACCATGGCTGAGGCGTTGTTGCCCATCTTAGGCGAACGCCTTCACGGTGGGCTTATAGTCTCACCCGTTGACGGCGATGCCATTGGCCCGTTACGCCACCTCAAAGGCGCGCACCCCATCCCAGACCGCACCAGCCTCGAAGCAGGCGGCGCCATCCTTGACGCCATGAGCGCACTAACCCCGAAAGACAGCTACATCTACCTGCTTTCTGGCGGCAGTTCTGCATTGGTTGAGTCTTTACATGCGGGTGTGGATTTGGAAGCGTTGCAAGCCACCACGCACGTCTTACTCTCCCATAGCTTGCCCATTACGACCATCAACGCCGTGCGCAAACGCCTCTCTCGCATCAAAGGCGGCGGGCTCAGCGGAAGCTGTCCTGCCCAAGGGGTCGTGCTTGTGGTTTCTGATGTGATTGGTGATGACCTTAGCACCATCGGCTCCGCACCCCTCATGGCCTCCGCGCCACCCCCGCTCTCGCTTCCTCAACCTATCCTAGACGCCCTGCCCCCTTGTGTGCAAACATGCTTGGCGAGTCCTTTTTCCCCACAACACACCCTCTCGCCGCCCCATCATCTCATCGCCACCAATCGCCTCGCCCTTGAAGCCGCGGCAGCCAAAGCCCTAAAGCTTGGCTACACGCCTCGCATCGTGAGCGACAGCTTGGAAGGGCTCGCCCAAGACGTCGCGGCGCGCATTTACGCCGACATCGAAGCGGCACCTTCTAAAACCTGCTTGCTTTATGGTGGTGAACCCACCGTGACCCTCACAGGCGATGGCCAAGGGGGTAGAAACCAACAGGTGGTGCTTTACTTTTTAACCCACCTCACCCCAGACGCACCCGTCGCCTTGCTAAGTGGCGGTACCGATGGTGTAGATGGCAACAGCCCTGCTGCGGGGGCGTATGCGGACAAAGAGGTGCTTGGCAAGGCGCGCGCCCTTGGCCTTGAT
>JACUTV010000072.1 GCA_014859645.1 Campylobacterales bacterium
ACTTTACATGTAACCCTTTTGGGTTTTGAAACAATGCGTAGCGTTTGCGCTGTGTGGTGCTGTATTCTTTACATGTAACCCTTTTGGGTTTTGAAACCCTATAAGGACAAATGGCTTTATTCAATTCTTTCGATACTTTACATGTAACCCTTTTGGGTTTTGAAACCTTTCAACGTAGAATTTTTTGCCCTTGTTGTAAACCTTTACATGTAACCCTTTTGGGTTTTGAAGCCAGGTCGCCTGTTCCGTGTGGAACACCCCAGCTCTATTTTTATATAGAACTTCTCAGGCATTGACGTTCGCCTTGTGAACCTATTTCTGTGGTATTGGTTGAATTTATTGAAACCTGGCTCGGAAATATTTACAAGCCCCGTATCTCACTCTTTATACAAAAACCCAAACGGTTTGCGGAACATGGAGGGTTTGTAGCCTGTGATGGCGCCCCATGTTACCAAGACGCCCAGCGTGAGCCACAAGGGTGCGCCAAAGAGGTTAAGCACCACGTAGAGCAAAAAAGCCACGCCTATGATGATGGCAAAATCTAAGAAAAAATGCATCGGATTGTTCTTTTTTTCCACGAGGTTCTCCTGTTTTTTGGACGATTATAGGCGATTTTGCTTTACATGTAAAGGATTTTTACAAGGCGCATCCCATGAGGACGTACGGGTGCCCTAGCAACATGCGTTCTTCGTGTGCGGCAAATCCAAGCCCTCCGTAAAAGCGCGCAAGTTCTTGTTTTTGTGCGTCAGCTGCGAGCCAGATGGTTTCGTACCCGCGCGCTTTGCCCAGTACTTTTCCCTCTTGGATGAGTCCTTTGGCGATGCCGCGTCCGCGAAAAGCTTCAGCCGTGGCCAACGCGTCAAGGTACCACCCGTTTGCGGGACACTCTTGCTCAAATGGTGTCACTCGCCCCAAAAAACGCAAAATCGGCTCATCCAACGCCGCAGCTTGCGCGCCCCCATAGAGCACCATCGCCCCTGTCACTTGGCCTTCCATTTCGTAGACCCACACATGTTCCGCACTCAACCGACACGCAGGCGTGCAGAGGTAGCGCGCAAGCACTTTTAGCGTCTCTTCATAGTCGCTCTCACCACAAAGTGCATGGGCAATCTCTCCCATGGCCAAATACAAAAGGGGTGCCACTGCGTTTGCGTCTTTGTGGCGTGCTTGCCGTATCATCTTGCCTCCATTTTTGGGGCGATTATAGGCGATTTTTCCTTACATGTAAAGGCATTTTTGCTACACTTTTACCATGCAAACCCTAACCGATGTCGCTACGGCGACCCTTGAGATTAAAAAATCCACCTTTCACGCGTTCCTCGTGCCGTTTGCGCATTTTGAAACGTGGTGCGAAACACTCAAAACTGACCATCCAAAAGCCCGCCACATCGTCTGGGCATACCGCGTGCCAAACGCTTACGACCAGATGGTCGAAAACCAAACGGACGATGGCGAACCCAAAGGCACCTCAGGCCCTCCTGCGTTGGCGGCTTTGCGTGGCGCAGAACTTGTGGACGTGGCTGTGCTTATTGTGCGCTATTTTGGAGGCATCAAACTCGGCCCCGGCGGCTTGGTGCGCGCCTACGCAGGGGCGACGAACGCGGCCATCGACGCGGCTATTCTTGTGCCTTATGCACCCAAGGCTTCGGTGCGTTTTTACGTACCTTACGCCCTGGTGCAACGCGTGGAGTATTGGGTAGAAAAAGAAGGATATGAGACGAAAGAGCGGGTGTTTGATGGGGCAGGGGCGACGTGGGAATTGGCACTTACAAAAGCGCAAGAAGAAGCCTTTCGAGGCTTTACTTGCGCTTTTGTGCAAGAAGGGTTGGCGTGGTTATGAGGCGATCATTTGCACTTCAACGGTGATTTTCACTTCGTCCCCAACTACAACACCACCCGCTTCTAGGGCGCGGTTCCATGTGAGGCCAAAGGCTTTGCGGTCTACGACGCCTTCAAGGGTAAAACCGACGCGCTCTTTGCCTTGCATGTCTTGGATGATGCCGTTGATGGTGGTTTTAAGCTCCACAGGCAAGGTGACGCCGCGGATGGTTAAGTCCCCTTTCATGGTTCCTGTAGTGGCCGCGTAGTTTTTCATGACAAAGGTGAGGGCAGGGTGGTTGGCCGCGTCAAAAAAATCCGCACTTCGCAAGTGATCATCCCGCTTTTCGTTGGCGGTGTTAACGCTTGCTGCGTCGATGTTTGCTTCGAGTTTGGTGAAGGTTTTGGTGCCTGGGTCAAAGGCAACGGTTGCTTTATAGGTGTCAAAATTTCCTTTGACAGTAGAAATCATCAAATGTTTGACGGAGAATTCAACGCTAGAATGGGCACCATCAAGGGTGTAGTTTTTGGCCGAAGCACCGCTTAAAAAAAGAGCCAAAAAGAGCAAAGAGGCGAGAAATTTTTTCATAATCAATCCTTTTTAATAAAGTTTATCGATTATATCGCACGCAACTTAACGCTTTTTCTGCCCTGACGTGTAATGTGGCAGGTTAAGCTAGTCCAAATTGTAACATCAACCCAAAGAGCATGCTACTGCAAAGTCCTGCAATAATCCCTGCGACAACATCATCTCCCATGACCCCAAAGCCGCCTTTAACGTGTTTGTCGATACGCCCTATGACCGAAGGCTTCCAAATGTCAAATACCCGAAACAGCACGATGCTAAACACCCACTGTGCCAAGGTTCCCGAGCTGATGCTTAGGGCAATCCACACGCCCACCACCTCGTCGATGACGATAGATTTATCATCATGTGGCCCGCCTGCCGCCTCGTACGCATCAATCTGCTTGATGGCGATGATGCCCAACAGTAACGCGCCCAAAAACAGCGTCTCAAGGCTCAAATACTGCACGATAGGCACTGCCACCGCGGCACCTGCAAAGGTGCCCATGGTGCCAGGGGCTACGGGAAAGCGCCCCGAATAGAAAAAAGTTAAAAAAAGCTCACGCATGGCATTCCTTAGACAAGTGAAGTGGTTTGGTAGAGTTTCATAAGCTCTAGGTAAAAGTCTTTTTCATCGTGACTTTCCAGTAGCCCAGCGTTAGGGAAAATGTCATCGTAAATGCGCTGAATATTGTCAAAACGGTTAGGAAAAAGCTCACTGAGCAAGATGGCCGAAATGTCTTTTCGCATAAGCACGGCAGGGGGCAAAATCCCCGCGGTGAGTAAAGATTTCAGTGAATCGGAGTGGTATTTGATGTGGTGGTGTTGGCCGTGCGGGCAGGTTTTGGTGCTCACAAGGGTTTTGCAGATGTTACAGTAGACAAATTCCGAGAGAATAACCACTTCAAGGGGCAAGTCTTTTTTGTAACGGTCTAGGCTAGAGTGGGGTTGGTTTTTGTCAAAATACATCCCAATTCCGCTGTGGTTTTGTCCGATGACAAGCTTGGTGCACCCAAAATTGTACGCCGCGATGCTCTCTAGCACGGGGTTGTTGTGCCCTGCAAAAATGTACGTATTTTCAAAGGGAACGATGATGACACGGTTTTTAGGGAGGTAATTGTCGATAAAATACTGCAAACTGCGTTGGCGTAGTTCAAAAGAAAAGGCGTCTATTTTGTTGGGTTTGAGGAGAAAAATGACGAGCATATCAGCCTTTTCAAGAGCCATGCGCACCAAACGTTCGTGGGCGCGGTGGAAAGGGCGTGCGGTCATCATCAGCGCAGTGACTTTTTTGGCGCCTAGTTCTTCTTTGGTTTTTCGAATACGCTCTTTAGAGTCTTTGACTTCGTCAAAATCCAACGTAAATTCGCCGCTAATGGCAAGCTTTCCAAGGCGTTTTAGAAGCACTTGTGTTTCGTGGTCGGTTGGGTCGTAGGTGCCAAAGATATTGGTGATGCGCTTGACTTTGTCAATCTCAAAGTAGTCTTCGACGACGATTTCCCCCTTTTTCTCACGCCCTACAATCAAATCAAGCACTTCGCCCGCTTTACAACTGGTGATGACCTCTTGGTTGCGCCGTCCGTTGGGTGCCATGATGAATGAAAAAGGCATGGGCGAACCTTTGTAGTAGCCCGTTTCATTGGTGCTCACAGCCTCCGCTTTGTTCATGAGCTTGGTGACTTTCCCCAAAATGCCCTCTTTGGCTAACGCCAGGGTAGCAAGCGCCTCTTTGTCAATAAACAGCTGTTTATTTTTTCTTAGTGATACCATACTTCTTCCTCTTCTCCCATAAGCTTTTGCGGCTGATGCCTAGTTTTTTAGAAAGTTCTGTGTCAGGAAATTTAGCCTGAAAGGTCGTTATAACGTATTTAACATAGTCATCGATGCACAAAATATCACCATGGTCAAAAATCTTGAGTTCTGATTGGAGCTCAATGGTTTCTGGCAAGTTTTCTTCGTTAGCGTCGGTGGAGGAGAGAATGGCGCGTTTGTGTTCGATGAGGTTGTAGATTTTGCTCTTTTCACTCTTTTTGATGGCTTGCAAGTTGATGAGGTAGAGCAATTGCCCGTGGGGGGCTTTAATGATACGCTCAACGGCATTGGGTTGCGAGAGAGAGATGAAGACAAAAGATTCTTTGGCGATTTTGGCAAATTCAAACACCAGCGCGTCCGCGTCTTTTTGGTAGTCGGCTTTGATGAGCACGGGAAAAGCGGTGCGCCGTTCGATTTTTTTGGTGTGAAGGTTTTCAAAAAGATGCTCTAAATAAGACTTATAGGTCGCGTTTTCTTGGGTCAGGGCATCAAACTCTTTGAGGTGTTGGAGCTTGCGAATGAGCTCTTCAATCATAAAAGGTTTTTGAATGTAGTCTTTTGCCCCTGCCTTGATGGGGTTAGACACCGTGTCGTTACTGATGTAAGAAATCATCAAGATGATGATGGAAGATTTGTGTTTTTCGATAACAGGGTAAAAATTTTGCCCCGAAATGTTGGTGGAGAGGAGTATCGCGTCGTAGTGCTCATCCCGCAAGGCTTCCTTGATGGTAGCGGCGTTGTCGCAGGTGTAGCCTAGGTCGTTAAGCCGTGAGGCAATACTTTGAGCGAGGTAGATTTCATTTTCAACAATCAAGATCTTCATGCGCGTGTCCAATCATAAAATTTTAGTGTCGCGCTGGCTGACACAGCAACCCCTTCGTTGCGCCCTACAAACCCTAAGTGTTCTGTTGTAGTGGCTTTGACGTTGACCAAAGAAGGAGAAAGGCCGACCAAAGAGGCAATGCGGTGTCGCATGGCTTCCTTGAAGGCACCAAGTTTGGGGGTTTGAGCGATGATGGTGATGTCGCAGTGCACCATCTCAAACCCCACGCTTTTGACAAAGTCCATCACCCGTCCTAGTAAAACACCCGAATCCGCTCCTTTGTAGGCAGGGTCAGTGTCGGGGAAAAACTCTCCGATGTCCCCCGCGCATGCCGCGCCTAGAATCGCGTCTGTTAGCGCATGCAAGGCCACATCCCCGTCTGAGTGGGCTTTGAACCCTTGGGTTTGGGAGACTTCTACGCCCCCAAGCATCATCGGCCCCGTGTCGCTAAAGGCGTGCACGTCAAACCCGTTGCCTGTGAAGGTGAGCGGGGAGGGTGCGTCAAGGCAAGAAAGCTTGGCCAAGTCGCCTGCAAAGGTGAGTTTGTGGGCCCGTTCATCCCCCTCCACATACCACGCCGTACCGCCGTTTGCTTTGATGGCACTGCTATCGTCTGTAAAAGAAACAGCACTTTTCAAGGCTTCTTTTAGGGCCTTGGTGCGGGAAAGTTGGGGAGTTTGGATGAGGCGCACTTCATTGCGGTCGATGGGATCGTCTTGAAAAAAAGCGGTGTCGGCGATTTTAAGCGCGGGGACGATGACATCGGCGCAACCTGCACTTCCGATGAGGCGAGTAAAAAGGGTTTGGGGAATGCAAGCTCTTGCAATGTCACTGACCATGACGTGTTCGCTTTGCACATGGGCAAGGGCTGCTTTGAGAGAATCTTGACGGGTGTCGCCTCCCTCACAAAAGGTAAATTCCCCAAAATGGCGCATGTAAGAAAGCTCTGCCTTGGGTGCTACAACGACAATTTTTGCAAAAGGATGCATTGCTAAGAGGCGGTTGGTGGCGACAAGCCACAACGGGTCGCAACCGATGCGCAACCACTGTTTTTTCACCGAGAGACCAAACCGCGTAGAGCTTCCTGCTCCGAGCATTACTAACGACAAATCAGGCACATTTTGTCCTTTTTTCACTGTTAGAGTGTTACGAAAGTATACACAAAGGAAGCTTTTTTTTATCTTTTTAATTTGGGTTACTAGGAAGGGGAAGTGTTACCGTAATAACCAGTCCGCCTGAGGAATGGTTGTGCGCTATGATGGTTCCTGTGTGCGCTAGCACGATTTGTTTTGCGATGGAGAGCCCCAGGCCAAACCCTTGAACCTTGCGTGACCTCGCGTCATCACAGCGGTAAAACCTGTCAAAAAGGTACGCTATTTTATCTTCAGGAACACCAGGGCCGTTGTCGCGCACCACAAACTGGATGTGGGTTGGCGTGCGCGTGAGGCTTAGGGTGATGGTTGTGTGTTCGGGACTGTGTTTGATGGCGTTTTCGATGAGGTTATAAAACACTTGTTGCAACAGTAATTCGTCGCATAGCACTGGTGTGGTTTCAAGGTCGTTTACATGTAAGTCAATCTGCTTTTTGGAAGCAATAGGCCACAGTTCTTCGAGGCACTTTAAGATGATGTCGTCAGCTTGGTTGAGGGCAAAATGTTTGGCAAGGGATTTTTTCTCCATGTAGGCGAGCATTAAAAGATTTTTGACGATGGATTGGAGTGTGTTGACTTCTTCGAGGGTGGAAGAGAGGGTGTTTTGATACTCTTGCGTCGTGCGATTTTTTTTCAACGCCACTTCTAGTTCGCCTTTCATGGACGTCAAAGGGGTTTTGAGTTCGTGAGAAACATCAGAAGAAAAGCGTTTGATTTGGCTTAATGAATGGGCGAGTTTTAAATCGGCTTCTTCGTTAAAGATTTGCAACGCTTTTACCGAACATGCGGTGATGACGATGGCACAAAGCGCCCTAAAAAACTGCACAGGAAAGCCAAAGGTATCTAAAAACCATGCGGCATTGAAAGTATTTCCAGGGAAGTAATTTGTAGGATAAACGGCAATAATGGCAATGAAAGCGTAAAAAATAAAAGCGACCCCTGGGACTTTAAAATAGAGTTTGAGCTTTTCTGCGTAAGGGGTTTTTTTGAGGGATTCTCCGTAAAAATAAAGCCCAATGCCCAAAAAAAGAGAGCCAAAAAATCCGTAAGTGTAACGCACCGCAGAAATAATCCCATCGTACGAGGGGTCAAGCATGACGAGAATGGAAAAATTTGTGATGCTGATGGGGTAAATAATGCGACTGTCATAAAGGTAAAAGAGAAAATGCAAATGGTGTTGTTTGTTCTTGAAACTTTCGCGGATGATAAAACGGGAAAATTCAAATAAAAAGAAATAGGAAATGACAAGAAAAAAGGATTTAAAGGCAATCAATATATCGTGGAGTTGAGGTTTGACATAACTGTAGAGAAACACCCACTCCACTAAAGCATGAGAGATGCCAAATGCGCCTAGGAGCCAGATTTTTTTAGCAAAAAAGATTTGGCTTTGCTTGGTTTTGACAAAAAAAGCAAGAATGCCAAGCACAAAAAAAGCAAGCCCGTAGATAAAGAGGATTACCTCCATGAAACGCGCTTAGATGCCATCGATTTTATACCCCGACCCGCGTACGGTTTTGATGAGTTTTTTTTCTCCCTCGGTGTCTATTTTTTGGCGCAAATGGTGGATGAAAACGTTGATGACGTTGCTAGAAGTAGACGCGCTGATGCCCCAGATTTTTTCTTGGAGTTGGGTGTGGGTTAGGATATTTCCTTTGTTGAGCAGTAAGAGCATGAGCATGTCAAACTCTTTGCTAGTGAGGTTAATGGGGCGATTTGAGCGGGTCACGTGGCGTTTTGAAACTGCAATTTCAAGGGTGTCTAGGGTGATAGTTTCATCAAAACTGTAAGAAGTGCGACGAAGAAGAGCGTTGAGTCTGGCGACAAGTTCTGCAAACTCAAAGGGTTTGCACAAGTAATCATCCGCACCACAGTTTAGCCCGTGCACTTTCTCTTCGAGGGTATTTTTGGCGGTGAGCATTAGGATGGGTGTGGTGATTTTTTTGGCGCGCAAACGCATACACAGTTGGTCTCCTTGAATGCCAGGAAGCATCCAGTCGACAATGAGTGCGTCGTAGGGGAATTCACTTGCTAGGTAAAATCCACTGGAGCCGTCTTGCGCCGTGTCCACCAAAAATCCTTCCTCTTCAAGGCCTTTTTTGACGAAAGAGAGGATTTTGATGTCGTCTTCGATGAGTAAAAGTTTCATGGAAGTGATTCTACTTCGTTGCCCTTATGGAAAGATTAAGAAAAATTAACAAAGAGTTAATGCTGACGAAATAACCACCTATTACAATGCAGTTACATTTTACTTAAGGAGTTTTCATGAAAAAGATTACATGCGTATTAGCAGGTGCTTTGCTTGCGGGTTCTGCGCTGTATGGGGGCACTGGGCTGACGTTAGAGAGCGCTAAGGTTAAAGGCGTTGCTTCGCTAGACGCAGGCGACGCGGCTTGGGCAAGCGCTAAACCTATTCAGATTGTTGTAGACCAGCTTCCTTACCAAAGTAACAACTACAAGGGTATTAAAACGGCGAGCGTTAAGATTCAGTCGGTGTATGACAGCGAGCATGTTTATTTTAAAATCGAATATGCTGACCCTACGAAAAGCCTTGCGCGCCAGCCCTGGGAAAAACAACCCGATGGCACGTGGAAGCAACTCAAAAATCCAGACCAATTTGGAAAAGAAAATACCTATTATGAAGACAGAGTCGCCATGTATTGGGACATCAGCGCGCGAGGATTTGAGCGAAGAGGATGTGCCGTGGCCTGTCACGTAGCAGAAGATGGCAAAATCAACGGTGTGGATGCTGGTAAAACAGCGGGACGAAAATTTACACGCGCGGAAGGACAACTCATCGATATGTGGCATTCAAAGGGCGTGCGAACGGATTCTGTCGGGCAAGTGGATGACCAGTTTGTGAACCATGTCGCGGATCCGTCTGTAAACCGAAATTGGGGAAGAAACGGGGATGAACGAACGGGCGGAGGCTACAAAGATAACGTCAACAAAGAAAAAACTGCCCCACTGTACATGAGCACAAAAGCACAACCCGATTTGTTTTGGATTCATGATGCGGACAAAGCTCCTTTTGTAGACACTTTTAAAGCAGGCGACAGAATCCCTGCGATGGTCGTCAGCCCGTTTGAGGGGTCTCGTGGGGATATTAGCATCAACTCAACATGGGAAAATGGCGTGTGGACGTACGTAATGAAGCGCGCCCTTGTAACCAAGCATCCAAAATCCGCAGAACAAGATGTGCAGTTTAGCGACCTTGGCAAAGCCTATCCTTTTGGTGTAGCGGTGTTTGATAACTCTCAAATCAACCACGTGTACCACGAAGGCTCCATCGCCTTAACCTTTAAGTAGAGGAAAACCCTGCCCTTGGAAACCCTAAGGGCAGGGAAAAAAGTATAAAAAGGAAAACATGTGAATATTCAACACCTTAATATTCAAGCAAAAATGGCCATCACCTTGTTTTTGGGCTTTGTGATTGTGGCAACGGTCTCTTCGGTGATTTTGCTGGGCCTCGCACTCACAGGGGAAAAATCGGGCCTGAAAATCCCCACAGTGGGGCAGATTAGTAAAAAATATGGCACTTCCATGTTGGTAGGTTCCATGCACGGAAGTATGAAAGAGTTTGTGAGCGCGCTAGAAGACATCGAAGTGGTGGAGCAGTGGATTAAAGAAGGGGCAAAAAAAGAGACCCCTTTGTTTAAAGAAGTGGAAACCATCATCCGATACGACTGTCGCAATTGCCATTCGCGCACTTCGACCATGACCCGTGCGATTCGCTCCATTCCTTTTGAGAAGTATGAAGACATCGTTGCGTACACGGAAGTAGGGTACTCGTGGAAGCAGATGTCCAAGCAAGCGCATATTCACATGTATGGCATCGCGTCGTTTTTGATTTTTGTGACCCTGTTGTTTGCGTATACGACGTACAAAGAGTGGGTGCGTTCGGCGTTGATTGTGTTGTCATTTTCGGCCGGATTTATCGATATTTTCTCGTGGTGGTTCATTAAAGAAATCCCCGCACTTGCTTACGCTATTTATGGGTTTGGCAGTGTGATGGTGGGGTCGATTCTCCTGATGTCCGCCTTGATTTTACTGGATGCCTGGAAGCTTCCACGGCCCTTTAAGGCCTAAAATTTAGTCTTACATGTAAGGCAAATAGTCCTTACATGTAAGACCTGCTATTTGGGACTAAAATACTCCTATATCTTAAGCCCTCTTTTAACATCAAAGTGCTATATTCCACGAATCAGTTACGACGCTACCCCTGAGGGTAAGCACTGTTTTAGGAGAAAGATTTGACAAAAGAATTGGTTTTAGAGGCGCTCAAAAGCGTCAAATACCCAGGATTTGAAAAAGACATCGTCGCTTTTGGCTTTGTCAAAGACGTGGAAGTGAGCGGGGAAAATGTCTTGCTTAATGTGGAGATTGTCTCGGCAAGTCCCGAAGTGGCCGAAGAGCTTCGCGGTGCCATTACAGCCTGTTTGACCAAAGCGGGTGCGGCACGCGTGGATGTGACCATCAAGCAACCCAAGCCCCCAGCGCAAAAAAGCAACTCCCAATCGGGCAAAAACATCGCCCCGCATGTGAAAAATTTTGTCATGGTAAGTTCAGGCAAAGGTGGCGTAGGCAAATCTACAACCACCGTGAACCTTGCCCTTGCCATGGCGGCACAAGGGAAAAAAGTCGGTCTGTTGGACGCGGATATTTACGGACCAAACATTCCTCGGATGCTTGGCGTTGTAGGCACGCACCCTGAGATTATCGGGCAAAAAGTCAAGCCTATCCAAACCCACGGCGTTGAGATGATGAGTATGGGTTCTCTCATGGAAGAGGGGCAATCGCTCATCTGGCGTGGCGCCATGGTCATGAAAGCCATCGAACAACTCCTTGGCGACATTTTGTGGAGTGACTTGGATGTGCTTTTCATCGACATGCCCCCAGGGACGGGTGACGCGCAGTTAACACTCGCGCAAAGCGTGCCTGTCACCGTGGGCGTGTGCGTCACGACGCCACAACAAGTGGCCCTTGATGACACCGTGCGAAGCTTAGATATGTTCCAAAAACTCCACATTCCTATCGCGGGGATTGTGGAAAACATGAGCGGATTTATCTGCCCAGAGAGCGGCAAAGAGTACGACATCTTCGGCAAAGGAACTACTCAGCCTTTAGCGACAGAATTTAACACCGTCGTTCTTGCGGAAGTGCCCATCGAGCCAGCTGTACGCGAAGGCGGCGACGCGGGTAAACCTGTCACGTTCTACGCCCCAACATCTGAAACCGCCAAGCGCTACCACGAAGCCGCACGCAAACTGTGGGCGACTATCGAAAAAGTAAACGCCGAGGG
>JACUTV010000073.1 GCA_014859645.1 Campylobacterales bacterium
GTGCCTACAAAAGAGTCAATGCCGCCAATAGTCAGAGTTATCTCACGCAAGCGTGCCTTGAGCTCACTCTCACTAATCTCTTCCAAATCCGAAAGTGACCGCGCCCCACTGGCAATCATACTTTTTTTCGACGCCACCCATAAATCGATATAATCCGTCAGTGCCTGCGACGCCATCGTGACACTTTTTTCCACCTGCAACAGGCTGTTGCGCTTTGTGTCCATGTAACTAAACACGCCAAACACACTTAAGCTTGCCACCATGAAGATGGAAATCACAAGGGTGATTTTTGTCTTGAAGTTCATCTGCTCCCCTTTTCGTAGTAATGTTGTGCCAAAACATTGGCATAATGTAACAATTATACTACAGGGTTTGGATATTTCCTAGAGGTTTACATGTAAAGGTTTGCTACATGTAAAGGTGGCGCGAAAAAAGTATCCCTTTCCCCAAATATAGGCGTTTTCTTGTAATGATTATTACTTTTTTACACCTTTACATGTAACGCATTAACAGCATTCTATCTCCGCTTTTTCCATGGCCAAAATCCCCTCTTCGTGGTCGTGAAGTTCAAATAATTCTTCCAAATAAAAGACATTGGCACACACCAAATACAACACATCCTCATGGGGTGTGCGTGTGTAGTATGCGGAAGGGATTTTTTTAACAAACTTTTCCCAAAAAGGATTGGTAGCCTCGGGTTTTTCCTTTAAAAGAAAAAGCACCTCATCCACCACACAACAGGCATTTTCAAAGCAGTCAATATTTTCAAAACTCACATACCGTTCCATCGGTTTTCCTTCTTATAGTGTAGTCCTTAGCGCGTCCACAAACCCTTGGGTGGAGTACTGTTGTGTAGTAAGCCCCTGCCCCTCCACAAACCGAAGTTCAGCTTTTTCCAAAGGCCCTTCATGCACCACTACGCCGCCCGCGCATTCAATCGTACTCTCCCGCGCCACCATACGCTGGGTGTCTTTGGCAAAAGATTCTCCAAGGTAGAGTATTGTTTTGCCTTTTCGGTACGCTTTGAACCACGCAGGGTAGGCAAACCCACCCATGGCTTCGGTGAGCCAGTCCACGTAATCCGCATCGGAAATCACAAAACTTGGCGTGGGCAGTGCACAGCCCATGGGTTTGATGATGAGCGGTGCTTGCTCGTCCCACGTCTGCGCCTCCACGTACGCGCCCTCTTCCCACACGTACAACGCATACCGCTTAGGCGAAGCGCTGATGCGCGCAATGCCTTTGAGTAAAAAGTGTCTACAGGAGGCAAGCGCGTCAAGCAACACAGTGTCGCGGTTGGTGTCAAAGATGACCTTCACGCCAAGGCGCAAGAACAGTTCATGGGCAGGTTGCAAACTTTTTTTGCGCCCAAAGACGTCGATACACATACCTTCAATATGCCCGCGTCCGCGCCGCTGTTCGATACTCATGGCCGCTTTAGAAACTTCTTGCATGAGCTTAGGCGCCATGGCTCTACCGCCATTGAGTGCCAAAATCGTCTCTTCGGTAGAAGAAGGCATCAAAGAGCCTTTGAAAATATCTGGCCCCAAATAGGCAATCATACTTCCCTCTTGTAGTGCTTGGATAATGGCTTCAGGGTTCATAGGTGCACTCCTTGTTGGGCATTTTACCTCTTGCATTGCATAAAGCATTCCCTTGCAAAATCCCCTCCTTTCAAACTTGGAACGGCATATGCAATCCTCCTTGACAAGAAACCACAAGGAGCTACCATGAGCTGTTCTTCTTTTCCCAAAAAAGAGCTTCCCAAAGACGTCGAAGCCTTGGTCAACAACCATCCCTGTTACAACGAAGAGGCGCACCACCACTACGCGCGCATCCACGTAGCCGTCGCTCCTGCGTGCAACATTCAGTGTAATTACTGCAACCGCAAATACGACTGTTCCAACGAAAGTCGCCCCGGCGTCACCAGTGAACGGGTAAGCCCCGAAGAAGCCATCAAAAAAGTCTTACATGTAGGCGCGCAGATTCCCCAACTAAGCGTCGTGGGTATCGCTGGGCCTGGAGACGCACTAGCTAACCCCAAAGCGACTTTTGAAACCTTTGGCTATCTCAACCGCTACGCGCCTGATTTGAAACTGTGCATCTCCACCAACGGCCTTGCCCTCATCGACCACATCGACGCGCTCAAAGCCCACAAGGTACACCACGTCACGGTCACCATCAACAGTGTCGATGAAAGCGGCGAAGTGGGCGCAAAAATCTACCCGTGGATTTTCCACAACCACAAGCGTTACCGTGGGGTCGAAGCGGCAAAAATCCTCCTCAAACGCCAACTTGAGGGCATAAAAGCGTGCGTGGATGCAGGCATCTTAGTCAAAGCCAACTCGGTGCTCATCCCCCACATCAACGACAAACATTTAGGCGACGTGGCTAAAGTGTTGCGAGACCTTGGGGTCTTTTTGCACAACGTCATGCCTCTCATCTCCAAAAAAGAGTACGGCACCAAATTTGGCCTTGAGGGCATCCCCAGCGCTTCCCCAAAAGCGCTCATGAAAGCGCAAGAAGCCTGTGGTACGGACATGAAGCTCATGAAACACTGCCGCCAATGCCGCGCGGACGCAGTAGGGCTCATCAACCAAGACCGCAAAGATGAATTTGGCAAAGAATCCTTCAATGCTCTCTCCATCGAAGAGCTTGCCAACGCGTACGACATCACCAAACGCCAAGAAACCCACGCCAGAATCGAAACATGGCGACGGGCGCTAAAGGTGGCCAACGCACGCTTAGAAACTGAAAAAATTCCCTCCTTGCTAGTGGCGGTCACTTCCGCAGGAGAAGGCCTCATCAACCAACACTTTGGCGCAGCGAACGAGTTTATGATTTACGAAGTGGACAGCAAAGGCGTGCGCTTTTCCCACCACCGCAAGGTCGAAACCCAATACTGCCACGGGCCAAGTGAGTGTGGCAACAACCCCATGGACGAGATTGCTAAAACATTAGAAGACATCGACCTCATCGTCACGGCCAAGATTGGCCCATGCCCCAAAGCGTCGCTGGAACGTTACCGCATCCAAATCAGCGAAGAATACGCCCATGAGCCTATCGAGGCCTCCTTGCTTAAAGCCGCCAAAGCCTTCGTGCCTTTTGCCCAAGAAAAGGTCGGCTAAGATGAAAGCCATCAACGACACCACCTTGCGTGATGGCGAACAAGCGCCCTATGTGGCGTTTAATACCAAAGAAAAAATCGCCATCGCCATGGGACTTGATGCGTGCGGGGCGAATGAGCTGGAAGTGGGCATTCCCGCCATGGGCAAACAAGAGTGCCAAGACATCGCGACCATCGCTAGTCTTGGGCTTCGCGCGCGTGTCATGGCGTGGTGCCGCGCCCACCCCAAAGACGTGGAAGCCGCCCTTACATGTAAGCTTTCCGCCATCAATCTTTCCATCCCCGTCTCAGACATGCTCATTGGCGTCAAATACAAACGGGGCAAAGACGAGCTTTTTGAAAATCTAGAACGCGCCATTGGGCTTGCCAAACGTGAAGGGATGTTCATCAACATCGGGGGCGAAGACAGCTCCCGCGCTAACGAAACCTTTTTGCGCGAAGTCATCGGCTTTGCCAAAGACCTAGGCGCAGACCGTTTTCGTTTTTGCGACACGGTAGGTATCCTCACTCCCACAAAAACCTACAAAATTGTCAGTTCCCTCTCGCGCCTTTTGCCCATCGAAATGCACACCCACAATGACTTTGGCATGGCCACCGCCAACGCCATTGCAGGGCTAGAGGCGGGTGCGGTGAGCGTCAACACCACAGTGGTGGGTCTAGGAGAACGCGCGGGCAATGCTTCTTTTGAACAAACCCTCATGGCGCTCAAACACCTTTTTAACGAGCCACGCCCCATTGAACAAAGTGCCCTAAAATCCCTTGTACACACCGTTTGTGACGCCGCGCGCATCCATATTCCCCACAACGCACCCATCGTTGGCGATCGGATTTTTGCCCACGAATCAGGTATACATGTAAGCGGTATGCTCAAAAACAACCAAGCCTACGAACCCTTTTCACCCGAAGAAGTAGGTGCGGTGAGAGAATTTCCCATCGGCAAACACAGCGGTTCAGCCGCACTGATGTACCACCTTGATGCTCTTGGTGTGGACGCGCCAAAAGAGAATTGCACAGGGCTTTTACCTAAGCTTCGACGCATCATCACGCGACGCAAAGTGGTTTTAGCTCCCGAAGAATTGCGCAAGCTTTACACCAAGTACGCCCCATGTACCCCATCCGTTGGCTAACAGATTTTGCACCTCTTCACGCTTTGTGTCAGCAAGAAGGATGGCTAGGGGACGCGTATGAACGCGCTCCCCTTCAGGCCACCGCGCTAGCCTTTGGGGCCTTTGATGGGCCTACATGTATCGGGGCTATCACGGGGTTTTTGCACGAAAAAAGCGCGTGGATTAGCCACTTTGTGGTAGCACCTTCCTACCGAGGCAAAGGCCTTGGGCGCAAGCTTTTTGAGCATATTTTGGGAATTTTGAAAAACGAATCAGACTCCCTTTATTTGCATGCAGAGCCCAAAATGGAGGCGTTTTATGCGTCCTTTGGCTTTTTCTCCTCACACAACGTCACCCGTTACTTTCGCCCAGGCAACACCCCGACTTTTTTCTTTCAACCTGGTCAAAATTTCAAGCCCGCGACCCTTTCTTTAAAACTGCGCATGCACGATGCCAATGCCTTTGGCGAACGGCGAAACGTCTTTTTAGAACACGCCTTAAGCCATCCAAGTAGCCTTATGTTTTGCACTTCTTCGGGGTACTTGCATTCGCGCATGATGGAAGAAAAGTACTTGTTTTTAGGCCCGTGGGTGATGGAAAAAAAAGAAGACGCCGAAGAATTTCTCAAAGCCTTACTCTTTTTCAGGGGCGCCAAACCCATCTTCGCCGACGCGCCCGCCCTGCCCCACATCGCTTCATTGTACGAACGTTACGGATTTGTCGCCAAAGGCACCACGGTGCACATGCAAAAAGGTGACCCACTGCCTTTGGCCCATAAACGCATTTATGCTTACGGAAGCACAGGAGTGTGCGGATGAGTGAACTTGGAGAAGTCATCATTTGTGAATGCAGTGGCAAGAGCGTCGATGAGGCTATCGCCTTTTTTCAAGAAACTAGCCTGCCCTATTTCAAGGCGCGCAAAGCATTTTCCCAGTGCAAAAAAACCTGCTGCAACAAAGCCCTCATGCGCTTGTTTGACATGGTGTATTTTGGAAAAATCGACAAAAGAGAGATTGTGGAGATGATTGGAAAACAGTAGACGTTTTACAAAAGGTTTAAAGCACCAAAGGTACGCAGGCTTCTGGCCGAAGGAAACTTAACGTTAGTGTATCCAGTGATTGAACTAGGACATTTTTCAAAGGCTCGCGCGAGACAATTTGTCCCAATGGGTCAAAGCGGAACGCTTTGGGGCACCCGCTGTGGACAACTCTTGTCGAGAGTGGGCCTTTGAAAAATGTCTTTACATGTAAAGGTAAATTATGAACCCAGTAGCAATCGCCAAAGATATTTATTTTATCGGTGTGTTTGACCCCGATATTCGCACCTTTGACATCATCATGAAAGCCGCCAACGGCTCTTCGTACAATGCCTATCTCATTAAAACTTCGCAAGGCGTCATCGTCGTCGACACGGTGAAAAAAGAGTTTCAAGAGGCCTTTTTTGCCAACCTTGAAGCCCTCTGTTCGTACGAGGAGATTCGCTACGTCATCGTCCACCACATCGAACCTGACCACTCAGGCGCATTGCCTGAACTCATCACCCGCGCACCCCAAGCGAGCATGATGTTAGGCGCACTGACCCACAAAGAAAACATGGTATTTGAAACCGTCTGGACCAATAAAACCTTGCGTTTGGGCGAAAAAACCCTCACGTTTTTATCCACACCTTATTTGCATTGGCCCGAAACGTTGAGCACGTACGTGAGCGAAGACAAGCTCCTTTTTAGTGGAGATGTGTTTGGCGCCCACTACTGCGACCCACGTTTGTTTAATGATAAGGTGGGGGATTTTTCCTATGCGTATGCCTATTATTACGATCATATCATGCGCCCGTTTAAACGCTACGTTGCCAGTGCATTGGCGTTGTATGACCGCTTTGAGATTGCTTGTATCGCCCCACTACATGGGCCTATTTTACGCCACAATCCACGCCACTACATGGACCAATACCGCGCATGGAGCGCGCCTCTTAACGCGCCTCACAAAACCCTCACTATCTTTTACCTCACGAGCTACAAAAACACTTACGAGATGGCGCAAGCCATCATGCGAGGGAGCGAACACACTGAGGGACTCATCACGCGCATTTACGATTTAGCCGCTTTGGAAGAAGCCAATATGCTTGCTCTTTTAGACCAAAGTGACGGTTTTTTAATCGGTACTCCCACCATCAACGGTGACGCGCCCAAACCTGTGTGGGACTTGCTTTCATGCTTGATGTTTTTAGGAAAAGAAGGTAAATGCGCAGGTGCTTTTGGTTCTTATGGGTGGAGTGGAGAGGCTATCGACCATGTGTTAATGCGCCTTAAGCACCTCAAACTTCGCGTCCCACCCCTAGAACACCCCAAAGTCAAACTCATCCCCACAGAGGTAGACATGCGGGCATGTGAAGCGTATGGAAAAGAGTTTGGGGAAGTAGTGATGGGAAAAATGATTGAGATGACGCTAGAGGACTAAGTCCCTATCTTGCGCTTTGCCATTTCCAGTTGAAGTTGAAGCTTGTAGGCATTCACTTGCGTGTCAAATGTGCTGGTGTTGAGCACAATGTCTTCTGTGCTTAGCCCAAGGAAACCTGCCGTTTGCAAAAATTCGGGCGAAGAGAGCGAAGAGGCTGTTGCATCGGTGATGAGCTTGGTTAGCCAGCTCGAATCCCCCTCATTGACACTGTGCGAATCGTACTGCAACAAAAAATCCAAAAAATTTCCCTCGTCTTTTTTGATGGATGTATACATGGCATACTGCACACCCGCGTAAGGGTCGATTTCAAAAAGACGTGAGCTCATAGTCCCTCCTTTGGGTAAATATATACCACCAAGAAGCAAATACCGTGCCCGTTATCGTTTTGCAACCTTATTTACCAACAGGTTGCCAAGTCGCGCTATAATGACACTTTTACCTCACACCAAAGGAGACACTATGGCAAAGAAAATTTTGTTTATTGTTGGCGATTATGTCGAGGATTATGAAGTAATGGTTCCTTTTCAAGCCCTTGGAGCAGTCGGACACATGGTCGTTGCGGTATGTCCTGATAAAAAAGCGGGCGATTTTATCCGCACGGCCATCCATGATTTTGAAGGTGACCAAACCTACAGCGAAAAACCTGGGCACAACTTTACACTCAATGGCACTTTTGCAGACATCGTGCCTGAAAGTTTTGATGCCCTCGTCATCCCTGGTGGTCGCGCGCCCGAATACTTGCGCCTCAACGAAGAGGTGCTAAGCATCGTGCGCTATTTTTCCTCCGCCAACAAGCCTATCGCCGCTATTTGCCACGGAGCACAACTCCTTGCTGCAGCAGATGTGCTCAAAGGCAAAAGTTGCTCTGCTTACCCCGCATGCGCCCCTGAAGTCACCAAGGCAGGCGGCACCTACAAAGCTCTCGAAGTCACCCAAGCTACGGTAGATGGCAACCTCGTCACTGCGCCCGCGTGGCCAGCCCACCCCGAATGGATTGCCAAATTTTTAGACGTTCTTGGCACCAAAATCACCCACTAACCCCGCACGTTACATGTAAGGAAAAACCCTTACATGTAACGCTTATATCTTCAACAATTTCAACCGCAATGCGTTTAACACCACGGTCACCGAACTCACACTCATGGCCATCCCTGCATACATGGGTGTGAGCAACCAGCCTGTCCACGGGTAAAAAAGTCCCGCGGCAAGGGGAATGCCAAGGATGTTGTAGATAAACGCCCAAAAGAGGTTTTGTTTGATGACACGCATGGTTTGACGCGAAAGCACTAAAGCACCTTTGACCATGCGCAAGTCATTGCCCACTAGGACGATGTCTCCCGCATCTTTAGCGATGTCTGAACCCGAATTTAGCGCGATACCAATGTCCGCTTGCTTTAAAGAGGGCGAATCGTTAATCCCATCTCCCACAAACAGCACCTTGGCTTCCTTTTGAAACGCTTCAATTTGCGCGTGCTTTTGGTGCGGTAATACTTCGGCATACACAAGGTCAATGCCCAGCTTTTCTGCCACACTTTTAGCCGTTGCTTCGTGGTCACCTGTGAGCATCACGGGCGTGATACCTTGGTGTTTTAGGTACGCGATGACTTCTTTCGCTTCCTCTTTAAGGGTGTCTTCTAGCACAAAACACCCCACTTCCAGGCCATTCACCGCTGCAACAATCGCTCCTTTGGCGCCTCGTTGCGCCTCTTGCATGAGCATTTTTGTGGCCTTGGAAACTTCCACACCCAAAGATTCCAAAAAAGCTTCTGACCCCACCGCCACCGCGTGGCCTCCCGCTTTGCCTTGCACGCCAAGACCTGCAAGCACTTCAAAAGCGTCCACTTCATGGGAGAGAGTGACACCCAGGCGTTGCACGTGCGCCACAACGGCTTTAGAGATAGGATGTTCGCTTCTGGCTTCCACACACCCAATCAACCCCAACAGTGCGTCGTCGTTGACGCTACTGTGACTCACGGCAATTTCACCTTTGGTAAGGGTGCCTGTTTTGTCAAATACGGCGTATTTGACCGACTTTAAAATCTCAAGCACTTCGGGATTTTTGATGAGAATGCCGTGTTTTGCCCCTTTTCCTACTGCTGAAACGATAGCGATGGGCGTAGCAAGTCCCAACGCGCACGGGCACGAGATGATAAGCACTGACACGCTCGCCAAAAAAGCAAACAGCACGTTGCCCGTAAAAAACCACCATCCTAGCAAGGTCGCAAGGGAGATGAGCATTACCGTGGGTACAAAAATGTTCGACACTTTATCCGCAAAGCGTCCGATGGGCATCTTTTGGTTTTGCGCTTCACTAAGGAGCGACACGATGCTAGCAAGCATGGTCGCATGGGCAGGTTTACTCACGCGCACCTTGATGTAGCCCGCCTTACTGATGGTGCCTGCCACCACCTCTTCGCCCTCTTTTTTGTGCACTGGCAAGGACTCACCCGTGATCATAGACGTGTCAATTTCAGCGCTTCCTTCGATGATTTTCCCATCGCACGGGATGGCTTCTCCTGATTTGACGATGACCACATCTCCTACGCGCAAGGCTTCTACGCCCACCATGGATTCTGTGGCATCCTCTCCCAAAACACGCGCCTGTTTAGGAGAAAGGTCCATGAGGTGCTTAAGCGTGTTGGTCGCCTTGGCCTTGGAACGCTCTTCCAAATACTTGCCAAGCAACACAAAGGCGATGATCATCACCGCGCCATCAAAGTAAACAAACCGCATGGATTCAGGAAAAGTATCCCCAAAAAGCATCACACTCACCGAATAAAAATAGGCCGCACTCGTACCTAGGGCAATGAGCACATTCATGTCATAACTACCGTTTTTTAGGGCGCCATACGCATGGGTGTAAAAGCGCGCGGCCGCATAAAACTGCGCAACAGATGCCAACACCCACACCGCCCACACGTTGTGCATACCAAAAGGCATGAATTTTTCCAGTCCCATCACCCCAGCGGCAAGGGCCATGGCAAGCCATAGGGTGTATTTGAGTTTGGTGAGTTCTTTTGTTTTTTGCGCTTCTAGGGCGGCCATGTCTTTCATGACGCCATAGCCTAGTTTTTTGATTTTGCTGATGATTTGCTCACTGCTCACCTTGTCTGCATCGTAGACAAATTCGCCCTCCGAAGAAGCAAAACTCACCTGTACGTTTTCCACGCCGGGAAGTTTTTTGGTCACTTTTTCCACTGCGTTGGAACAATTGACGCACGTCATGCCGGAGATGTTTACATGTAAGGTTTTGGTTGCCATTGTTTTTCCTTTTTTATCGTTCGCTTAATGCCAAACGCACCCCAAAATAGACGAATAAACTTCCCGCCATACGCTTTAGCCACAGCCCAATCCATGGGTTTTGACCAAGGCGTACTGCTGCCTTTGAAGCCACCAAAGCAACGCCCGCGCTCACCACAAGACCGTTGACGCTAAAGACAAGCCCTAACACTAAAAATGCTAAAGGTGCCTCAGGGGAGTTAGGCGCGACAAATTGGGGCAAAAAGGCTAAAAAAAAGAGTGCGACTTTGGGGTTGAGGGCGTTGGTGAGAAACCCTTGCCAAAAGATTGCCTCGCTTTTGAGATGGGTTTTTTGCGTGGGTTTTGCCTGTGAGAGAAGCATGGAAACCCCCAGATACAGCAAATACACCGCACCGATGAGCTTCACCACCATAAACAAATGCGCCCACTGATACAACAACGCCGAAAGCCCCAACACTGCCAAAGAGATGTGTACTAAGCATCCCGCACCCACACCCAAAGAGGCTTTAAAGCCTGCGCCAAATCCACCCGAACCCGCGCGCGCTGTGATGTAGAGCAAGTCTGCACCAGGCGTGATATTGAGCAACAATCCTGCTAAAACAAACAAACCAAAATCATGAATTCCAAACATTGTATGCCTTTACATGTAACGGCTAAATAGCCTTAAACACCCCGCCCACAAGGGCTTCCACGAAAGGGTTCCTTAAGCGGTAGAAATACATCTGCCCCTCTTTGGTGTACGTCACAATCTTGGCAAGGCGCAGGATTTTAAGCTGATGAGAGGTATTGGAAGGTGAAAGTCTCAGCATGTTGGCAATCTCCCCCACACACATCTCGTAGCGCGTGAGGGCAAGGACGATTTTTAAGCGCGTGGGGTCACTAAGGGCTTGAAAAAACATCGCCGATTCGCTTACCTCTTCTTCCTTAGGAAGCTGGGCTAAAATCTCTTCTAGTACGCTCCCATTTTCGCAACACGAGCGAATGAGTTTAGGCACCCGTAACCTCGGCGATGACATCAAACCCTAGCGCCGACATTTCCGCTTTAAAAGAGGCCTCTGCAGCTTCATCGGCCAAATCCACGCACACTTCGCGGGGCGTTTTAGACATGTCTACCTCGATATCTCCAAAATCATCCTCAAGGGAAACCAAAATCGTGTTGGCACAATTTTGACAGTTGATATTGTTCGCCTGAAACCGTTTTAACATAAGAGCTCCTCTATGTGAAGATATATTCATATTTGAGATGTTATCGCCACTTGTGTAAAGAAAGGCTTAATTTCAAATGTTTCTTACCCAAGACCCGATATAATTCCAACAAAAAACAAAAGGAAACTCCCCCATGGGAAGAGCATTTGAATACCGACGAGCATCCAAGGAAAAACGCTGGGACAAAATGTCTAAAGTCTTTCCGAAACTCTCCAAATCCATCACCGTAGCCGCCAAAGAAGG
>JACUTV010000074.1 GCA_014859645.1 Campylobacterales bacterium
CAAAAAACCACCGGTCAACCACTAAGAGTGCAACCACCAAGAGCATGTAGAGGTTGAGGTACAGGAAGATTTTCTTACATGTAAGCCGTTGCGTGCTTCCTTTGAGGCGCAGCAACGGCGTCGAAGCGTAGACTAAAAAGAGGGCGTGCGCTACGATGAGCCCTAGGATGATTTGGCTTTGTGGCATGAAAAAATTCACGACCATGAAGGCTGAAATAATCGTCAAGAGTATCCAAACGTACGTCACACGTGCCAGTGAGTTTACGCCCATCACATCCACCATCGTCGGAAAATTTGCACTGGCGTAGTCTTTGTGGTAGACCAGCACCAGTAGCCAAAAATGGGGAATTTGCCAGATAAAATAGAGCCATGCAAGGGGCAAAAAGCGCGCTTCAAGCAACCCTCCTCCTGCGGCTAGCCAACAAATCATCGGAGGCACAACCCCTAAGATTGCACCGGGAAATACCGCGTAGGGGCTTGCTTGTTTCATGGGCGTGTAAACGCCGTTGTACAAAAACACTACTACCAGTGAAAAGAGAATGCCCACAGGCCCCAAGGCCACGTACAAGGACACCGTCGCACTAGCGATGAGAAGCGAGATGGTCGTGATGGCCGCAAAGGGCGAGATTTTCCCTGTCACAAGGGGGCGGTTTTGGCACCGTGGCATTTTGGCGTCCAACTCTTTTTCTTGGTACTGGTTTAGCGCGCTTACGCCAAGGGCTAACAAGAAAATGCCCAGCAGTGAAAACCAAAGCGCGGCCGTAATCTCTTGGGCGATGAGCAAATACACTAACAGCCCTGGCAAACCAACCGCGGAAGACAAGCCCGCTTTGGTGAAAGCACCATACTCCCTAAACCCCGCTTTTTGGCCTATTGCTGTTGAAGTTTCCATCTTAAAGTCCTTTAAAATATTCCACAAGTGCTTGAATCTCTTCGTCGCTTAGCACGCCCTCATAGGACTGCATCATCCCGCCGCTAAAGCCTTCCACGATTTGCCCGTCTGGGTCAAGGATAGAACGCTTGAGGTACGCTTCGTCCGCAAGGATTTCTTTGAGCGTACCGCCCTCTTCTACCTTAAGGGTGCGCCCAAAGATACCTTGGAAGCTTGGCCCCACAACCACTGACCCATCAAGAGAGTGGCATCCCGTACACCCGTTTGAATTCAAAATATCCATGGCATCTACCGCAGGAGCTTCTTGTGCTAGCGTGTCCCCATGTTTGAAGTAATCGACAATCTCATCAATCTGTTCGTCGCTCAATACGCCCTCATAGGACTGCATCATCCCGCCGCTAAAGCCTTCCACGATTTGCCCGTCTGGGTCAAGAATGGAGCGTTTGAGGTACGCTTCGTCCGCAAGAACTTCTTTGAGCGTGCCACCCTCTTCCACGTTGAATGTGCGCCCAAAGATACCTTGGAAGCTTGGCCCCACAACCACTGACCCATCAAGGGAGTGGCACCCCGTACACCCGTTGGCTTCAAGATGCGCAAGGCCAGGGTGTTCTTGCGCCACAAGGACGCCTGGTTCATCAAAGGGAGTTTTTTGGTCACTGTCGTACCATGTGTCAAAACGCTCTTTGTCTATGACGTGTATTTTTGAAAGCATGTACGAGTGGCGCGTGCCGCAGTATTCGGCGCACAGCACATCGTAACTGCCTGTTTTATCGGCCCTAAACCACGCACTGTAGACTTTGCCCGGCACCGCGTCTTGTTTGATGCGAAACGCGGGCACATAGTAAGAGTGCAACACGTCGTTAAGTTTGGCGCCGATGTCAAGCTTGATGTTGACGCCAACGGGCACGTACAAATCATTGGTTACTTTGCCGTTTGGATACTCGTGCGTCCAAAACCACATCTGCCCCGTAACCTTTACATGTAGATTGTCTTCGGGGATTTCGCGCATCACTTTGAGGCTTGTGTAGCCGTAGTAAAACATCACGCCAAGCAAGAACGTGGGAATGACCGTCCACATGATTTCGAGCACCAAGTTGTGTTCAATGTTTTTAATCTGATCCCTACGGTGACGCTTTGCGCTGTACTTATAAAGAAAGTAAAACATCACGCCCACCACAATGACAAAAATCCCTAGGGACATCCCAATCACAACCCAAATGGCCAGATCCACATCTTTAGCAAAGCTTGAAACGCCTTCCATTCCTTCTAGCATAGGAACCCTCCTTGTGCAATCAATGCAAAGAAATCATTGGGTGTGTAACGGTAATACGTGTCGATGGCCATAATCACATACACAATCACCAAAACCACCAAAGAGGCATAGATGAGGGTTTTAAGGAGCCTTGATTCTGTTTTAATGTGCATGTAATACGCCACAATCAAAAAGGCTTTGGCCGTCGCTAAGCCCATCTGCACGATGAGTGTCGGCGCTAGCGAAAGGTCAATCACCATGGGCTGTAAAAGCGTCAAGGCAGTTAAGGCGATGAGCAAGAAAAAGACGGTGACATAGGATTTTGCCTTGATAGGTTGCACTGTTTCGTTCTGAGGTATTTGCATCTTTTCCTCCTAATAAATCAAATAAAATAGTGGAAAAACAAACACCCACACAAGATGCACCAGATCCCAATACAGCGCTGTGTTTTCCAAAATGACAAAGTTTTTTGGGGTGATTTTTTGGGAACGAATCAACCCAAGCACCCAAAGCATGGCGCCGATTCCCAAGATGATGTGCAGCCCGTGCAAGCCCGTGATGCCAAAGTAAAGTCCAAAAAACATCACCGCGCCATCGCCTAAACTTGCAAGATGCGCAGACCCTGGGTAGATGCCGTGGTGAATTTCTGTCGTCCATTCCACGTATTTGATGCCCAAAAACACGACTGCCAAGGCAATCGTGAGCCAAATATACCGCTTACATGTAAGCACGTCGCCGTTGCGCAGTTTCACAAGGGAAAGCCCCATACACAAGGCTGAAATCAAAAGAATAACCGTGTTTGTCCCGCCCAAAAGAACGTTTAATCCGCGAGAAGATTCTACAAACGCTCCATCGTGCTGAAAAAGGTAAAAGGCATAGATGAGAAACATTGACCCAAAAATCATCACTTCAGTGAACAAAAAGAGCCAAAACCCAATCTTCGCCCCAACGTAGTCATCGTTAAAATCTACGATTTCGTGGGCATTTCCCTCTTTGTCGTATGCAACTTCTACTTTCTTATCCATGGCCTTGCCCCTCCTTCACCGAAAGATCCATCTTATGTACAGGTTCGCCATTTTTGTACTCGTAGGGGCCAAAATCAACGTAGGGAATCTCACCAAAATTTTCCAATTGTGGCGGCGAAGGGATTTGCCACTCTAGGGTTGTGGCATTCCACGGGTTAGGGCCTGCGGGCTCGCCATAACGCCATCCACGGTAAAGTGTGGTGAGCATGTAGAGGATGCCGATGGCAAAAATCCAAGAACCCACACCCGAAACCTTGTGGTAAATCTCAAATTCAGGCAAATAATCAAAATAGCGCCGTGGCATACCAAAGGCTCCTGCTAAAAACATGGGAAACCACAAAAGGTTAAACCCTATAAACACCGTATAAAAAGCTCTTATTGCGTGCTTTTCGCTATACATACGGCCCGTGAATTTAGGAAACCAATAGTGAAACCCTGCGAACATCAAAAAGGCAACGCCACCTAGCATCGTGTAGTGAAAGTGGGCCACTACAAAATAGGTGTCGTGAAAGTAGACATTCACGCCAATCGTTCCCAAAACAAGGCCCGTAAGCCCTCCGATGATAAAGGTCACAAAGGTGCCAACCGCCCACACCATGGGTGCTTTAAAATCGATGGACGCTTTGTACATGGTCGCAATCCAGTCAAAAAATTTCACACCTGTAGGGATGGCCACGAAAAAGGTGAGCACTGAAAATATCAATTTCACCATGTCGGAGATGCCTGAAGTGAACATGTGGTGTCCCCACACAAGGTAACCAATCCCCGCAATCATCGCCGAAGAGATAGCGATGGAGTGGTAGCCAAAAATAGGCTTGCGGCAAAAGGTCGGCACGATTTCTGAAGCGATACCAAAGGCAGGAAGAATCATCAAATAAACCGCAGGGTGCGAATAAATCCAAAACATGTGTTCAAAGAGTACTGGATCACCCCCTTTAGTCGGGTCAAAAAACCCTACGCCAAAGACCCGCTCAAAGATGACCATGAGCAAGGAAACGCCTACGATAGGCGTTGCGAGGATTTGTATCCACGCGGTTGAGTACAAACCCCACACAAACAGTGGCATCTTAAAAAACGTCATCCCCGGTGCGCGCAAACGGTGAATGGTCGTTACAAAGTTAATGCCCGTCAAAATGGAAGCAAGGCCAAGGATAAATGCCGCGGTCAAGGCCCAAATGACGTTGGTGCCTGTTTTGATGCTATACGGCGCGTAAAATGTCCAGCCTGTATCGGCAAAGCCGTCTCCTACAAACAACGACGCCACGGCCAAGAGTGCCCCGATGATGTACAACCACCACGAGAGCAGATTGAGTTTGGGAAAAGAGACATCCCGCGCACCTATTTGCAAGGGAAGCAGGAAGTTTCCAAGGGCGGCAGGAATGCCTGGCACGATGAACAGAAAAATCATAATCACGCCGTGCATGGTAAAGACTTGGTTGTACCGTTGGGGCGACATGATGTCTTGTCCAGGACTAAAAAGTTCCAAGCGCATGGAAAGGGCCAAGCCCACTGCTACTAGGAAAAAAGCAAGCATGGAAAACAGATACAAGATGCTCACCCGCTTGTGGTCTATGCTAAAAATCCACTGAAAAACCTTGCTTTTATGGTGTCCAAACACCGTGTGTGTATGCTCATAAAAACTGCCTGGAATGCTATGACTCATGGTCTGAATCTCCTTTTTTTCTTCTCTTGCCAACACTAAGATAGATAAAATACCCTCCGATTAACACAAGCATAATCGTGGCAAAAATCTTATTGATAGAAAGGACGTATTTACTGTTTTCAGGGTCGAAGGAAAAGCAAAACGCAAGGGCTTTTGATATGGTCGGACGCACCTTACCTTCGCTGGCTTCCAACAGTGCCATTTTCACGTCAAAATGCAAGTACTTGATGCCATTGAGGTAGCGCGTGATTTTTCCATCGGGCGAAACGATGGCAAGGCCTGCGGGGTGGATGTAGTCCACAAAGCCTTGTTTGTTGATGATTTTTTTGTACTCAAACCCAAGGGCTTGGGTGAGTGCGTCGATAGTCGCTTTGTCTTTTGCAACCAAAAAGTTCCACGCACTTTGGTCATAATCTTTTCGCAATGCGTTAAGGTGGTTTCGCTTGCTCTCAAAAGCATCATCAGGCGTGTCTTCGGGAGCAAAACTAATGGTAAGGGCTCTGTATTCTTTGCCTTCACGCAGTTGGATTTTGTCGAGGGACTTCACCACGCCATCTATTTGGGGGCCACAAATACCAGGGCAGGAGAAATAATTAAGCGAGATAATCGTAGGCTTTCCTTGCAAAAATTCGCCCAAGGTTTTCTCTTGATTGTGCTCATCCACAAAGACAAGCTCAAGAGGAAGATGGGAGCCTAACCTTTCGTACGTGCCTATTTTTGCGCTATCACCAAAGGCAATGGACACCGCAAACAACCATGCTACAAAGAAGAGTTTCATAGGGAGCCAATCTTAAAGTAATTTTTTTTCGTCACGGAAATACTACTCCCGAGGAGATAAATTTAACATTATTTTAATATTGTTGACTATAATGCATAAAATAATTTTAAGGAGACACCCATGTTAAAAAGAATTTTTGTAGCCCTATTTGTTTGCGCTACCGCTGTTCTTGCTGCGCACATCGAGGTTTCAGATGCCTATGTAAGGGCAGTTCCACCAAATCTTAAAAATTCTGCCGCTTTTATGGAGATTAGCAATACTTCTCAAGAAGAGGTTTTTCTCCTAAGGGCTACCTCACCCGTTGCAAGCACAGTTGAACTGCATGAACATGTGGCACATCAAGGCATGATGAAGATGCGGCCCGTTGAAAAAATCGCCATCGCGCCTCATTCACGCACATCACTACAGCCAAGTGGCTTACATGTAATGCTTATTGGGCTCAATACCCCACTTCACGTTGGCGAAACCGTAACGCTCGAACTACATTTTTCAAATGGTGAAGAGATTACGCTGAAAGAAGTGCCAATTAAAAGTGTTATGATGGGGATGCACAAACACTAGCAACCTCCAAAAAAAGGACTACCGTGAAAAAAATATTGATGTTACTGTCTGGTACGTTGTTCGCATTAGGACTATTTTGGGCAGGGGCCACGTATGTGCAAGAGCAAAACGCCATAAAACCCTACGCTTTTGAGCTACAAAGTGTCGATGGGCCTGTGCGATTGAGCGATTTTAAAGGGAAAATGCCTATCGTCTATTTTGGCTACATGTACTGCCCCGACATCTGCCCCACCACCCTCGCCCTTAGCGCAAGTGCCCTGCGACAGCTTTCCAAGGAAGATGCGGACAAGTTTCAACTGATTTTCATCAGTGTTGACCCGCAACGGGACAGCCTCAAAGACCTCAAAGAATACGCGCAATACTTTTACCCTGACGCCATAGGCTTAAGTGGCGATGAAGCTACCCTTAAAGAAATCACGCGGCATTACGGCACCTACTATGTGAAAGAGGCTATAGAAAACTCTAGCATCGACTACACCGTAGGACACACGACGTATCTTTACTTTTTTGACAAAAAAGGGAAGCTTGCCCACACGCTAAAACACTCCCAAGACCCCGATAAAATCACTCAAGTGCTTAATGAGATGCTCTAAAAGGCCGCGCTAGATTTTCTTACCCATGAGGACAACCAAACCCCAAACAGGCCAGTCTTGTTTCCCTTTACATGTAACGCGAAAACCGCTTAGTCGAGATTTTTCAAAAGCATCTTTTCTTCTTCTGCTGTAAGATAACGCCATTTGCCCACGTCGATGTCTAACCCAAACCCTCCAATACGCACGCGCTCTAGGGCCAACACCTTTAATGATGTCCCAAATTTTGGGTCTTTTAGGGCGCCAAAGAGTCGGCGAATATGCCGATTTTTTCCCTCGTCGATGACGACCCTGAGTTTTGTTTTCGCGCCGCCTGTGCTTATTTTTTCCACTTCAAGGGCTTTGAGCACTCCGTGTGGGCTTTCCACGCCTCTTAATGCCTGAGCAACATGCTCCTGCGTCACGTGGCCTCTGACCCAGATTTCGTACACCTTGGTGCAATTACCTGGCTTGGTTAGTGCGTCGCCTATTTTGCCTTCTCTTGTAAAGAGCAAAAGCCCACGAGACTCCAAATCAAGCCGTCCGATGGGCATCCAGCCTTCGCTAAATGCCCACGCAGGCAAAAGGTCATACACCGTTTTTCGCCCAAGATCATCAGACCGCGTAACCAGATAGCCTTTGGGTTTATTGAGTGCCAGTAGTTTCAAATCCTGCATTGCGCTTTCCATCACTTGTCCTTTTTTGCTTTCGCGTGCGCGTATTCGCACAGCCATCTCTCGCACAATGCTTCATAGATTTTTTCGTAAAGTGCTAGCTTGTTGAAGTCAATTTTTTCCTTACATGTAAAGTAGGCACGCACAAAAAAACGGGTCTCTTTGCGTTCAAGCCCAAACTCCACAACGATGGACGCTAGGTCAAAATAGCGGTCATTAACCCGTGCGTATTCCCAGTCGATAAACGTGATGGAATGGTGATGAAAAAGGATGTTTCGGGGGTTCAAATCATGGTGGCACAGCACGGGTTCTTGGCGAAAGTTTTTGCGTTTTTTAAAGAGTAAAAAGAGCGTACTTGCGAAGGGTTCTTTAGAGGACGCGGTGTACTCTTTAGCCACGTCGTAGGGCTTTTGGTGGCAAGGGATGCTGTGCAACGTGCGCAGTTTTCGGGCTAGTCCTTGGAGCTCTCTTTGGGTGAGTTTGGCGCGGTGTTCGCCTTTGGTAAATTTTATAATCATGAGGTTATTTGCGCTATCCAAGAGCAAGGGTTCTTGGCTGATGCCCTTGGCAAAGGCTTTTTTGGCGATGTGAAATTCGCGCCTTCGCTCAAGGAGGCTTTTCCCAAAAACCCGCACGAGGTAATGGTGTTTTGTGCTTTCAAGAAGGTAGTTTGTGTTGTTGTAGCCTTGGTTTTCCAAGAGGGTCAGGCTTGTTAATTCCTCGCCAGCAAAGAGCGCATAGCGTCGCAAAAAGGCGATGTTCATGGGCGTTTCGCGTCATTTTTCCACTGGAAAAAGCCCAACACCGCTAGCACTGTGTAAAGACAAAACAACACCGCCGTCAAATAAAAGGCTTTTTCGATGTAAATGTAGATAGAAGCCGCGTCGATGACCACCCAGTAAAGCCAATTTTCCAGAATCTTTTGCGCCAACATGTAGGTCGTAAAGACCGCAAATACCGTCGTGGCTGAGTCTAGGTAGGCAAAATCCGCGTGCGTGTAAGTGTCCATCATGTAGCCAAACCCCAGCGAAACACCGCCGAGCAAGGCGATGACTTTGAGGTTTTTCGCCACGCCCCAAACGCTTACATGTAAGGCTTCGTTACCCACGTTTCCATGCTTCCACGCGTACCAACCGTACACCGCCATGACGAGGTAATACCCATTGAGCACCGAGTCCATCAACAACGCCGCGTCAAAGAAAAGGATGGCAAAAATGAGCGTACTCACAAACGCCGCAGGCCAACACCACAAACTCTGGCGCATCGCCAAAAACAGATACGCCACAGAAAGCGCCACCGCCACCCTTTCCCACGGGGAGGTGTTGATAAGTGCCTCGTAAACGCCGCTTAGAAATTCGCTCATAGGGCTCCTGAAATAGATTTTTTCTGCTTTATGAAAAAAACTCGCGAGTTGTTCCGCGGGAAGCTTTTCAAGGATTTTTTAGAATCATAGTTGTCTTTTGCGCCATTCGAAATTTTTTAATTTATCTGTTTTTTAACTGTGCCATGCCATCTAGTCAAGTATTGTGCATAATGTTGTAGAGGAACTTTACTGCTATCAAACCTAGTAATCCATTTTTTAGCCATCTCTTTATTATTTTGAAAAAGCAAATAAAAGTACGCCAAGGCTACCAAAAATTCTGAAATATTTGGTCGTTGCCAATATTTTTCCAACAACCTATCTGCCGTCTGAAGGTAGTTGTTGATTTTTTCATTAAAATTTTGAATAATTTTTAAATCTTTTGTTTGGTCAAAATACGAATAAACCTCATCCATAAAATGCAGTATCCCATCAATCTCTTTTACCTCATTTTCTGCTTCTTTCCAAACCAAAATCATCTCCTCAATGTACTTAACCAACCGTTTTAAATCTTCAATATTGAAAGGCTCACCTATTGCTGAAAATGCCATTTTTGATTTTTGCAGTTCCGCTAATTGTCCCAACCAAAATACTCGCACATCAGATAAACTTGATTCAGTATTTCTAAGAATACTTTCTATCTCTATTTGCAGGGACAGATTCCACTGAATACACCATTTGAAATATTCTATCCACTGTGCATTTAGATGTGTTGTTTGTATTTTTTGAATAAGCACATGTTTCAATTCTCTTAAAATATTGAGTTTTTCTAGCAAAATGAAATCATCTTTTTTCTCCTTAATCTTTTGAAATATTGCTTTAAAATATTCATCAAATTCAAGGTTATCGTTGTATCGCATACGAAGCTCATGAACCCCTAGAGCCATTTTTTCTTCATCTTTCAATAAACCCGTAACACTATCTTCTACTATTTTATAGCTTTTTTGCAGTAGCTCTTTATCTTTGGTTTCTCTTGCGTAGTGCGTCATGTCATTTGCATATTGGATAATTTGCTCAGAATCCTTTTTATCCACAAGCTGCCAATATTCCTCTAAAAGTTGCTTTCCTTTATCACCTTCATTGCTCCTTGCATACGCAATAAGGAGGTTATGAATTACTACAGGGAAAAACTTAGCATTTGGCTTTTGCTTTAAAATCTCATACGCTTTTTCGTAAGAAGATTTTGCATTTTCCTGTTGACCTAAAAATTGCTCTATTCGTGCTATATTATTACATGCTTGGAGTCTAAGCTGATGATTTTTCGCAGATGATTCGTAGATGTATTGAAGCTCATTTTTCGCGCTTGCCCATTCATTTTTTATCTCAAAGTAAAATGCTTTTAAAAGTCTGTAAAAAGGCTCTTCTTTTGGATACTTTCCGATTTTTAAAGAAAGCTCATCCAAAAGGCTTAAATATCTTTTATAATTACCCACATCAAAAAAAAGTTTTGCCCTATATAAATCTAATATAAGTCGCTCTCTTTGCCACAAAGTTTCACTTTGTAGCTCATTATAGATTTGATAGACTTCAATAAGTTTTCCTTTCTCATGAAGCTTTTGAGTATGTTTTATTTTTGTTTTAAACCTTACCAACATCTCCGAAAACACCCACGCCAAGACAATACTAAAAACAGTGCAAAAAGTATAAATATGAAAAATGCCATATACTGGCATTATGTAGGCAAACAGTGCAACAATGGCAAGAAAAAGAGGAAAGAATCTAATGGTTAAAATATAAAATCTAAGATTGAAAAATTTTTCTAAAGCTTCCATGCCTACCGCCTTTAAATTGCCTCGTATCGGCTTTTTAATAGTCTAAATTTCATGAGAAAATCGCTATCACTCACCAAATCGCATCCCCGAAATGATGCAAAATTTTCTCATCTTTTGTAAGAAGTTTGCTCTCTTTTGCCATGGTGTGCGCAACGATAAGCCTATCAAAAGGGTCGCGCGTCCAGTCGATGAGCATTGCTTTTTGAACAACACTAGTAAAACTACACTCATCTAATTTAAGTCCTATCATAGCCCCAAGGTCACCTAAGATATTATAAGGGGTTTCTGTGATGCGCCCTATTTCATGTAAAAATTTAAGCTCAAGCTCTACCATTGGAGAGACAAAAAGTTCTCCCGCTTTTTCGATGGCTTCTGTGGCTTTGGGTGAGAATTTTTCAAGCTCTTTTTGCCTCAACCATACAACAACATGGGTGTCTAGATAAAGGGTTTCCATTCGCCCTCCCATGGTGTATTGATGAGTGCATCGTCACTTGCTGTTGTGATGGTTTTGGGGATGATTTTAGCAAGACGTGAGGGGCGCTGTTCGGGCATAATTCGCAAGATTTTGCCTTTGCGAGAAATCTCGATAGATTCGCCTTTTTCGATGACAGCATCTAAAAGATTGTACAGGTTTTCACGAAGCTTTGAAGGACTCACAACCATTTTTTCTCCTTTCATGCAATAAAGAGCATTATACAATCACGTACGTTGTAAGTCAAATAACGTACGTTTATTATAGACACCCTTACATGTAAAGAAACCAAAGAGTGTCTTTCACTGGTTATCTCTAATGTAGGCAAATTCACCGATGTTTGTCCATGCTCTTGCTTTTTTCATGTATG
>JACUTV010000214.1 GCA_014859645.1 Campylobacterales bacterium
ACGCCCGCTTGCGCCCCTTCGCCTTGAATGGAGTAAAACATATCAACTATTTTGACCATCACACGCTTTCAATTGGAATGGGGAAGTGTAACCCACCTTGGCTAAAAAGCACGTCAAAAGCTCTGCCTAAGGGAGTGTTGCGCGTAAGATTTTTGGCGCGTTTAGTGCCAGTTCTTTGTACTGCGAAGCGGGGTCGATGAACGCTATTTCCATTTTGTAGATTTCCATCAAATCTTTAGAGGAAAGGATGGATTCAAGTGCCTCTTTTAGGGCACTTAGATGTTTTTGTGAGAATGCGTTGCACGCTAGGGCATCTTGAATGAGTGAGGGGTTTTTGGAAATACCCAAGGCAATGTCGAAGATATCACGGGTGTTACCTTTGCCTCCTCTGAAGCGTATTTTTTTAGCAAGAATTTCCCCAATGCTTTCAATGTAAACATTCTCAAATCCCCATAAATTTGTGCAAACACGAGGTTCTTTTGTGCGTGGTATTGTCTCGAAAAATTATATCTTTTCATTTGGATTGAGGTGTATTTCCACATAGTGCCCAGGATAGCGAATGTCGTGCGTTACATGTAAAGAGGAAAAATAGGCACGTATGTCTTTTAGCGTGTTGGTGTTGTTGATAAATAAGTCGATGTCGGTGGAGTAGCGATGTTCCCAATAATAAGCACTCAGCGCCGTGCCACCGCCAAGGCTTGTGTCTTCGTAGATGCCTACAGCTTTGAGTGCTTCTATGGCGAGGCCCAGCATGTGGGCTTGTTTGGAAAAATCAACCATGTAAACACTCCTTGGCAAGCGTTGAGGCAAGGGAGGAAAAAGCGGTTAGTTTAGCAAAAGGGGAGCCGTGAAAGAGGTGCAAAAAGGCTTTAGGGGTTGTGATGTTGTGCGAAAAAAGCTGCGAGAGTGACGTATTTTCATCAAGTTCGCGTACCAATTTTGCAAAGGCGACACGCTCCCTTGGGGTGAGTTTTGCGTAGCTTTTTTTGAAAAGAGTTTAAAAATTTCATCATTATGAAAATGCTCTTGTGCTTTGATATTGCGATTAAGAAGCGTTAAAATAGGTGCTGGCACGTTTTGGGTGATGGTGCGAAGAGCTTGTTTTGCATCGGTGTGTTTGATGAGTAAGTAAAGTTTGTGCTTAGGGTGGACAGGCTTGCTCCACTCTTTGAGTGTACTTATGGGGATGTTTAAAATCTTTAAAGCTTCACTTTCTCGCATGACACACTCCTTTTTTTTGCAGATTATAGCCGAATATCGTCCATAAATCAATTTACATGTAAGCATAAAAATAAGAAAAAAGCACGCCAAAAGCTCTTTTGCGTTAGGATGGGGGATTTGAAAAAAGGTCTTTTATGGTATGGCAAATCAGCAAAGAATTTGATTTTTGTTATGGGCACCGTGTGTGGTCGCAGAAGCTTGAAAGCGAGTTTTCCCTCACAGGATGCTTGGCGTGTCGGCATTTGCACGGGCATCAGGGCAAGGTCATTGTACATTTGCAAAGTGAGGTGCTTAAAGATGGTATGGTGACGGATTTTCACCATCTTAACTGGTTTAAACAGTTTTTAGACGACACCCTCGACCACAAGTTCATCATCGACATCCATGACCCGCTCTTTGAAACCCTCTTGCCCCACTTTCAAGACAAATCAGGACTCATTGCCCACGAAGCGGGCTACCAAACTCCTGACCTTGCGCGCATTCAAGACGCTCCCGAACACGTGCGCGAAATGTATGAGGGCTACATCATTGTGGACTTCGTCCCCACGAGCGAAAATATTTCCACGTGGCTCATGGAAATCATCACGCGTAAAATGCACCGCCTTGGCGTGAAGGTTTCCCATGTGGAGTTTTTGGAAACCCCCAAAAG
>JACUTV010000075.1 GCA_014859645.1 Campylobacterales bacterium
ATGCGTGTTAATTTTACTTGATTACATGCCCTTTTCATGCGAAGTGTGTACACTTACCGAAAATATAAGTTTACATTCAGTACACTTGACACTTACGCAAAAACCAAGGAGACCGCCGATGACGTTTTCGTTTTCAGTGAGCATTTTTCGCTTCAACGCCAAAACCGATTACCTGCCCTATTACAAAAAACACACCTTAACCCTTTCGCCTCAAGACTCCCTCGCACAGGCTCTTGCACAGGCTAAAACCCAAGACCCTCTCTTTGACTACCCCCAAGGCGAACACGCCGCGGTCAAGGTCAATGGCGTCGCCCTTTCCACAGCCACTTCCTTGCAAGACATCAAAGCAACTTTCGGCACGGAACTTACCATCGACGCCCTCTCAAGCAGACGCGCCACCAAAGACCTCATCATCGACACGCAAGATTTTTACGAGCGTTTTGATTTGCTTGCCCCTTACGTGCAAAAAGTCGACCGAGAGTACTTTGAGTCACTCATTTGCTTGCATTATGGCTCCGAAACCCTTGCCTACAACCCACGCTTTTACGGCGCAGCTTTTTTTGTCTTCGCCAAAGAGATGATGGAAAAATACTACGAATTCAAAGACCAAATCCTCGCCGTCGTTGCTGACCCAGAAAATGGCATCTGGCTACACACGCCCCTTGCTTTTACTGTTTTCCCTGCCCCTGCAAACGTCGAAGAGTGTGTAGACGCGCTCAAAAAAGCACTCGCGCAAAAGGGTGTTCAAGCACCCCAAGCCTTTACAACCAAGAGCCAACAACCCGCCAAAACCACGGCGGCACTTTTGGAAGTTTTAGGCATTGGTGAGGTTCAATCACCCCTTGAAGCCATCGCGGATGCGCTTCAAACCCGCGCACCAAAACACCCTTTTACTGCCTTTAAAGTAGGGGTTTATTTGGGCGGGCAAAACAACGCATCCACCCTTGAACGCCTCGTCGCTTTCTCAGGCGCCAAAACCGCTTCACTCTCACGCGCCCACCACCACTGTGGCGCCGCTCTTTACCCGCACGCCAAAGAGATCGCCCTTAAAATGGCGGGCGACATCTTGCTCGAAGCCTATGACACAGGGTGTGATTTTGTGCTAGTGGATGATGCGCTAGATTTTGCCTTTTTAGAAACCAACCAAAACGCCATGAGCACTGCTGTTAACAGGGGGGTAAAAATCCCCGTCCTCACTCCTGCGCAGCTTATTTTACTTGCCCTTGGAGAGTTTGACAAAACGGCCCTCTCTTCCCACACGGTCAAACCTACCTTTGTGGACTAAAGGTCCCAGCCCCTCGTCTTTCGAGGGGTTTTTAGCTTGTTTTAACGGCCGTTAAGCTACCATACCACCCATGACACAAACGGAAAAACTTCACCTCCTTCATCAACTTTACCAGTACCGCGCCCTTGGGTTTGACTACATCAAACACGAACGCAAACTTGCCCCGCCAAAGGTCGTGAGCGATGATTCGCTGCAAACCTTGTCAAAGACCTTGGCCTCATGCCAGTTGTGTGCCTTGGCCAAATGCCGCAAGAAAGTGGTCTTTGGCGAAGGAAACCCCAACGCCACGCTCATGTTCATCGGCGAAGGACCAGGAGCGAGTGAAGACGAAGCGGGCCGTCCTTTTATGGGACGCGCAGGGCAATTGCTCACAAAAATCATTGAAAATGTTCTACATGTAAGCCGAAACGACGTCTACATCGCCAACATCGTCAAATGCCGTCCGCCCAAAAACCGTGTCCCTTTGCCCGAAGAAGTAGACGCGTGCAAGCCCTTTTTGTTGCAACAAATCGCGCGGGTCAACCCACGCATCATCGTCGCCCTTGGCTCCACGAGTTACCATCACCTCACGGGCGAATTTGACAGTAAAATCACCCAAGTGCGCGGCCAAGTCATGGACTTTGGCGATGCCAAACTCGTCCCCACGTACCACCCCAGTTTTCTTTTGCGAAACCCCTCTGCCAAGAAAGAGGTTTATCTTGACATGCTAAAGGTTAAATCACTCCTATGAAACCCTTCATCCTCGCACTCATCCTTCTTTCCTCCTCGCTTTTTGGCCAAACACGCTCATTGCTCTCGCCCATTCCTGCGCCTCAAAGCTTTTTTCTTGACACCGACGGTTTGGTGTGCGACGAACAGTGCTTGGAAGATTTTGTGCAACGGGAATTTTACTTTTCCTTTTTGAGCAAATACCCCTACGCACCCGTGAGTCTTGATGCACTTCAAGAGCTTTACCGCGAACTTAGCATCGCTTTTGGGCTCGACGCCCAAGGGGACAAACCCGCCATCCGCCTTGCGGTGCTTGTGCCTCAAAAACGCATCCGCGGGTACGCCATCTCCACGGTCAATACCATCATCGCGTACTTGCTTCACCGCAACCATCACTTTAGCGTGGAAGTCTTTAACATCAACGACGAAACCGAAGAAGACGTAGCGCGCGGCATGGCGCAGATTCGCGCCAAGGGGTACCATTTCGTCATCGCACCCCTTACCGTAGACGGAGTACCGCACTTACTTAGACATGCCGAAGGGTTACAGCTTTTTGTCCCCACCGTCCACCAAAGTCTTGTGCATTTTGCGCCGCCTTCCGTCCTTTTTGGCGGTATCGATTACCAAGACCAAGTGCGTACACTTAGCCAACACGCCAATGGAAAAATCGCCACTTTTTCAGATGGAACGCTTCTTGGCAACACCCTTGACGCCCTCGTAGAACAAGAAAATGGCACAGCAATTTACAAACGCGAACTCAGCTCCCCGCGGATTGATTTTAAGTCTTTTCTTGATGGTAACACCCGCTTACAAGAGAGTTCTGTATTTTTAAACATGCCTTTGGTGCGCAGCAGTTTGTTAGCATCTCAACTTCGCGTGTACGGCATCGAACCCCACGTACTGCTCTCCACGCAAATCAGCTACCACCCCATGTTGCTCACCCTTTCCCAGTTTGAAGACCGCGAAAAACTGCTCATCGCTAACGCCATCGACTTTGTCCCAAGCGAGATTCGCATCATCAACACGCTCCTAGGACACAACATCGAATACGACTGGGTCAATTATGCTACTAGCGTTGGGATGGATTATTTTTACACACAGTATTTCAACAAAGACGCTATTGCCCTCTTTAAAGAGTCTATCAGCGAAGGGCAAGTGCAGTACAAAACCCGCTTGTATAAAGCGGGTCGGTACAAGTTTTTTCTAGCGGAGTAAAAAGGTTTTTGTCGCGTCGTCAATGCGCGAGAGTTTACCCTTGCACACATACGCAAGGGTAACATCCATCCAAAAAAGCTTCTCTTCTTCTTTAAAGATTTCGTGCCGCACCACTAGCGAAGCGTTTTTACATGTAAGCACTTGAGCGCTTACATGTAACAAATCCCCCAAGCGCGCAGGTTTCAAAAAGTGCGCACTTAAATCCTTCACCACAAAGTGGCAGTCTCCATCTCCTAAGGTAACGTTAGCACTAAAAAACTGCTCACTTCGCGCTCGCTCGCAAAATTTGATGTAGTTAGCATGGTACACAATGCCGCCCATGTCGGTATCTTCGTAATACACACGGACCTTAAACAGGGTTTCTTTCATCCTTTTCCTTCTTAAAAACTCATGGCTGATTATAGTGTGGCCACACTTTGGCAGGGCTTTAGAACCCTAGGCTAAACACACCTGCTTAAAAGCCTCAAAGACCTCTTCAGGGGCAATCTCGCCGCCTTTGGCTTCACTGAGGCGTTGCACCCGCGCTGCTACTTTGGCCTGCATTGCTTTGGGGATATCGATAGCGTAATACCGCTTTAGCACATAGGCCACCCCGCCTTTTCCTGATTGGGAATTAATGCGCACCACATCGTGATAATCGCGCCCTATATCCCTAGGGTCAATCGCAAGGTAAGGCACATGCCAATAACCATCCAACGCGACTTCTTGGTACTCTAAGCCTTTTTTGATGGCATCTTGGTGTGTGCCCGAGTAGGCTGTGTAGATTTTTTCGCCCACATAAGGGTGCCGTTTAGGGATGGGCAAGCGGGTCAACTGCGTGATTGTCTCCAAGGCTGTGTCAATAGCGCGCACATCAAGCATTGGGTCAATGCCTTGGGAGTACAGGTTAAACGCCAGCGTCACAAGATCTGCATTTCCCGCCCGTTCGCCGTTGCCCAAAAGTGTCCCTTCGACCCTTTGCGCTCCTGCTAAAAGTGCCATTTCCGCACTGGCTACCGCCGTACCACGGTCATTGTGAGGATGCACACTCAAAATAACCCTATCGCGCATCACCATCTGCGCACTCATCCACTCGATACGATCCGCATAGATGTTGGGCGTGCACGCTTCCAGGGTGTTGGGCAAGTTAATCACCATGGGCGTCTCTTCAGAGGGATTCCATTGCGAAATCACCCCATTAACCACGTCGCGCGCAAAGGCTAGCTCAGTTTGGGAAAAACTCTCAGGCGAATACTCAAACATCACTTCCCCTACAAAATGCGCCGCTTCCTCTTTGATGATGCGCGTCCCTTCAAGCGCCAAGGCGATAATCTCTTTTTTGCTTTTTTTAAAGACGATTTGACGTTGATTATCGGCCGTTGGATTATAAAGGTGCATGATGATGTTTTGCGCACCCTTTAGCGCCTCAAAACTTCGTCTAATGTGTCGCTCAATGGCAGGCGTAAGCACACTGATGCGCACATCATCAGGAATGTGACCCTCCGTAATAAGCTTTCGACAAAAGTCAAAATCCGTCTGTGAAGCGCTTGGGTAAGCAATTTCGATTTCCTTAAACCCCAAAGAGACGAGGATTTGAAAATAAACCAGCTTTTGCGCCGCATCCATTGGCTCCACAAGGGCTTGGTTGCCATCGCGCAAATCTGTACTTGCCCACACGGGCGCCTTGGTGATGATATTGCTTGGCCATTTACGGTGCGTCAAGTGCACCAAAGGGTAAGGTTTGTATTTTTTATACATAGAATAATCCTTAAAATATTACATACAATACTCTCGTGCATTACTCTTTACATGTAGCGTCGCACAAGAAGACCTAAAGAAAAAACAGAGCTATCCCTTTTTGAAAAGGGTGTTGTGAAAAAAGGGGTGTGTTATTGCAGTTGCAGGAGGAGGGAGAGGAGGAAAGATGCGCTCAATGAATGAGCCTGAGGATGGGTGCTGTGTCTATACTTGGGTGTTGCCATAATAGCCTCCTTGAAAAAATATCGCCCATTGTAACAAAATATTTCTTCAAGAGCCGTGTTTGTTGTACAATAATTTAATTTTTTCCAAAGGATTCCCATGAGCGAAACCCTTCACATGCACTACGACACCGAAAATGAAGCCCTCGTGCTCACCACCCCCAAAGGGTTGCGCATTGTTTTAAGCGACAAAGACCAGTCCATTTGTCTCAAAGACCTGCATCACAACACACTTACCATGAATCACGAAGGCATTGCCTTGCACAGTCCTCTTAAGATTTCCATCAACGCGGGCGCGGAGCTCGCCCTTAAAGCCTCGGGCCAAGTCACCATCAACGGTGCTATGGTCATGATTAACTAAGGAGTTTTCATGCCTCCAGCTGCTCGTATTACCGACCTTCACACCTGCCCCCTTGCTACTGCCGCGCTCCCTTCGCCCATTCCCCATCTGGGTGGTCCCATCATTGGGCCAGGCATTCCAACGGTACTTATTGGAAAACTTCCTGCTTCTGTTGTGGGTGATATTTGCACCTGTGTTGGGCCGCAAGATACCATCATTCAGGGCTCTTCACGGGTTTTCATCAGCGGAAAACCCGCGGCGCGCATGGGCGATGCCACAGCACATGGCGGACAAATTCGCACAGGGTGCTTCACCGTAATGATTGGCTAAGAGGTTTACATGTAAGGCTTCATGAGGGCCAAAGGGCAATTTGATTACACTTTCACATCCCATTATTACAAAGGAATTTCATGAGTACTTCTCTCATTGTTTTGCTCGGCGTTCTTGCCCTTGTGGCTTTTTTGGCCGTAAACATTTACAACCGTTTGGTGGAGTTAAAAAACCGTCTTGAAAATGCCTTTGCCCAAATCGAAGTGCAACTCAAGCGCCGCTACGACCTTATCCCCAACTTGCTCGAAACACTCAAAGCTTATCTCCAACACGAGAGCCAAACCCTCGAAAACGTAGTCAAAGCCAGAAACACCGCACTTTCGGCCCTTGAAGCCGTAGCCAAAAACCCTGCAAGTCCCAGTTCTATGGACGCGTTTATGCGCTCGGAAAAAGCCTTTCAAGGTGCCATGGGAAGCCTCAACATCGCCGTGGAAGCGTACCCTGACCTTAAAGCTTCGGCCAACATGCAACACTTTTCCGAAGAACTCACTAGCACGGAAAATAAAATCTCCTTTGCCAGACAAGCCTTCAACGACGCCGTGACCGCGTACAACACCTACAAACAAAGTTTCCCACCAGTCCTTCTTGCTGGCATGTTCGGCCACAGCGAAAACGCACGCGTGCTGGAGTTTGAGACCGCTATCCAAGAAGCGCCCAAAGTCTCTTTTTAACCCATGAATTTTTTTGAACATCAAGACCGCGCCAAGCAAAAAACCACCCGCTTGGTGCTGCTCTTTGGCCTTGGCGTCTTAGCGCTCATCGTTTCGGTGAGTGCCATTGTGGTGTTTGCGTTTGCCTCCATGGACGCAAACACCGCCCACCTTTTTCAAGCTTACGGCGCGCGCGCTTTGCTCGCTCCTGAAGTGCTTATCCTCCTTGAATACGTAGGCGCAGGGGTCATCGCAGTGGTTTTGCTAGGCATGTTTTTTAAAAACATGCAACTCAAAGGCGGGGGCAAAAACGTGGCTGAGAGCCTCGGAGGAAAACTCCTAAACCCCAACACCCAAGACCCCAATGAACGTCGCGCTCTCAATGTCGTCGAAGAGATGGCCATCGCATCAGGTATAGGCGTGCCGCCTGTGTACTTGCTCGAAGAAGAAGGCATCAACGCCTTTGCCGCGGGCAACACCCACCACGACGCGGTCGTAGGCCTTACGCGCGGGTGCATCACCCACCTTAACCGCGACGAACTCCAAGGGGTCATCGCCCACGAATTTAGCCACATTTTTCACGGCGACATGCGCTTAAACATGCGCCTTGTAGCGTGGTTGTACGGCATCATCCTCATCGGACTTATCGGGCGCATCGTCTTTCGCCTTGCCGCCTCAAGCGGACGCAGTCGAGGCAAAAACGACAACAAAGCCCCCTTGCTCATAGCAGGTATTGGACTCATGGTAGCAGGGTACGCAGGGTCATTTTTTGGTGGACTCATCCGCGCGGCGGTGAGTCGTCAACGCGAATACCTCGCCGACGCCTCCGCAGTCCAATACACCAGAAACCCTGCAGGCATCGCAGGTGCACTTAAAAAAATAGGCGCGTCTAGTCACGGTGCCGCGCTAAAAGCTTCTGGCGCGTCGGAGTTTAGCCATCTTTTTTTTGGAGAAGCGTTGCCTAGCAGTTTTTTAGGCCTCATGGCTACCCACCCGCCTTTGGGAGATCGTATCAAGCGCGTTGACCCCCGTTGGGATGGGAGTTTCACCACGCCCTCGCGCAAACCCCAAGACCCCAAACGGGAAAAAAAGCTTAAAGAGCGGTTTGGATTTGGCGGCAAAGGTGTTGCCACCGCCGCCGTGCTTGGCGCCCTTGGTCAAGTAGGAGAAATCCACGAATACAACATCCAAGACGCCCAAACTCTTTTAGGCCGCCTCGACCCTGTGTTGCACGAAGCAGCGCGCGAACCCTTGCTTGCTAAAGTGCTCATCTACGGCCTGTTGCAAAGTAAAGACCCCGCCATCAAGGTCACTCAACACGCTCTTTTAGAAGAAAAACTTGGCGAACTCCACGAGGTCAACAACCTCCTAACCCGCCTTGCGACCTTGGAAGCACAACTCATTTTGCCCTTGGTAGAACTTGCCCTGCCAACCCTAAAGACCCTGAGTCCTTCCCAACAAACCACCTTTAAAGAAACTCTTAAAAAGCTCATTGAGGCCGATGGCAAGGTCAGTGGACTAGAGTGGTCGCTTTACACCATCCTCTCCCAGTCTCTTAAAGGCCAAGAGCCCAAAAGTGGACACAAAACACTCCTTACATGTAAGGCCCATGCGCAAGTAGCACTCTCCGTCCTTGCCCACGCAAGCGACCACGACACCGCGAAAGCTTTCGCTCAGGCCTTTGAAAAACTTGACGTTGGCCCCATGGAACTTCTTAAAAAAACGGCGTTACGTTTTAGGCAACTTGAACACGCGCTAGAGGAACTCTCCACCTTGCAACCCAAACACAAACAGCGCCTCTTAGAAGCTATGATTATCTGTGTGGGGTTTGATGGCGTGGTCAGTCCTGGTGAGATTCAACTCTTAAAAGCTATGGCGCTAAGCCTTGGTGTGGCGCTTCCGCCTCTTATTGCAAGTGCTTGATGAGAAGCTTGACGTAGCGCATGTCAAGCTTGTTTTTGTATTCACTTTGGATGAGCCGTAGCGCATTAAACGTACTGTAAGCGGGGCGATAAGGCTTGGTGGTGATGAGCGCGTCAAAGACGTCACACACCGCCAAAATCTTACCGAACCGGCTCAAATTTTCTTCCGTTAAATGGTAAGGATACCCGCTCCCGTCCAAGCGCTCGTGATGCTCTCGCACTGCTTGGAGTACACAGCGAGTGTGCACCTTGTGTTTTCGCAGTAATGAGACACTTTCTTTAGGATGTGTTTGAACGTGACGAAATTCTTCTTCGCTAAGCGCTCCAGCCTTTTGCAACAACTCCTCATCCAGTGCCGTTTGCCCGATGTCATGCACCAGTGCTGCAAAGACAAGGTCGCGCTGATCTGTCAAATCTAGCCCAATACGGCTCGCAACGATAGAAACAAAAAAGGCCACCTTAGTTAGATGCGCAGGCAAAGAATGGGTCTCATCAATAAATTCGTTAAAGGAAGAAAGGGTTGTTTTGTGGGTGTTTGCAACGTCCACAAGGGCTTCTGCTAAGTCCAAAAGCGCTTGCACGGGAAGGTGTTTTTCTTTGTTTTCCCTAAGCCATGCGCCCAGAAGATGCTTGGCGTTGGTGTAGATAGCATTGAGTGGTTCTGTCGCATTGGATGTAAGTTTAAGGGTGGGTAGCAGGGCTTGCACATGCTCAAGCGCTTCATTTAGGCTTGGTACGATGCAAGCATTAAGGGTGTTAGTGTGGGTGCGGCAGTAGTGTTTGTATTGCTCAAATTGCTTGTTTTCTACGTAAATTTTAGCCTCAAAGCGCGTGAGTTTTTTGTAAATATCGCCGCCAAGGAGCGTGCCACTCTCAACCAAAATAACAAAACCATGAAAACGTTGAATGTAACAGTCAAAAGTAATGGGAGTGTTTTCTTGAAAGACGCTTGCGTCGATGGGCGTAAACCCATGGTTGAGAAAGATTTTTTTCACCTTAATCACGGTCAGCCTTTAAAATCAAAGAAAAATTATAGCCTAAACTCTTTAAGTTCCTGTGGTATGATTCCGCCAAAAAAGGCGTTACATGTACATCTCATTGTTTGACCTGTATAAAATCGGTATTGGGCCTTCAAGTTCCCACACATTTGGGCCCATGGTTGCCGCGGCGCGTTTTATGGATGCGCTTAAAACAAAGGGGCTTTTGGAACGCACCACGGGGCTTGTCGCTTCCCTTCACGGTTCCCTTGGCGCCACAGGCAAAGGCCACTTAAGCGATGTGGGGCTTTTGCTTGGGTTTTGCGGATTTTCGCCCAAAGACATTCCTGTCGAAGCCATCGAAACACTCACCAAAGCGTGGAAAACACAAGGCACCATCGTCCATGGTGACCACGTGCTTAGCCTCACCATTCATTTTAAAAACGACCCTTTACCGCACCATGAAAACGGCATGCGCTTTGTGGCAAAAGCAGACGAAGAGAAGGTGTTTGAAAGTGTGTTTTACTCCACAGGAGGTGGGTTTATCCATGAAGAAAACAGTGTCCAAGAAGCGCACGATGAACCCCTCGTGCCCTACCCTTTTGAGAACGCTTTGACGCTACTAACCCACTGCAAAGAGCGTTCTTTAAGTGCGTGTTTGCTGGCCAATGAGCTTGCCTTTCACACCCAAGAGGAGATTGATGCGTACGTGGATGCGTTGTGGCGCACCATGCAAGAAGGCATGGAACGGGGCATGGGCCAAGAAGGCGCGCTTCCTGCTCCTACGGCTTTAACTAGACGCGCCCGCACCCTCTACCTTGCCCTTCAAAACCCCAAACACAAAGCGTCTGCGCTCATGGTACAGATGGACTGGGTAAACCTCTTTGCTATGGCAGTTTCTGAGGAAAACGCTAATGGTGGGCGCGTGGTCACGGCTCCTACAAACGGGGCGTGCGGGATTGTGCCTGCGGTACTTATGTATATCCACAAGTTCATCGAACCGCTAGATGCGCCCGCTTTGCTTCGGTTCTTTCTGGTAAGTTCGGCCATCGGAGGGTTGTTTAAGCGCAACGCTTCCATTTCTGGCGCGGAAGTGGGCTGTCAAGGGGAAGTAGGCGTGGCAAGCTCCATGGCCGCCGCTGGATTAGCAGAATTTTTAGGCGCGTCACCCCAAAGTGTCATGATGGCCGCGGAAATTGCCATGGAACACCACTTGGGACTTACGTGCGACCCCGTGAATGGCCAAGTGCAGATTCCTTGTATCGAACGTAACGGCCTTGCGGCGGTAACGGCCATCAACGCGGCAAGCATGGCGCTCGCGCGCAACGACGCACCCGCGCGCGTCACCCTCGACCAAGTGGTAGAAGCCATGCGCCAAACAGGCAAAGACATGAACCCCAAATACCGCGAAACTTCCTGCGGTGGACTAGCGGTGGTGTTTTAACCTACTACGCGGTCTTTGCCTGTGGTTTTGGCGGTGTAAAGGTTGCGATCCACCCGCGCGAAGAAGTCTTTGTAGGTTTCCCCTTGGCGGTACTGGGCAACGCCGATACTCACGCTTGCTTTGCCTACTCCCACAAAGGTGCGTTGCCTAAG
>JACUTV010000076.1 GCA_014859645.1 Campylobacterales bacterium
CGGTGGTTGTCCATGCCTTTGATGTCTTCATGGTCGCTCTCTGCTAGCACAGTACCGTCTATCCCAATGAGTGTAACGCGTTTGTTGATACCACGTTTAATGCTGTGAGCAAAGGCATCTAAGGTTTCTGTGTGCGAAGAAAAAGGGAGTTGGAGCTCGATGAGGTTGATGTGGGATTTGAGATTTTTTTCAAACTCTTGGAGTTGAATCTCCTTGAGTGAAAAATAGCTCACTAGGGTCGCGATGACAAGCCCGCCCAAAAAAAGCCCAACAAAGCGTGTGTTGAAATGCTGATGGAGGGTTAACACAAGGTGTATCCTACACCCCAAATGGATTTGATGTAGTTTTTTTCTTTCCCAGGATCAATCTTTTTTTTCAAGCGGTTAATGGCGACATTCACGGTTTTATCTTGATAAAACGCCTCTTCTTCCCAGACTTTTTCGAGTAAAAATTCACGGTTTAACACGCTGTGCTTGTGGGTGATGAGGGTATGTAAAAGGTCAAATTCTAGTTTGGTGAGTTCTATGTTCGTGCGCCCCACAAACACTTCTCTGGTGTCAAGATTAAGGGTGATGTCACGGTGAATAAGGGTGCTTGAGGGTGTGCTTCCTGCGCGTTTTAAAATAGCACGAACCCGCAAGACGAGCTCATTCATATTAAAAGGTTTAGTGAGGTAATCGTCCCCACCCCGCAAAAATCCCTCTTCGATATTGGTGTCGCTGTCTTTGGCGGTGACAAAAATAACAGGAGCGTCGATGCCTTTTTGGCGGAGTTTTTCGACAAATTCGCTCCCCTCCGCTCCTGGCAAGTTGCGGTCTACAATCATTGCATCCACCCGCTCTTCTTCTAAAAACTTTTCTACATTTTTAGTGGAGAGAAATCCTGCCGTTTCAAACCCTGCTTTTTGGAAGTGGTATTCCATGAGTTCTAGTAAATCAGTCTCGTCTTCGATAATTAAGATGGTTGTCCCCATGCCCGCTCCTAGTAAACGTCTAATTCCCCGCCAATTTTGGCAAACATGAGGAGTTTAGAGATGTTGACTGCGCGATCAGCAATGCGTTCAAGCTTGCGCATGGTGCTAAGGATTTGGATGTGACTAGCATTAAATTCATTGACTTTACTCAGTTCTGAGAGGATATTTTTTTCCAAGATGGCATACAAGTCGTCGGTTTTGCTCTCTTCCACTTGCACGCTACGGTAAATGCCTTCGATCTCTTCTTTTTCATTAGTGTCAAAAGCCTTCATCGCGATCGTGACAGCTGCAGTAGCGCTTTTGCACAAGTGCGCGCCGTATTCTTGGCAACTTTGAAAGCATGCACCGCTTTCCATGAGGGGATGGATGCGCTTGGAAAACGTTTTGATGTTTTCACTGATGCGCACCATTTCATTGGTGACTTTAAGGTAAGCGATCAATTCGCGTAAATCCGTTGCTTCTGCTCCAAAAAGTGCCAACGAAGTGACGATTTGGTTGTCGATGTGGTTGCCCTTGGAGCCACTGTTTTTTAACATCAATCGGGCTGCTTCAAAACGGCTAATGTCACCTGTTTGAATTCCGTGGAGTGCCTTTTCAGCGGCGGTGATGAGGTCTTGGCCGAGGTCAACGAGGAGGTTTCGAATCTCTTGTAGCTTTTGATCGTGTTTGGGTAGCATGGTGAATCCTTGTGGCGTGATAAAGCCCAAATGATAAAGAAAAAAGATTACAGGGTGATTACAAGGGGAAAAATGGGTTATCGCTTCGTAATGGCTCACCGTTATAATGCTCCAATTTTGCTAGTAAGGCGGTTTGTATGTTAGACGTTAATGCACTCATTCAATCTCGGTCTTCGCGAGTGAATTCCTTGCCCAAATGGATGTCAAAGCCTATCATCTATGGGCTTAAGAAACTATTTCACCAAGACGAGGTAAATCGGCAGCTTGCACGGATTGGGCACTTGGAGGGCTTTGACTTTATTGAGGCAGTGTTAGAGTATTTTAATGTCTCTTACACGGTGTCCAACAAGGAAAAACTCAACATCCCCGTTTCGGGTCGGGTGATTCTCATTGCCAACCATCCCCTTGGTGCGTTGGATGCCCTTTCGTTGCTAATGTTGGTGCGCGAAGTGCGTCCTGATGTGAAAATCGTGGCCAATGAATTGCTTTCTCACATTGACCAACTCGCTTCCTTGCTTATCCCTGTAGACGCGTTAGGCGGGCGCTCTACAAAGGAGCATATCAAGGCTATTTATGGTGCCTTGGAAGAAGAAAATGCTTTGATTATTTTCCCCTCAGGTGAGGTGTCTCGTGCGCGGCCTACGGGAGTGAAAGACACCAAATGGCAAAAAGGGTTTTTAAAGATTGCTAGAAAAACCCAGTCGCCTTTGGTGCCGGTGTTTATTAAAGCGCGCAATTCTTCGCTGTTTTATACGGTTTCGATGATTAGCAAACCTTTGGCCGCTTTGTTGTTGCCCCATGAAATGTTCACCAAGCGTGGCGGCGTGGTGAGCTTTCGCGTGGGGGAAAAGATTCCCCATAAAGTACTCAAAGAAAACCCGATTGACGATAAACAAACCTTACAACTCCTTAAAAAACACCTCTACAGCGTGGGCAAGGGGAAGCGGGGCGTGTTTAAAACCGAGTCGTGCATCGCCCATCCTGAAGAGCGTTCGCGCTTGCGCAAAGAGTTAAAAAAAGCGCAACTTTTAGGAAAAACGAGCGATGGCAAACAGATTTATCTGTTTGATGCCTTTGTAGAATCCGCCTTGATGCGCGAAGTAGGGCGCTTGCGGGAGATGACCTTTCGTATGGTGGAAGAAGGCACGGGGGACAAGCGCGACATCGACACCTTTGACCTCACGTATCGGCACATTATTTTGTGGGACGAAGAGGAGCTGGAAGTGGCGGGGGCGTATCGCATTGGGGAAGGGGCGAAGCTTATGGAGAAAGGCTTTAAAGGCTTTTATGCCAATACCTTATTTGAGTATTTGCCCTCTTTTGAATCCATCGCTAAAGAGGGCATCGAGCTGGGGCGCAGTTTTGTGCAGCCACGGTATTGGGGTTCGCGCGCTTTGGACTATTTGTGGCAAGGTGTTGGGGCCTATTTGCGCGCCCATCCAGAGGTGAAGTACATGTTTGGCCCTGTGAGTTTGAGTAAAACCTACCCACGGGTAGCGCAGGAAATGATGGTCTTTTTTTACAGTTTTTATTTTCCTGCTTTCAAAGAATATGTGCGGCCAAAAACCCCTTTTATTTTAAAACGCGACGAAAGAGAAGTGGTACAAAAATGCTTTACATGTAAAGAATACAAAGAGGATTTTGGCCACTTAAAACGTCTGCTTCAAGCCATGGATTTAAGCGTACCCACCTTGTACAAACAGTACAGCGAATTGTGCGAAGAGGGCGGGTGCCAGTTTGTTGGGTTTAATGTTGACACCCATTTTGGGGATTGTCTGGACGGGTTTATTCTGGTAGAGATTGCTAAAATTAAACAAGCCAAAAGAGATCGCTACATGAAGGGAGATGCGTTGAGTTAACAAACATTACCCTCCTTGTGAAAATGGTGCTACAATTAAGAAAAATTTTCATAAGGCGGCGTGGTGAAACGGCAATGGAGCCTCTTTTTCTTAGCATTGTGCTGCGTAGTTGGTTACGCGAGAGAACCCATGCACGCGTTTGTGGACTCCAGTCCGTCGCTTTATGAGGCATTGGCATCGGGGGGAGAATTTGTAGGTTTTGGGCTTTTGTTTATGGTTATCTTGTTGTGGTTTTGGGCGCAACGACGCAGCACTGCAAAACTCACTCAACTTACCACTCAGCTTGCCAAGCAACGGCAAGAGCACCAAGACACTGAGGCCACATTACGTCAAACGCAGCAAAGTTACCAAGCCATCATCGAAGGGGCCCGCGAAGGAATCGTGGTGGCTCAAGAGGGAAAAATCGTCTACTCTAACCCTTCCTTCTTAGAAATCGTGGGACGCACTTGGGAAGAGATGGAAAACACCTCTATTGATACGTATTTACACAAAAAAGACAAAACCCGCGCCTTGGATAACCACCGCAAACGCATTGCAGGCGAAGCCCTAGAACAGCGGTATCCTATACGGTTTATTACTAGGGAAAAAGAGGTAATTTGGGTAGAGATTAGTGGTACACGTGTTGTGTGGTGCGCTAAACCTGCCACCTTAAACTTCATCGTCGACATCACCGAGCAAGTCAAAAAAGAAGAATTTATGCAACACATAGCCCAATACGACCAACTCACTGGGCTTCCTAATCGTTGGCTTTTAGATGACCGCTTGGACGCTGTACTGCGCACTTCTAAGCGCACAGGGGATTCTTTTGGATTGATTTTTATGGAATTGGACCAATTTAAACTCATCAACGATACGTTCGGATACGAAATAGGCGATGCGCTACTTGTGGCGATTGCCAAACGCATCAAGGCGTTACTGCGAGAATCTGACACGGTGGCGCGGGTGGGGGGCGATGAATACGCGGTACTGTTGCCGCTTGCTGCACACCCCGAAGATGTAACGTTGGTGGTGGAGAAGATTCATGAAACCTTGCGACAACCTTTTGAGCTTTTGGGGCACACTCTTTTAGTTTCGTGTTGCGCTGGTGTTGCTTTTTACCCTTTAAATGGCACAACACGCATGGAGTTGTACCGTTATGCAGACCATGCCATGTACGCACAAAAGTATGGTCATGTCTCTTCCTAGTCTCTTTTGCATTAAAGGTTTTCAATCAAAAACATGTTACAATCATGACATTTTAGTGTACCTACGCTCTTTTTTCTGGAGTTCGTGTGCATGATGTAAGGGGTTAGTGGATGTCTCAGTGGCTAAACGCAGCGCGCGTGCTTGAAGAAAACACGAAAGAAGGGAATTATTTTGAAGCGCAAAGTGGAATTTATGCACTAAAACGGGTACAAACCCTCCTTGAGACCACATTTCCCCAGATGATGTTTTTGTTAGGCGAGCCAGGAAGCGGTAAGAGTTTTATGCTTCACCATCTGAAGCGACTGTACGAAAAAAAGCGTTTGTGTGTCTTGATTGAAAACCCTTTTTTAACCCCTGCCCAACTGCTTCAACGGCTTCTTTCCTGCAAAGGCGTTGTGGTTGATTCTAGCGACGTAGAAGCGTTGCGACTCCAAGCCGTGGAAGCGTATGCGGGTGTTGATCATCTTATCATGTTGGATGAAGCCCAGTTGATGAGCGCTCAGTTGCGAGAATTTGTGAGGATTTTGAGCGATAGCAAAGTGTTTTATTTTCTCATTGCTATGCACAAGAAAGAGGGCGAGGAAATGCTCTCTTTGGCCCATTTTCACTCACGTCCCCATCAGGTGATTTATTTGGGAGATTTGCAACCTGCTGAGTGTATGCCTTACCTTACAAAAGAGTTGCATTCGGTAGGATTTTTTGACGTTGAAGCGTTGCTTAGCAAACGCCTTGTGGCGGAAGCGTGGCGTTACAGTAAGGGTAATTTTCGGAATTTTAAAAAATGTTTTTACCACCTGTTTTTGCTCCTTGATTACGCCCAAACCCAGCAAAAAAAAGAGTTTGCAAAGCCTTCTTTAATCCTCTTGCGCATGGCTTCTATTCGGGCGCGTGTGCTTGCTTCAGAACTTAACACGGATGATTTTGACCAACTGCTGCACGAGGCACGTCGCAAAAGTGGGGGCAGGGGAAGAGCTCTTACAGCTTCGGTGCTTATGCTTTTAGGAGGCGGGATTGTGTGGTACTACGTCCACACAGTGGTGCTTTCTCCTGCGTCCACGCTAAGCGTATCTGCGCCAGTAGCACCGTTACATGTAGAGGCGCCTAAACCTGTTGTGGCACCCGTCGAAGAGGTCAAAAAGCCTGTTGTTGAGCCTTTGCCTCGTGCAGAAGTGCCCGCAGAACAAGTGCTTGTGGAACAAACTCCTGTAGTAGCTGAACCCTTACATGTAGAAGTCCAAATGCAAGAGGCTCCTAGTGTTGTAGCGGAAGTTGAAAAAGAGGTTCTCATCCAAGCAGACGAGGTCGCGTCTGTACTTCAAAATCCACACTTGTCGCCTCCTACTTCTTTACCAAAAACCATACGCGTCCTTCCTTTTAAAGGAGTTTCGGCGGCTTCGGGACTAAGCGAGGATTTGTAAAATTTTAAAAGGTACCACACAGGAGACGATGCATGGCATTGATTGATTCAGACAAGCCGATTATTCCACTGAGCAGTGTAGCGCAAATGCTTAGTGCAAAACTACGCACCTTGCGGATGTACGAGGAAAAAGGGCTTTTGCCTGTGCACGAACACGGAAAAAAACTCTATTCTATTAATGATTTGCGGATGATTGCTTTCGTGCATTACCTTGCGAGTTTTAAAAAGGTCAATGCCAATGGGGTTCGGTTTGTGCTAGAGCTCCTCAACGACCACCTTGGTGGCGAACAAAAAGAGGCGTTGCTCAGTTCCGTGGAAGAGCTCATTGAACGGGTCTCCCCCAAAGAGATTGAGGGCGAATTTGAAGATTTTTAACCCTTTTTGAGGGTGTGTTTAAAGCTTGCGATGAGAGATTCGGTTTGCATGGCGAGGTAGTTGCGCACCTTGGTTTTGGCCACAGGGGAGAGGTGCAAGGTGAGGATGATTTTTTCGTCAATCACATTAAACACGGAGGCCTTTGTTTTGATGGTGGTGATGAGGTTTTTTTGAGTGGGAAGCTGAAAGGTTACTTCTAAAAAATCTTCCCCCACGCTAGATTGTAAAAGGCGTCCAATCTGCGCCTGAGTTGTTTTAATGACGATAGACCCTTCTGAAATCGTTCCTAGTTCCCCTTCGCAAACGCGTCTTTGGCCATGCAAGGCACTTGCATAAATCTTGCGGTCAGGCTCCACGCGCACCCCGTTTCGCTCCAACGCAGAGGTTTCTAAAAATTCTAAATTATTGAGCACAAGCAACGAGGCTTTGGTGTCGATTTTGGCAATGGAGGCGCGCAGGATGTTGGGGATGAGGTCGTGTTGCAGGTGGGTATATAATTCATTTTGGTAAAAAGGAAGCTTCGTTTTTTCGACTTCTATAATCAGCCTACCTTCGTTGTACGCAACAATAAGAGAGTTTTCTGTGATAGGAATACCCTTGTAAAGGTTGTGAACTTTCAGGTGAGGGTGTGCTTTAAAGATGGGAGGCAAGGCATCTTTGTGGCGTTTGTTGTCGTAAAAATTAAAAGCCTTAGTGCCACAAAAAATCTTCTTTTGCGCGGAAATTTTGGAAAGACTAAAGTGCGAATCCACCCGCTTTAGCAAGGTTGCCATGGAATCTTCCGCGTCCAAAAGCGTGATGCCAATAGCCCGAATAAGCGTCGGGTACCTCGCCTCGATTTCGCGCTTGATGGTGCTAAAAAGCGTTTTGGCAGTGTGGATTTTTGTATCATGCAAGACAATCAAAAACACCCCCTCTCCTTGGTGTAGCAAAGGACTCATGGCGGTTTGTGTGTGGAGAAAGCTGAGGGCATTTTTAAAAGAAAAAGCATCTTCTAAGTCGATGTCCATGGAGAGCTTCACAAGGCAAACAGAGTGTTTTTCTTCTTTTACAAGGCTCAAACTTGCTTCAAGCAACGCACGGATGATATAGGCATTAATGGCAGTATTTTTATCGTCCACGGCGTTTCCTTGACCCATTTAGTGTAGTGCGTTATTATAGCGGATATTTAAAAAGGATTAACGGTGCAAGATTACGAAAAAGATTTAGAAACCCTTTACATGTATATCACAAAAGAACACCAACGCTTGGGGCAATTGTATGCCGTAGCAGAAGGTGGTGGAAGCGATGAAGACAAAGCGTTGTGCGCCCAGTTGCTTGATGTTGCAGGATTGGAACCAAGGACAGAAAACATCGTAGCGGTGCTAGGCAGGGTTGTTGGCCTTCGGGATGAGAGCTTGGTGCAAGCGTTGGTGCAAGCGGGCAAAAGCGAGGAAGAGATTACCCAAACAAAACACGCTATGTACGAAGTGGTGCGCGAGGTATACCATGCCCGTCACGAAGCGGTGTTGTATTTTGTGGAAGACAATGCCTTGCTAGACGCTTTTTACCGCCGTTTGCTGTGGGGCGTGCATGAGGTGGGCGTGGCGCTGAGTGCGTGGCAACCCCGTTGGACGCGCATGATTATTGAAGGGGTCAACGAGCGGCTCAAAAAACGCTATGGCACCACAGGCGCGGTAGTGGCGATGCTGGCTCAAAATGGCTTGTTGGAAAAAGACGGCAAAGGGGACGCAGACCGTTCTTATTCGGTGTTGGTGGAAGATGGCGAGGGCGGGTACGAAAGCCTTGCTTATGCCGAAGGGTTCCCTGAAGAAGTAGCAGCCGTGGCAGCGGCACTAGACGCGCTAATTGAAGATTTGGAAAACTTAGAAGACACGTTGTTTGACCAAAAAGAGGCGTGGTTGACCTATTTTGAAGCCTTGCGTCTCGCCTTTACGGAGACACATACAAGGCAGCTCATCCCTTTGTGGCAAAACGTGGACCGAGCGTGGATGCACATCACGACGCCGTTGCAAGTGGGACATCCCCTTGAGTACTACGAAGACCACTACAAAAAAGCGGTGGCTTTGGAGTGGGACGTGCGCTTGTGCAATCCAAAAGCTTTGCGTGAAGTAAAGGTAAAAGCTTCAGTCAAGCGCATGTACGCGCGCGCTTTTGCCCCTTTTTTGACCCCTGCAACGCAGAACGTGTATGAGAAAAGCCTGGCGAATTTGGAGCGGGTGCAGTTGTATTTGGGGCGGCCAGCCTTGTTTTATGGGGCGGAGTTAAACGGGCTATTTTCTGCGCAAGTGGTGCCCAATGATGAAACAGTGAGCCAAGCCTTGGGGAAAAAGATTTTTGCTTTTGCGGATAATGTGCTTGATAGTGCGCGTGCTAAGCCGTTTTTGGAAATCCAGCGTGACGTGCTTGGCAAGGCGTTTATGCACGAAGAGCGCACGGTGATGTTTCGTCAAGAAGCTTTGTGGCACCGGGTGTATGAAGTGAGTACTATCGGGCATGAGTTTGGTCATGTGTTGTGGATGGATGAAACGACCGAAGCGGTGATGAACGCGGATGGGATGTTTAAAAATATCGAAGAATTTAAAGCAACCCTTGGCGGGTTGGTCGCCTTTTTTGAAGAAGACGAGGAAGCCTTGCGGGCACCCTTGCTACGGGACACTATCAAGCGTTCGGTTGGGCTGATTGGGTGGATGAAAACTCCTGAGGTGCAGCCGTATTATTGCGAAGGATTGATGCACTTGCATGGCCTGTTTGAAAGTGGCGTATTGCACTTTGATGGAGCCTTACATGTAAGGATGGAACACTACGAAAAGGCGAAACAGTGGTATCAAACGTGCTACCAAAGCTTGGGTGAACATTATGTTGCCAAACGCTTAGCAGGAGAGTTTTTAAACCGCTACGTGGTGCTTGATGAGACAGGTGTGTTTGTGCCAAAAGCCCAAGAAGTGCGCGCGTTTGTGGAATACTATTGGGCGTTGTACTGCCTCAAAGGACGTACCATTGACACAGAGGAAAACCGCGCCGATTGGATGTAATCAACCTGTGACCATTTCGAGATAAAATGTACCAAAAAACGGGTTGGTACCATGAATTTTGATAAAAAATGGCGCAAGCTTTTAGAGGTCGTGGATTATGCGTTTCAGCCCATTGTCAATGCGTACAGTGGGCATGTTTACGCAGTGGAAGCGCTCATACGCAACGTCCAAGAAGCGGGGTTTGAGAGTATTGACGCACTTTTTGATACGGCGTACAATGAGCATGTTTTGTTTGAACTGGAACTAGAACTGCGTTTAATTGCGTTTAAAAAATTCACCCAAATCCCTTTTTATCATGAAATCAAGCTTTTTTATAATCTCGATAACCGCACTACTATGATGCCCGGGTTCAAGTCTGGCATGACGGCCCCTTTGCTGGAAGCGTGCGGGCTAAGTAAAGAGTCCATTTGCTTTGAACTTTCTGAAAAACACCAAGATCGCTCCTTTGTGACCATCGACCATTTGACTATGAATATCTACAAACAGCAAGGCTATCGCATGGCGATAGATGATTTTGGGGTAGGGTATTCGGGGCTTCAGACGCTGTACAACGCCGAGCCAGATTTTATTAAGATTGACCGCTTTTTTGTGGACGGGATTGCCAGCAGTTCCAAACGTCGGTTGTTTGTGCAAAGCATCATTGAAATTGCCCAAAGTTTGGGGATTGGGGTCATTGCAGAAGGGGTGGAAACCCGCGAGGATTTTCTTACATGTAGAAACCTTGGGTGCAGTTTGATTCAGGGATTTTTCATCGCCAAGCCTAGCAAAAAAATCGAACGATTGTCACGACGTTATACGGAAGTGGAAGCCTTGTATGAAAAAGAAAAACGCGATGCGTTGGTGGGTAATGGGATTGGGGAGAAAATAGAACGGCTAGATTGCGTCAAAGAAAGCGATAGTTTGCAGGCTATGCAGGAGTTTTTTACCAAGCACAAACAAGCCAGACTTTTGCCTGTGGTGGGGGATGACTTGGCGCCACGCGGGGTGATTTTGGAAGAAAGCTTAAAAGAATACACCTACTCGCCTTTCGGATGGTCATTGCTGCAAAACCAAACCAAAGGGTCCTTAAAAAACCTCATCTCTCCTTGCCCAAGCGTTGAGCTGAATGACCCGTTGGAAAAGATTTTGCGCATTTACGCCCACAACGAGGGAAGCGAAGGGGTGCTTGTGGCACAAAATGGCGTGTACATGGGATATTTGAGTGCAAAAGTATTGCTAGATGTGGTCAACGAAAAAAACCTTCTCAATGCCCGCGACCAAAGCCCGCTGACAGGCTTGCTTGGGAACCGTGCCATTAGCGAGTACATCAGTACGGCGCTCATTAAGCCAGGCACCTGGGCGCTTGTCTATTTTGACTTGGATAATTTTAAGCCTTTTAACGACCACTACGGATTTCGCAACGG
>JACUTV010000215.1 GCA_014859645.1 Campylobacterales bacterium
AAGGTGCAGTTGCCAAATACGGCGGATGAGCCCAAAAGGACCCGCCCCTGCGATGCGTTCCAAAAAGGCCGCCATCCCCACAGGAAAGAAAAAATAGTTAAAGCTCATCATATAGCGCTCAAGCAACGGAAGCTGAAAGAAAAACTGGATGCTTTTAGCCGAAAGTATCAAGTCCAAGCCTTGGGTTAAAAACAAGGAGCTAAGTAAAAATGTCTCGAGGTTGCTAAACCGCAAAACAAAACTCACCAAAAAGAGCGCGCCCACAAACAAGGCCACCGAACCGATACTAATGCGAAAAAAATCAGCCCCAAACATTTTAAGAATATGGCTAGCCTTGCTCCCAATCACCGCCTCGCCCCACAGACCGATGTCTGGATAGTCCGAATAGACCCGCACGTACAACCACTTCCCACCCGCATCACTTGGCAAGCTGATCATATGCCACGGCCACCCCACAAACTTCCCTTTTCCTGCCGCGTCAAAGATGCCGTACTGGTAGATTTTTTGGCCATCAAGGTAGAATTCTGCAATCAAATCAATACTAAAGACGTAAAGAGTGGGGTCATAGGTCAGAGGTTCAGGCAAGGGCACGCGGTACCACGCATTGGTCTGTCCATTGCGTTGGGGTGGGTTACTTGGAAACGCGATAGCGCGCCACGAGGAGGCGCCTTCTTGTTCCCTCGTCCACGTAGGCACGCCCGCTTCAAAAGGAGAGTCGCCCCAGCGGTATTCCCAGCCCGCACCGTTGAGGTCAATGCGCTCAGGCAAGCCTCTCGCAAAGCCTTCTTGCGCGCACAGGCTCAAAAAAGAGAGGGCGATAAAAACTCGTAAAACCAACGCGCGCATGGTGTCAACCTTTTTTGATTCATGGGGCCTATTATGCGTTAATGCGTCCAACGTTTTACTGAAAGAGGTGATGAAAAAATAGACAATAAGCTTCTCTAAAGCTTAAGTGCGCGTAAACACCTCGCCAGGCTTCCAGTCGATGTAGACTGAATCTTTTTCTACCAAATGGGGCGCTTTCACAAAAACCGCCTTAAAAGGCGCGCTACTTTCATTCACAAACATATGGGCTTCCCCCACAGCGCACTGCAAGTAATCCCCTTGTTTAATGCACACTTTTTCACCATTCACATACACGCTACACTCGCCCTCTAGTACCAAAAAAGACTCTTCTTGGCGGGTGTGTTTGTGACACGGATGGGACTCCCCAACCCCGATGACAACCACACCCATGTCCACCGCAGGCCCTTGGGTGAGGTATTTGGGGCCATGGGTGCCGTAGCGGTAGTCGTGTTCATTTTCGTTAGTCAAATACATTTACACTCCTGGAGCTTTCCACATAGACGTGGTGATATTTTCATCGACAAGTTCCACTTGCTTGGCGTACGCTTTCTCCCACCGTTCTTGGATGGCGCAGTAGGCACGGTGGTTTTCCCTGTTGGGCGTGTATTCGCGCGCCCATTCTACCCACGCGTGTGCCGCGTCTTGGAGGGATGCAAACAGCCCACATCCCACCGCCGCCGCCATCGCGGCTCCTAGGGCTGTGGCTTCGGTGACTTTGGGAATGCGTACGGTTAAGCCCGTCACATCGGCTAACATTTGAGGCCAAAGGATGCCTTTACTAGCTCCTCCTGCAAAAACGAGTGCCTTACATGTAAGGCCTGTGAAGGCTTCGATTTTGGCAAGGTTGAGTTTGGAAACGATGCACGCGTTTTCTTGGAGGGCGCGAAACATCGCAGGTTTGTTGCACACAGAAGCGTTCAAAGAAAGGTTTAAAAAACTCGGACTCGCATGGTACCAACGCCCGTATTTCATGGTGTC
>JACUTV010000216.1 GCA_014859645.1 Campylobacterales bacterium
CGAAAAGACTTTTTCAAAGGCACTTTTAGGCATAGGTGGAAGTTCATCATGTAACTTTTTTAGTTCATGCAAGTACTCGGGCGTAAAAAAATCCGCACGGGTGGCTAGCACTTGGGCCAGTTTGACAAAACTCGCCCCAAGGCGTTGGATAACCTGCCCCAATTTTTTAGGCGAAAGGGGCTTGAGTCCCAAAAAACTAGGCCGCCGTTTGATGGCTAAATAGACCGTGAGCAAAAAGGTAAAAACACCCCAAATGCGCGCGGGAGTGTAGTGGCGCAATGGGGCTATTTGAGGTCCTTTTTAAGGGTTTCTAAGTCCGCTTTGGTGGCAATACCTACTTCGTCAATCACCTCTTTAAGGAGCGTTTTGAGGCGGGTTTTGATTTTCTCGTCCTCTTCTTTGCCTCGCGCTTCAAGGGAAGCGAGTAAACTTTTGGCATCACTAGCGCCCAGTTTTCCCCGCTCTTCTAGCTTTTTAAGCTCCACTTCTACGTGCTCTTTAAAGAGCGTTGCCGCACCAATTCCTGTGTACAGTACATCTTTTAACATGGTAACTCCTTATGGGGTCATATTGTACCAAAGTTTAGCACGCACAAAAGGGTGTTGGTAGGGGTATTTTGTCTGTTGATGGGGGCTTGGGTGGTTCAGGGCTTTTTGAGAACTTTTTGTGTACACTTTCCCCATTATTTTACTTACAAGGATGAGGTTCATGGCAGTAACAGTGTACTACGACAAAGATTGCGACTTAAGTATCATCAAGAGCAAAAAAGTTGCGATGATTGGGTTTGGAAGTCAAGGACATGCACACGCAGAAAACCTTCGCGATAGCGGTGTTGAAGTCATTGTAGGCTTGCGTGAGGGCGGAAGCTCATGGAAAAAAGCAGCAGCCAAAGGCTTTGTGGTTAAGAGTGTAGCGGATGCGTCAAAAGTAGCAGACGTGATCATGATTTTGTTACCCGATGAAACCCAAGCAGACGTATTTGAAGCAGAAATTCGTCCTAATCTTAAAGAAGGCAATGCTATTGCCTTTGGACACGGGTTTAACATTCACTACGGTCAAATCCAAGCGCCAAAAGGCGTGGATGTCATCATGGTAGCCCCAAAAGCACCTGGTCACACGGTACGTAATGAGTTTGTTAATGGCGGCGGGATTCCTGATCTTATCGCAGTACACCAAGATGCTTCTGGCAACGCAAAAGAGTTAGCACTGAGCTACGCAAGCGCTATTGGTGGCGGACGCACTGGCATCATCGAAACAACTTTTAAAGACGAAACAGAAACCGACCTTTTTGGAGAGCAAGCCGTTCTTTGTGGTGGCGCAACTGCCCTTGTGCAAGCAGGGTTTGAAACCCTAGTAGAAGCGGGTTATGAGCCAGAAATGGCGTATTTTGAGTGTTTGCATGAGCTTAAACTTATCGTCGATTTGATGTACCAAGGTGGCATCGCTGACATGCGTTACTCCATCTCCAATACCGCTGAGTATGGCGACTATGTGAGTGGTCCTCGCGTCATTAATGACGAGTCCAAAAAAGCCATGAAACAAATCCTCAAAGAGATTCAAAATGGTCAATTTGCTAAAGATTTTGTCCTTGAGCGCAAAGCGGGTTATGCACGCATGAACGCAGAACGTGCCAATATGCGCCGTTCACTCATTGAACAAACTGGCGAACAACTTCGTGGCATGATGCCATGGATTTCTGCCAATAAAATCATCGATAAAGACAAAAACTAAACTTCCCAAAGCGGGCATTGCGCCCGCTTTTCCCCAAGGCAGCTTTTTTAATGACCAAGCGAACGCGAAAAAAACCTACTCCCAAACG
>JACUTV010000217.1 GCA_014859645.1 Campylobacterales bacterium
ACCTCACGGGCGAAGACGTGGAGGCCATGTTTCACCTCATCAAAACCTTTGAGTCCATCAAACCCTCCATGCTTGTGGATGTAGAACAAGGCCGCAGTGTAGAGCTAGAAGAGATTTGTGGCGTAGTCATCCGCACCCTTGAAGCAGCAGGAAAGGATGCGCCTTATACGAAAAGCATTGCCTATTTGCTAGCGTATAAGTTGGAGTAATACAACTGGTTTTCTTGTGTCATTTAAACTTCAAAATACTACAATGTGATTATCTTTCCCAAAGGAGTGAACATGGATGTGGCAAATCAGACGATTGCGAGTCGAAACATGGAATTCCAAGGTGCCCAAGAAGCGTTACAGCGTTCTTATCTAGGCTATGGCTACGACGTAACAGAGCAGTTTTTTCACCCAGAGTCCGTGCGCGCTCAGGTTGTTGACATGGACCAAGTGGTCCAAAACATACCCAAACGCGTCCAATACACCCAAGGCAGTAGCTCAGACATTCGCATGGTGTGCGCTGAAAATGCCCAAGAGTATTGCAGTGAACTCTCCGCCAAAGCAGACGTTTCTTACAAAAAGGGGTTGTTTGCAGGCTCCTTGTCGGCCAAGTTTGGCTACAAAAACAATTGCTCTTCCAAATACTCCTTTGGGAGTTTTTTTCTCATCATGCGCAAAGCCGTCGCTTCCCTCACGGTGAGCAGCAAAGACTTACAACCCTACCTCATCCAAGAAACGTTTTTAAGAGACATCGAGGAGAAAACACCCCAAGACATGATTCGCCTTTATGGCACCCATGTCATCACGCACGTGACCCTTGGAGGGCGTCTTGAAGTGCTTTGCCGCTCTATTATTGACACTTCGGCCAAAAAGCTCTCCCTTGAAGCGGGCATCAAAGCCTCTTTGGGGAAAATCGTTAGTGGCAATGTGGACGTGGCTTACTCCCAAGAGGAGTTTAAGAAAAACAGCGAGCTTACCGTGAGTATCGAAACCATCGGGGGCGACCCTTCAAAAAGCATCGTTAGCTCCTTTGGCTTTAACCCAACGATGGACTTTAAAAGCGATTTTAACGCATGGCAAAGCTCCCTTGGAGAGCAGAACATGAACCTCGTTGACATGGCAAAAAGCTCTCTTTTGCCCCTGTATGAACTCATCCCAAACACCCCTGCCCTTGCTGCCAAAAAAGAAGCTTTGCAAAAGGAAATCTTGGCTTATTTGCAGCAAAAACAGTTTGCGATGGTCGATGTCCCCAAGCCCCTCTACCGCTACAATTACCCAGGGCACAACCATTTTTACACCATGAACTGGGATGATTTGGGCTACGGCAAGGGGGCGTACAGTTTTGAGAGTATTGCGTGCAATATTTACGATATTCAAGTACCAAACTCCGTCCCACTCTACCGCTACATCAACCCCCATTTAAGCGACCATTTTTACACCACCAACTGGAGTGAACTGCTCAACGGAAAAGATGGGTATGTTTTTGAAGGCATCACAGGCTTTGTTTTCAAGGACCCCAACGCAGAGCCAGGCCTCGTGCCTTTACACCGTTGCTACCGAAGTTTACAGCCCAATAACGCCGACCATTTTTACTCTATCGTCAAAGGGGAGGTGGACAAAACTGGCGGGGCTTACGAGGGCATTGAGTGTTACGTACACCGCCCCTTGGCTTTAAAGTCTTAAAAAACACCACAGCCATTAAAGCTATCAATGAGACTTCTTGCAGTAATGATGTTTTGCAAGAAGTCTCATGGTTCTTTTAAGCAAAAAACCACCGGTCAACCACTAAGAGTGCAACCACCAAGAGCATGTAGAGGTT
>JACUTV010000218.1 GCA_014859645.1 Campylobacterales bacterium
CCGACCATCATGGCGTTTTTGCCCCACATCCAAGTACACCACCCCGCAAGCCTTCAAGAGGCCATCAGCGCAAGGCTACAAGATTACCTTGAAAAAACCCAATCCAAAGAAGATGTGCTTTTACTTGAATAAAAAACCTTTACTATGCCGCCTTATATTATTTTTATCTCATAAATCATAGGATTTTTTGGGTCTTGCTTAAAGGGGGTACGCAAAAAGTCCATTAAATGACGATTTCATACCGTGTGTTTTTGCCTTTTGTTTGGGGGTCTACGCGAATGCATCCAAAATCAACCAACTCTTTTAAGTCCCTCACCGCTGTTCTTGGGCTTGCCTTCGTGATGGCACTATACTTTCGTTTTGTAATGCCGCCTTCAAAATTTTCCATTCCAGTATCAAGGACTTTATTGAGCATTTTAATTTCTCTAGCATTGAGTTTTATGTGGCGATGGTTGTCCCAAAATTTTGTCTTATCGATGATGTAACCTAAGCTCTTTTTTGCCTCTTCTAACGCATGAAGAAGCGTTTTTAAAAACCACTCAATCCATAGTGTAATATCAATCCCCTCATCGCTCTCTTTGATGGTTTTCAACCCTGTAGTAGCATCAAGAACTTCATAGTACCCTTTTCGATTCTCAAGGATTGATGTTGACATGGAATAGAGTTTTGAGAAAGTGGAACACTCTATTTTCGATAAAACCAAATCCGTAATAGCCCTTGCGATTCTTCCATTGCCATCATCAAGGGGATGAATAACAACAAACCACAAATGCGCAATAGCCGCCTTGACAAGCGTGGCATCTTGGATATTAAACCAACTCAAAAAGGCGTTCATTTCATCGTTGAGTCTATCGCTTGGCGGTGCCTCGTAGTGTACTTTTTCTCTACCAATAGCACCAGAAACGACTTGCATTTTCTCCGAACCTCTAAAATCTGCCACAACAATCTTTTCAAATCCGCTGTAGCCTCTAGGGAAAAGCGCATTGTGCCATCCGAAAAGACGCTCCAAAGTAAGGTCTTTTTCATAATGAGTATTGGCATCTATCAAAATATCGATGATGCCATCCGTGTGCGTATCGGCAACTCTGTTCTCTTCAATAGTGGCAAGTCCCAACTTCCTTCCAATAGAAGCCCTAACACTTTCTCGGTTGAGAATTTCTCCTTCGATGGCAGAACTGTTTAAGACTTCACTCGATAAAGATTCCCACTGCCTCATGCGAAGTGTTTCATCGTTCAAAAATCGCGTAAAAGCGACAAGATAGCCCTGCTCCATACTGATGCGTTGAATGAGTGGTTCTATGGTTTTGGCATCATAAATGAAATGAGGATAGTGTTTTTTTTGCCAAATCCAACGATGCGCTTGCTCCACTTATGCCTCCTTGATGGCTTATTTTTGCACCATTGTATCTAATTTGGCGCGAATATATAACAAATAAGAGCCATATTTGGCGCGAATAAAACTGTTATGCGTGCCATTTTAGTGGAAAGGCATGAGCCATGCCGCGCAAATAGCAAAAACAAATATCTAGTGTAAGCTTTTTGGAAAATATAAAATTGCACTTTGTTTGACGTAACGCAGAAAATCAAAAAAGCGTTACATGTAAAGCTTTACATGTAACGCCAAATGTGCGCTAGCCTAGCGCCTAATGTTTAGTAGAACACGCACTCACACCTGGAGGCGTGGTGGGTTGGATGGCTTCGTTGGAAACACCACCCTCGGCGTTTACTTTTTCGATAGTCGCCCACAGTTTGCGTGCGGCTTCGTGGT
>JACUTV010000219.1 GCA_014859645.1 Campylobacterales bacterium
TTTGACACCCCTGCCCTTGACCCCGAAGAACTCGAACTTGCACTCATCGACGGCGGACTAGATGAACTAGAAGAGCACGAAGGGACAATGTACGCTTACGGCGACTACACGAGCTTTGGCTCCCTCTCAAATGCCCTAGAGGCCTTGGGTATCGAAGTGAAAAAAGCGAGTTTACAGCGCATCCCAAACGTACCTGTTAGCTTCGATGAAGACCAAATGATTGAAATCGAAAAACTCATCGACCGACTCGAAGATGACGAAGACGTACAAGCGGTTTACACCAATATTGCCTAATAAAGTGTGTTATACTTCACTCTCAAATTTTTACATGTAAGGAATGTTCATGAAAGAACTCAAAGAATACACCTACTCTGCCGACGAACTCGCTAAGTTCCAATACGCCACGATTCAAACCAACAAAGGTGCGATGCAGGTTAAGCTTTACCCCGAAGAAACGCCCACTACTGTTGCCAACTTTGCAACACTCGCCAATGATGGTTTTTATGATGGGCTCACCTTTCACCGTGTCATCCCAAACTTTGTCATCCAAGGCGGCTGCCCAAGTGGTACAGGCACAGGTGGACCAGGCTGGGCTATTAAATGTGAATGCAATAAAAACACCCACAAACACCAACGCGGATCCCTTTCCATGGCACACGCTGGCGAAAACACAGGCGGAAGCCAGTTCTTCGTCTGCCACGCGCCGCAAGCGCATTTAGACGGAATGCATACCGTTTTTGGTGAAGTTATTAACGAAGAAGGCCTTAAAGTACTCGATAGCATCCGCCAAGGCGATGTGATGGAAAAAGTCACGATTTCCGAAACACTCTAACCCTTTCAAGCCTTTACGCAATTTTTGTAAAGGCTCCCACCACCTTTCCAAGTACCCGCACCTGTTTTGCATCTATCCGCTCAGGCACATACATGGCATTGTCCGAAACAAGCTCCAATGAACCGTCCGCTTTTAGCTGAAGACGTTTAATAAACAACCCCCCTGGCGTAGCGAGCACAAAAATACCCCCACGGTGAATCTGCACTTGCGTACGGTCCACAAGCACAACATTACCCTCGTGCAACGTAGGTTCCATGGAATCACCAAGGACATTAATCGCTTCAATCTCTTCTGTTTTGCAACGCACCCCAATCCGCTCCAAAATCGCCTCATCTACATGTAAATACGCTTCCGCTACATCGTAATTTTCAGCGCCCCCACCGGCGGAAGCATAGATGTCATGGAAATACCGAATCCTTGCAAACCGCTCGGTCTCTTGCACAAGGCTTTCCACGATTTGATTGTAAAAAAGCCAATTGATAGATATCTTTCGCCTAGCACAAAAATCAAGCAGTTCTTGGTAGGGGATTTTATTGCGGTTTTTCATGGTCGCAAGGGTGACATGGTTGATATTGAGCGCTTCAGCCACATCCTTGTCAAAGACTTTTCTGTTGCCAACATCTTGAGACAAAACATCTTTCAATCGAAGCAGTATATCTTTAAAATCGGGCATGAAAATCCTTTTTATTTCATTTTGAAATATAATTGTAGCATAAGATTCTTTTTTTATACAATATGCAATCAATAAAAGGAGAAAAGATGGCTCACATCACACGCACAATTAGTAAAATAGAGGATTTTTGGTTAAAAATAGAAGAGGCTTTTGAAACATTAGGGGAGAAATTATTCTAAAAGAAGTTAAAAACAACAAAAATTAACAAATGAAGTATTAAATAAAATCAACA
>JACUTV010000220.1 GCA_014859645.1 Campylobacterales bacterium
AGCGCATCACGGGTACGGATGTCAGGACGGTAAGTGTATTTTTGTTCGATGAGTTTGTCTATGAACTTTTGTTCGATGTTATTTTCTTTTGTCATGCTCTCTTCCATCGTATTGTTTTTTGTTATGCTTCCAAAGATAAACGATGGAGTTTAACACTCACTCCATCCCTCCTTACATGTAAGCCCTACAACTCCCGCCGTAAAATCTCCTCTAGCACCACGGTTGCGTAAGAGCCTTTTTGGAGGCTAAAGTGCATTTCAAACCACGCTTCTTCTTCGCGGTAGTTCCATTCTACGTCCTCGGCAAAACTCCACGCGAAGCGTCTTGCGCCGTTCATTTGGGCTAGGTAGGGTTCGGCTTGAGCGCAGTACACATCTTCTACTTCTTTAGCGATGCCCTCGGTGCGCATGGCGCGGTTGCCGGCCAGCCAGCCTGTAAGTACCGCGTCTTTTGCCTCGAATCTAGCCGCTTCTGTTTCTACCTCTTCGATGACAAAGGCCTTGCCGTGGGGGTAGTGGTGACACACATCGCCAGGTAAAAGTTTCAAAAACTGCTTTTGCGCTTTGAGGGATTTGAGGGTCGCTTTCTCCCACGGGAAGATGTCGGCAAGTTCTTTTTCGCTAAAGCTTTCTACCAGTTTACTCATCTCGATGCGCCGTGAAAGCCACGCGTTAAAGAGGCTACTTTGGTACGCGCTAATGAGCAGGTCATGAATCTTTTTGTTGCGCTCACGCCGTTTGCCTTGCAAGATGGCTAGGCCTTGTTCAAAGTTGTCCCCCTCTTTTCCAAACCGCTGATACCCAAAAAAGTTCGGATACCCTTGCGCTTTGATGGTACGCAACGCTTGTTCAAGTTTGAGCGCGTCGGTGGCCAAGACCTTTTTCAGGCGGATAAAAAAGCGGTTGCCTTTAAGGTGTCCCATCTTGATTTTGTTGTTGTGGTACGTCGTGGAAAGCAGCTTGATGTTAGGGTGCGAAAAGTTCTCAAAGGCCTTTTCGTGGGACTTGTGGATGCTCACATACTGGATGGTCATGCCCTCTTTGTCTTTCAGTCCCGCGTAGCCAAAATCCCGTACTTTTGCCCCGCTGATTTCGCTTAGGGCTTGAAGCATCTGCCACGTGGTCAGGTCTTTTTTCCTTACATGTAAGACCAAATGCTCACCCTCGCCACTAAAAGGGTAAAGGGGAATCTCCGTCACGGTAAAATCGTTAGCATTCTTCGTAAAATGCACCCCATCAATGGGGCTATGGTTCAAAAAAAAGCGTCTTTCCACAAGGTTTCCTTAAAAGTGATGTTCTTTGCACGGGCAACGAAAACGCCCCCGCACCGCTTTGCCAAAGAGGGTCAAAGGGGTTTTGGTTTGCTCGGCAATGCGCCGCAAAATGCGTTCATAACGCGGGTCAAAGCTAAAGAGCATTTCGTACTCTTCGCCACTGCAAAGCTGTGCTTTGGTGTGTTTACATGTAAAGCGTGCGCCAAGGTTATTGGCCGCGCACAAACGGGAGAGGTCTTTGCCAAGCCCATCAGAAATGTCCATCGCCGCGCTCACATACGGCGCGGCTTTGTAAAAAAACGCCGCCTTTAACACAGGCTTCATAAACCGCGAATCTGCCCCCAAACTTCCGCCACGCATCAGGGTCTTTAACCCTTTTAGCGACTCGCCAATGCGCCCCGTGTACGCCAACACATGCCCCTCTTTCATCCCCTTGCGAAACACAGGGTTTTTCGTGTG
>JACUTV010000001.1 GCA_014859645.1 Campylobacterales bacterium
CTTAGAATTTGTAGTTAGCCCTAAATCTCATCTCATTTGAACTTACTGTTGAGGTTGTCTTTTTTTTGCCGTCTTCATACTCTAAAGAGAGCGTTAATCCTTTGACGGAAGGAAGGTCGTAAGAGATTTGTCCCTCCCAGTAAGTCGATTCTGTGTCGACAGATACACCATTTAGCACCGTTGCTAAAGCGCCAGCAGTATGTTTGTCTTGATTGATTTTGACATATTGACCTAAGACCTTAAGGCCCGCAACGCCAACTTGTGAAAAATCATAACCAACTTCAACTTTGTAGGCGTCGGTATTTGCGCCTGAAGTCACTTCGGCACCTTCGATTAGTGGAGCTGTGTAGGTTGTTGGTCCATTTCCTGCGCCTAAGAGAACAGATTGTCCACTGGTTACGGTGCTGTAGGCAAAAGACGCATTAAAACCTGCTAACTCACTAAAACCAATACGGCCTTGGTACATATCGCCTTCAACATGGAAACTATCAAATGTCTGATTTGATGTTCTAGAGCCACGATAAGTTGCATCGAAAAGCACTTTCGCGGTACTTAAAGGCACTATATAGTTACCCTCTGCGTAGAAAACATTGGCATCACCACCGTTTGTGAATTCAACATCATTTACAAATAAGTATTGACCTATTAATGTCAAGTTTGTGATGGATTTGTTAATCGCAGCCGCTGTGTAAGCGCCGTCAAATCCAAAAACGTTTGACCCAGCAGTCGTGCCAGTTCCATAAAATACCGCTTCTTTTTTAAAGCGAGGCATTTCAGAATCCGCACCGCCTACGCTTCTGTCATAATTGGATGTTCTACCTTGGAATTTGTCGGAGTAGCCCGCAATCAATGTTGTATCAGGAAGATCCGTATTGATAAGAACCGCTGCTTGAAACGCTTCTTTAATCATGCGTGAACCAGAACTACTAACCAGTGGACTTGTAATAAACTGGCGACCCACTTTTGCCGTTGTATTGCCAAGAGTATACGTTACGTATGCTTCTGAGAGTACCGCACCTGAGCCGTACATATCTGTACCGTAAAGATTTTTTGCATCACTGTTGGCAGAAGGAGCATGGCTTCCTTGAAATGTTGCACCAAGGCTTAAACCATTTAATGAATCCGTTACATAGCCAAGCATAACACCTGTTGAAAAAATATCGGTGTCGCCTTTTGCCAGTGTTCCATCATTTTGATTTCCCGTATCTCGATCAAAATACCAGGCTTTTAATTCACCTGTTACTTTTCCATTTTTAAATGCATCGGCAAGTGTATCTGCCGCAAATGAGCTAGACGCAAGTCCAGTAACTACGAAAGCCGCCACGCTAAGTTTAACTAATTTCATAACTCCTCCTTTTGAAAGTTGTAGAACTTCTTGCATAAACTAGCGCAATGAAACGGGTTAGGTTATGCAAGAAATCTGCTGAAATCTTACATTAAGTGCATAGCATGAAAATAGCATATAAATTTAAGATTATTTTAAAATTGAATAGAGTTAAGCCTTTACATGTAAGGATAAGTAGAGGTGATTATTAACTTTTATATTGACAGGTTGCACCCATTGTGTTAAAATAATTGCTAATGATATACAATATATACCAAAGGATATTGAATTAAACCTTTTCAATGGAATAATGATAAAAATGAAGTTTTAAAGTCTCAAAGAGGGGTAGGTTTTGAGGATGTGATTTTGGGACTAGAAAGTGGAAAGTTGATTGATATAGTTCCGCATTTTAATCTCGAAAAGTATCCAAATCAAAAACTTTTGATTTGGAGATTAAGGAGTACACCTATTATGTCCCCTTTGTAGAAGATGATGAAAAAGTATTTTTAAAAAATATCACACCAAGTAGAAAGTATCACAAAACGATGAAGGATAAAAAATGAATCCGATTTTAAACGCCGAAGAAAAAGAGATTGTAGAGTATATTGAAAGCGGGAAGGCGCAAAGTGTTGCTAATTTAAGTGATGAAAAAAATAGGTTTCAGGATATGGCCAAAGCTTATTCTTTAAAGAAAAAAGCAATAAATATAAGATTGCCAGAGAGTGATATTTATGCTTTGAAACAAAAATCACTTGAAAGCGGACTTAGCTACCAAAACATCATACAATCCCTCGTTCATCAATATATTCAAGGAAAAATAAAGGCAAGCTTTTAGGCGGTTTGTAGCCTTACATGTAAAGATATTTGAAGTGGCTTATTGAATGCAATGCTGATGCACATCGCTAACAAAGAGAAGATAAGCACTATAGTAAGCATAGATAGCGATTTTGATATTTACCGAACTTTGAAAAAGCAGAATTTGGTAAATTTGCTAAGATAGGTGCTTTAGATATAGGTTTTGCTTGTGGTATAATTTGAACCTTATGCGCAGGAGATATTTATGATACAACTATCAATAGAAGAGCCAAAAATCGAGAAGTTTTTTAACAGCTCAAAAGATGAGATAATGAAAGCGTTAAAGTTTATTGTGGACAACGACATACGTGATTTTTCCCAAGCCAATACTACTTCCGAGCTTTGCGAGGAGCAAAAAAAAGAGCTTGATTCTAGAATTAATTCGTTTCATGAAAACCGCTCTATGGGTCGAGAGTGGAGCGCTATAAAAAGTGAACTAAAGAGGTAGTTTTGATTTTAAAACTTCATCCTCTGGCAGAAAATGATTTAAAAATTGCACTTGATTATTATTACAAGATAAGTCCGACACTAGAAAAGAAATTTTTAGCTCAAGTTGACAGGCATTTTAACACTATATTAAATACACCAAATTTATATCAATATGAAACCAAAACATCCCAAAAAGCCGTAATGAAAAAATTTCCATATATCATAATGTATGAACAATATGAAGACATTATAATGGTGCTGGCGCTATTTCACACTAAGCAAAATCCAAAAAAATTAACACAAAGGCATGAAGAGATTTAAGTGTGAATTGTACTCCCTTGTCAAGTTTGCCTTAAAAAAGCCTTATCTAAATTGTTGTTTTCATCGGTGACCGTCACTTCAAAACCGCTACGCCAAACAATATTTTTATCAATGCAAAACCCACACCAGCACAAACACCTAAAACATGCTCACGATGCGGCATAAAGTAAAAATTTTTGCCATTATTTAAAAATAAAAATGTAATTAACTTTTAGATAGAATACCTCCTAAAAATTCATAAAAAAGCACATAAACGAACCATGAAACAAAAAATAACCCTACAAAAACTTGAAAATTTTCTCTTCTCTCTTGCAGATGATTTACGCTCAAAAATGGATGCAAGTGAATACAAATACTACATCATCGGACTCATTTTTATAAAGCGCCTTTCCGATGAGTTTAAAAAAGCACAAGAAGATGTCAAGAAAAAATACAAACATCTCCCCGAAGCGTTTCAAGAAAAACTTTTAGAAGACCCCATGTCCTATGGCGATATATTTTTTGTTCCCAAGCGAGCGCGCTGGCATGAGAGTTACATAGATGAAAATGGAAACATACAACCTCAAATCAAACACCTAAAATCAAACATCGGTGAGCGACTCAACAAAGCCATTGCCGCTATCGAAGAGAGCAATGACCGATTAAACGGCGTACTTAAAAACAATATCAACTTCAACGAAAGCCGTGGCAAAAACAACGAAAGAGTCAAAGATAGCGATTGGAGAAGCCTACTTATCAAGCTTGAAAACTTTGGCTCACTCAGCGGAGAAAACTTTGAGTTTCCCGACCTCCTAGGAGCGGCGTATGAGTATCTCATCAAATACTTCGCCGATAGTGCAGGCAAAAAAGGAGGCGAGTTTTATACTCCCAACGAAGTCGTCAGACTCATGGTACAAATCGTCGAACCTAAAGAAGGTGAAAGCGTTTACGATCCAACAGTGGGAAGTGGGGGTATGCTCATCCAGTCGCACCAATTCATTGAAGAGAGCGGTGGCAACACAAACCGCATTTCACTCAACGGTCAAGAAAATGACGGTGGAGTATGGGCAACATGTATTATGAATATGATTTTACATGATGTAAAAGATTTTGAGATAGAACACGGCAATACATTGGAAGAGCCGCTCTTTAAAGACTACGGTGGAAAATACAAAAAATTTGACAAAATTTTGGCAAATCCACCCTTTAGCATCGACTACAAAAAAGAGAATCTCACCCAAACTTCACGCTATAGATGGGGCTATGCACCACAAAAGAAAAAAGCGGATTTGATGTTTGTACAACACATGGCAAGTTCACTCAAACGAAATGGTCTAATGGCAAGTGTTGTACCTCACGGTGTACTCTTTCGAGGTTCAAAAGAGAAAGAGATACGCGCTTCTATGCTTGAAGACAACATCATCGACGCCATCATCGGTCTGCCTCCTGCTCTTTTTTACGGCACGGGAATCCCTGCGGCGATTATCGTCGTTAAGAAAAACCGTAAAGAAGATGAGGGTGTGCTCTTTATCAATGCAGATGCACAGTATGCAGAAGAAAAAGCCCGCAATCGCCTCAGAGCCCGTGACATCGAAAAAATATCGTATGTGTACCGCACCAAAGATGTGAGCGATGAGCGCTACTCAAAACGCATCAGCCTTCAAACGCTCAGAGATAACGACTACAACCTTAACATCAGGCGCTATGTCGATAACTCCTCCCCAAGTGAGATGGAAGACGTCAAAGCACACCTCAAAGGCGGCATACCCAAAAAAGAGGTACAGTGTCATCAAAGCCAATGTGACAAATTTGATTTTGACCCGTTGGATGTTTTACATGTAAAAGACGAAGCCTATTTTGAGCTTAAAGTCTATAAAAACATCAAAGAGCACATCGCATCAAACCAGAGCGTCATAACATCGCTCGAAACCTACCGAACCCATCTAACGCAGTGGTGGGATGAAATTAAAGAGACCTTTAGCCTTCTTGAAGAGACCAAAAATATCAACCAAACCAAACGCACACTTTTGGAGTCGTTTAAAAAGCATTTTTTAGATTTACATGTACTCGACACTTTTCAAGTTGCAGGGGTATTTGTTGAGTGGTGGAATGCCATCAAGTATGATTTAAAAACCATCAGCGCCATCGGCTTCAATGAGAGTCTGCTGAGTGATGAGATGCTCATCGATACCTTTTTTACTACCGAAAAAATGCAGATAGAAGCGTGCGAGATTGAGATTGCTCAGAGTGAAAATGCCCTAAGTGATGCAGTTGAAGAGGTGGAGTACGAGACTGATGAAGACAGCGAGGGAAACAAAGAGGAGAAAAAGCCCGCAAGTGCAAAAGCCTACCTCAAAGAGAGCATCAAAGCTCTTGAGTTTGAAGAAAAAGCATCGTATGTGAATGAACGAGAGGGCTTGCAAAAACAGCTTAAAGCCATCGAAGAGCTAGAAAAAGCCATTAAAGAGCTTAAAGCCAAAAAGAAAACCCTAGAGTATGAGCTTCGCATCAAAATAGATATAAAACGCTACGGTGAAGTTGAAGAGCTAGAGGAGCTAAATGCCTCACTTCAAGCCGTCCAAAAAGAGCTTCAAAAGAAAAATCTCCCTAAAAAAGAGCACGATAAACTCACCAAAGATAAAACAAAGCTAGAAGCATCACAGGCAAAACTCAATGCACTTTTACAAGAAGTAAGCATCATCACCCATGAAGAAGCCAAAGAGCTGACCCTGCTAAAGCACTATGGGCTTATCAGAAACGAACTAGAGAGCGCACTCAAAGAGGAGCTTAACGCTCTGTGCCGCATCTTTGAAAATCTTGAAGCCAAATACGCCAAAAGTTTAGAAGCGATTGAGGAGAGTCTAGAACAGAGCGAGAAAAAGATAGAAGCGTATTTAAAAACATTGGGGTATATCGGTGAGTGAAGTAATGAATATTCCACATGGATGGCGATATGTTTCTGTTGATGAAAGTTCAAAATATTTAAATGATGGCGATTGGATTGAAGCTGAACATTTATCTACCTCAGGTATTCGACTCATTCAAACAGGCAACATCGGTATTGGAAATTTTAAAGATGGCAATAAAAAATATATCTCAGAGGTAACATTCAAGCAATTGAATTGTAAAGAAATTTTTAAAAATGACATATTGATTTGCAGACTAGCCGAACCGATTGCAAGGTCATGTAAACTTCCTTTTGATGACAAGTCTATTACCTCTGTTGATGTTTCAATTTTTAGACCAAAAGATACATTTTCTAGTGACTATATTTTATATGCAATAAATCAACAAAGTTTTTTAAATAATGCCAATAGCTTGTCGGGAGGAAGCACTCGACAACGAATTAGTCGTTCAAAGTTAAAAACATTAAAATTTTTAATCCCAAATTCAAAAAAAGAGCAAGAGAAAATTGCCGAGATATTAAGCGAGGTCGATAGTGCTATAGAACATGCGCAAGCCTTACACGTAAAGCATCAAAAAATCAAAACTGCCCTGATGCAAGACCTCCTCACTCATGGGATAGACTTAAACGGAAAGATACGCAACCCCAAAACCCACGCCTACAAACCCTCCCCGTTGGGTGACATACCTGCGGAGTGGGATGTTAAAGAAATAGGGAAAATATATAAAGAGTTAAGAACAGGTTCAACCCCAAGCAGAGCAATTCCAGACTACTTTAAGGGTGATATTTTGTGGGTAACAAGTGGTGAATTAAAGTACAAACCTATTTATGACACCATAGAAAAGATTACGAAAGAAGCTGTTCGGGCAACTAACTTAAAAATATATCCATCTGGAACTTTTTTCATTGCAATTACTGGACTTGAAGCGGAAGGAACAAGGGGAAGCTGCGCAATTATTGCAAAAGAGGCAACCACAAATCAATCATGTATGGCTTTTGAGAAAAATGATCAAATAGATACACATTTCTTGTTCCAATACTATAAACTTCATGGGAAATACATATCTTTATTATATTCTCAAGGTTCAAAACAACAAAGCTTGAATAATAAAATTGTTTCAAAAATTCTCATTCATTTGCCCCCAAAAGAAGAACAACAAAAAATAGCCCAAATCCTTTCATCCCACGATGAAAAAATAGAAAAAGTCAAAACCAAACTCGAAAAACTAAAACAACTTAAAACCGCGCTGATGCAAGATTTGCTCAGCGGAACCAAACGCGTCAACCACCTGCTAGGAGAAGAGCAATGAGAGAAGATACCTTTGTGCATGAGCCATTTTTAAAAAGCCTTGAGCAGATTGATTGGGAAGTGATGCGACTCGATAGATTGCATCAAACGCCACAACAAAGCCATAGAGAGAGCTTCAAAGAGGTGGTCATGCGCACCAAACTCCACGAAGCCCTACTCACCATCAACCCCTTTTTGGAAGATGACCAGATAGTTGAGTGTATCGAGCGTCTATTAAACTTCTCTTCCCATGCGCTCATCTCTCAAAACGGCCGTATTTTTGAGCTTCTTCTAAACGGTACGAGTGTCGAAGAAAACCGTAAAACCAAAGAGAAAAGCCCCACGGTTCGCTATATTGATTTTGACCACTTGGAACATAACAACTTTATCGCCGTGAGTGAGTTTGGTGTGAAAGTCAAAGGCATCGAAATCGAAGATAAAAAAGTCTCGATGTTCTACCCCGATGTGGTTTTGTTTGTCAATGGCATCCCTTTGGTGGTGGTTGAAGCCAAAAAGCCTAAAGGTAAAAAAGACAGCCTGCAAGAGGCGTTGAGCGATCTAAAAGACTACGCACAACAAAAAGAGGGAGCTAAAAAAGGGAACCGTGAGCTTTTTTACTTCAACCATTTCTTAATCGTCACCGACAACAACAAAGCAAAATTTGGCACCATCACCGCGAATAACCTTAAACAGTTTTGGCGATGGAGTAACCCTTACCCTACGCGATTAGAAGAGCTTCCTATGAGTGGAGCAGGTGTGGTGAATGACCAAAACAGACTCATTTACGGAATGCTAAAACCACGCCATTTGCTAGAGATTTTCCAAAGCTTTACCGTCTTTAGTTCTATGGAGAGCGGTGTGGAAAAAGTGGTCTGTCGCCATCAACAATTTCGAGCCGTTAAAAAAGCGATAGAGCGACTTCAAAACGGTGAAACGGCGCAGGAAAAGGGCGGACTCATCTGGCATACGCAAGGCAGCGGCAAGTCTTTGACGATGATGTTCTTGATTCGTGCGATGTATGCGACCAAAAAGTTTGATGACTGGAAAATCATCCTCATCAACGACCGAACAGACCTAGAAACGCAACTTAAAGGAACCGCCGGAAAAATCGGCGTGAATGTCAGCAGTGCCAACAGTATCGCCGAACTAAAAGAGCTCATCAAAAGTGACGCATCGGACATCGTAATGGCAATGGTGCAGAAGTTCCAACAACGCGAACTAAGCAGTAGTGCTTTTCCTGTACTCAACAAAAGTGAAAAAATCCTTATCATGGTCGATGAAGCCCACCGAAGTATCTATAGCTCACTGGGTTCCAATATCAAAAATGCCGCACCCAATGCGGTGGTGATAGGCTATACGGGCACACCCATCGAAAAAAGCCATAAACTCTTTAAAGACTACATCGACAAATACACAATGAAAGAGTCCATCGAAGACGGTGCAACACTAAGAATCGTCTATGAAGGGCGTGCGCACGATACCGAACTTAAAGAGGGTGCTATCGTTAATATCTACGATGAGCTTGATGTGGAAGATGATGAGAGCGATGAGCTCAAAGGTCTCAATGCCCAAATCAAAAAAGCGTACCTAGAGAGTGAAAAAACCATCACCACCAAAGCCAAAGATATGCTAAAGCACTACTTTACGCATGTATTTCCCAACGGTTACAAAGCGCAAATCGTAGCGCCTTCACAAAAGGCGGCGGTGAGTTATAAAAAGATTATCGATACACTTTTAAAAGAGCGAAAAGAAACAAAAGAAAAAACGGTTAAAGCCGACATCGTTATCTCAGGGATTGCCAACGACGATGAAGTCAAAGAGTATGGCAAACGGGACAAAGAGAACATCACAGATAGCTTTATAATGAAATTTGAGAGCGAAGCAAAAGACGGCATCACTGGAGAGATAGGCATACTCATCGTAAACAACATGCTTTTAACGGGGTTTGATGCGAAGATTGAGCAAGTAATGTACATCGATAGAGTGCTAAAAACGCACAGTCTGCTTCAAGCCATCGCTCGGGTCAATCGTGTTTATGATGAGGGAAAAACCGTTGGGTTTGTGGTGGACTATATCGGCGTGGGGGATCTGCTCAAGCGCGCCGTCGAATACTACAATGAGAAAGAGCAAGAGGACACACTTGATAGCGGTCTTTGGGATGTGGATAAACTAGAGAGTGAGCTTAAAGAGTGCTCACGAAAAATCAATGAGTTTATAGCAAGCCGTAAAATTGCGATAGATAATTGGGATGATTGGTACGCAGAATTTTACGATGATGAATTGCGTTATGAGTTTTTAATGCTGTTTAAAGAGTATACACAATATCTTGACGAGCTTTACCCTTCTGAAAAAGCAGTGGCTTTTATCGATGAGTTTAAAAAATTAAGAGATTTACATGTACAAGCATTGGAGTATGAAGAGGATAATTCTTATAGGATCGACTCTAAAAAACTTCAGGCAATCATAGATGAGCATCTCATATCAAAAGGCATTAAGCAAAAAGTTGCTCCTATTGAAGTTTTTAGTGATGCTTTTGTCAAGAAAAAAAATGCAAGGAAAAGTGCAAAAGCAAAAGCTGCGGAGATAGAAAATGCACTGATGCGGCACATCAACCTCAATATGCAATATGACCCTGCGCTTTATAGTAATTTTTTGGAGATGCTTAAAAAAATCCTTGAGCAATTTAAAGAAAACTGGGACGAAATCGTCAAAGAACTTGAAGCATTACGAGAAAGGCTCAAGAAGACAGAAGAGAAGACTTTTCACGGACTGAAAAAAGAATACAAACCTTTTTTCAATCTTTTTGCGCAAGAGATTTTTGGGAAAATAGAGGATTTGAATGAAGATGAAACTTCTTTGGCGATAAAGCTTACAAAAGATATAACAGCTATCATTGAGTCAGAAGAGACGGCTTTTTTATGGAGTAGTACGCCCGCAAAAGCAAGGCTTCAAATGGAGATACAAGATACGCTTTTAAGCGAGGACTACATAAAAATAAAAGTTATAGGCGAAAAGTATAAAACTTTAATCTTACAGATTATGAATCTTGCGGAGCCAAATAAAAATGGAACTAAATTATAGTATCCAAAGAAGCCCTGCACGCAAAACCTTGAGCTTGAAAATGGCTCCAGATGGAACGCTTGAAGTGTTGGCACCGCTGGATGTATCGGATGAAAAAATCAATACACTTGTGCAAAAAAAGAAGTTTTGGGTCTATAAAAACAAAAAAGAACTTGTTGAGAAAAAAATGGCTTTTGAAAAAGAGTTTGTATCGGGAGAGTCATTTTTATATCTGGGTAAAAAGTTTAGGCTTGATGTCACAGTATGTGAATACAAAGGCTTAGCATTTAAGCAAAATAAATTTATCCTCAATAAAACAGAGCAAAAAAGTGCAAAAAAGCTTTTTGATCAATGGTACAAACAAAAAGCAAAAGAGAAGCTCATCCCAAGAGTTGATAAATTTGCGAATCAAATGGGCGTGACCCCACAAAAGACAAAAATATTGTCAATGCAGAAAAGATGGGGAAGTTGCACGAGTGATGGTAATATCATCTTAAATTACCACCTCATTAAGGCACCTCTTTATATTATAGACTATGTGATAATACATGAACTCGCTCACTTGCTAGAGCATAACCATAGTGATAAATTTTGGAAAATTATTCAAACACAAATGGGAGATTATAAAAAGCATAAAGAATGGCTAGGGAAGCTAGAAATTTAAAGGATAATTATGAAAATCCATGAAAAATACCTCGAAGCGTTAAAAACTTTTGATGACTTTGTCACTGTTTCGGAGTGGGCGGTAAGATTTGGGGAGATGTACCCTGACCTTTTAGAAAAAGCGAACAAAGAGGCACAAAACCAAAAGAACGATACGACAGGTCTGCGTGAGATTGCCGCGCGTATCTCTTCACGCCTTGCTACGGGCGGATTTGATGGGTTGGTTGAGATAGACGCAGCCGAACGCCCTCGTAAAGTCAAATACATCACCAAAGAAGAACTCAACGAAAAAACAACCCAAGAGCTAGAAGAAGACATCGAGCCACTTCGCCGTCAAGACATCATCAACCAAGCCAAAGAGAGTTTGGAAGCAAAAGAGCTTTACAGAATTAGCGAGTTTGAAAATATTCAAAAAAGTTTTAAAAGTTTCTTTGGCATTGACTTTGAGATAGACCACGCTCAAGCACTTTTGGACGATGCCAAACAAGGCAAACACCACCCTGATAATTTTCAACTTTTGCTCAAATATCACAATGTTAAAAAGTATAAAAACAGTTGGCAAAGATTTAGCATCGAAGAACAGATAGACTACATCTACAAAGTCGTAGAATTGCACAGAATTTTAGAAGATAAATTGGGTGTCAAACTTGATACTGCTATTTTAGATAATTTGTTGAGCCGATTAAAAGCAGTCTATTAACTCCCTTACATGTAACCTCATTTAACCCTCCTTAAAAGAAGCTTTAGGTACAATCGCGGTTTTAAACCTTTACATGTAAGGATGCGTTGTGAGAGCATTGATAAGCGTAAGCGACAAGACGGGCATTGTGGAGTTTGCCCAAGGATTAGCAAAACTAGGATGGGAGATTGTCTCCACGGGTGGCACCTTTAAGCAACTCCAAGAAGCGGGCGTTAGCGCCGTTGAGATTAGCGAAGTGACCAAGTTTCCTGAAATGTTTGATGGCAGGGTCAAGACCCTCAACCCCTACATTCACGGGGGGATTTTACACCGTAGGGACGAACCCTTACATGTAAAGACCGCCCACGAACACGGCATCAGAGGCATCGACCTTGTGTGCGTGAACCTCTACCCCTTCAAAGAAACCATCGCCAACACGGACGATTTTGACACCATCATCGAAAACATCGACATCGGCGGCCCCGCCATGGTGCGCAGTGCGGCCAAAAACTTCCAAGATGTTCTCATCGTCACCGACGTTTTGGACTACGACGCGGTGCTTGAAGCTCTAAAAGAAGGTGCCGATAGCCTAGCGTTTCGCCGCGGCTTGATGATTAAAGCGTTCGAGCACACGGGCGCGTATGATGCGATGATCGCCAACTACATGAATGAGCGTTTCAACGGCGGTTTTGGAGCCAAGCAGTTCATCGTCGGCACCAAAGCATTCGACACCCGCTATGGCGAAAACCCCCACCAAAAGGGCGCGTTGTACGAGTTTGACTACTTTTTTTCCAACAACTTCAAAGCCCTCAAAGGCGAAGCTAGTTTTAACAACATGACCGACATCCACGGCGCGGTTAAAATCGCCGCGGCCTTTGGCGACGCCCCCGCAGTCTCCATCATCAAACACGCAAATCCTTGCGGTTTTGCTATCAAAAGCACACTTTTAGAGAGCTACACCGAAGCCCTCAAATGCGACCCAGTTTCAGCCTTTGGTGGTGTGGTCGCTATCAACGGCAAGCTAGACAAAGCCTTAGCAGAGAAAATCAACGAAATCTTCATCGAAGTCATCATCGCGGCTAACGTAGACGAAGACGCCCTAGCGGTCTTTGAGAGCAAAAAACGCATCAAAATCTTTACCCAAGAAAGCCCCTATTTGGTGCTGAGCAACGACGCGTACGACTTTAAACACGTTGATGGCGGTTTTGTTTACCAAGAAGCCGACGCGGTGGGTGAAGGCGAAGTTAAAAATGCCGAGCAAAAAAGCACACGCAAAGCCTCAGCCCAAGAGTTCGCCGACTTAGAAATCGCCTATAAAGTCGCCAGCCTCACCAAATCTAACTGTGTCGTGTACGTCAAGGACAGCATGATGGTAGGCATCGGCATGGGCATGACCAGCCGTGTGGACGCGGGCAAATGCGCCCTGTTAAAAGCCAAAGAGATGGGCCTAGAAGTAGCAGGGTGCGCCATGGCCAGCGAAGCGTTTTTCCCTTTCCGCGACAGCGTGGACGCCGCAGCCAAAGCGGGCGTCAAAGCCATCATCCAGCCTGGCGGCAGCATCCGTGATGATGAAGTCATCGCCGCGGCCGATGAGCACGGCATGGCACTGTATTTTACGGGGATTCGTCACTTCTTACACTAACAGTTTTTTCGGGGTGGTGCGCGCCATCACCCCATGCCTCTTGATTGATATCTATCAATGACATTCATTCTCAATTTCCCTTATAATCCTCCCAAAAAAGAGGATACTTTTATGAAAACATTATGGCCACAAGATGCGGTTTTTTTTCAAGAAGAGGGTGCCACCGTTCCCTTTGTAAGGTTTGTTCAAGAAGGCGTTGACGTCCTTGGGTTTGACTCTCGTGCGTGCGTGCCGCCTGAGCCCATGGTCAACGCCATGCTCGCTCTTGCGCACATCAAAAACCCCCAGACTAAAGTAGTGATGATTAACCACCGAAGCCCCGTGGGCTTGCTTGCCAAGATTGGCGAACAGTTTGAGATTGCCTCAGAAGAGCTTGAGCACGGCGCCGTAAAACTCACCTTTAGCTACAAAGAAGGGGCGACACAACACGCTGACCTCTCTTCCAGCCACTGCGCAGGGTAAGGTCATGATGCTTTCTCAAAGTGCCATTGCGATGGCCCCACCCTTTTCACTCGTGTCAAAGTTTTTTGTTGCCGCCGCTGTGGCGTTGCTTGCAAGTATGAGTGCGTTGCCTTTTGTGGGTACGCAGTTACCTCTTTTGGCCTTTCCTGTGGCGGGGTTTATTCACTTGTATTTGCTAGGATTTGTCATGATGGTCATCGTGGGTGCCTTATACCAGTTGGTGCCCGTGGTGCTTGAAGCACCTTTTTTCACCCTCAAAGGAAGCGCGGCGTTATTTTACGCCTACGGACTTGGAGTGGTAGCACTGAGTGCGGGGATGATGTTAGAAATAACGGCGCTGATGCACGCAGGTGGAGGCCTTGTTTACCTTTCGCTAGCGGCCTTTACGGTGCTGTTTTTGCTCAGTTTCACAGGCGTAACCCGTTGGAGTTTTGTCACGGTGTGTTTGCTTGTTGCGGGCGTAGCCTTGTTTGTAGGGGTGAGTCTGGGGATGGTTTTGCTTGTTGCCATGAGCGGTGGCGGGTTGGACGTGGATGTCGTTGGGCTACTGATGAAACATGCTGTGTTTAGCCTTGGTGGGTTTGTGATGCTCGTTGTCATGGGCGTTTCCTTGGTACTTTTGCCCATGTTTTCACTCTCTCACGGTGTGAGTACACTGTATACAAAAGTCGCTTTAGGGGCATTTGTCGCAGGGTTTGGATGCGCCCTTGGGGATGCCTTTGGGGCGATGTGGGTGTTTTTAGGACTGGGCTTGCTCTTGTATGTGGCCCAATCGGCGCACATTTTATTGCGGCGGATGCGCAAGAAAAAAGAGTACTGGTTCTACAATGTGGTGTTTGCTTTGGCATCCATCGTTGGGGCTGTGGGCCTAGGCGCGTGGGGACTCATCGGTGGGGATGAAGAAGTGTACAAGGTGGCACTCTTTTTGTTTTTAGTGGGCTTTGGGTTTCACTTTGTGGCGGGCCATTTGTACAAGATTTTACCCTTTTTAGTGTGGTATGAATTTATCGCGCCGTTGGTGGGCAAGCAAAAAGTCCCCATGTTGCACGAGATGATTGCCGAGCGTTTTGCTTATGCACAGCTTATCTTGGGCGCAAGCGGTACGGTATTTTTTTGCGCGGGGATGCTTTTACAAATAAATCTTTTGCAAGTGAGTGGCGGCGTGTTATTGACGCTAGGAACATGGGCGTTGTGCGCAGTGCTTGTCAAAGCGTACGGATTTAAAACCTTAGGAGAAAAAAATGCTTAATGAAACAACAGTGTACGACGCGTTAGCTACGGTGATTGACCCTGAAGTAGGGTTTGATATTGTGGCTCTTGGGCTGATTTATGGCGTAACCATTCAAGAAGACGTGGTGGAAGTGGACATGACTCTTTCAACGCGCGGATGCCCGTTACACGAACTGTTGAAGCAATGGGCCAAAGAGTCTGTGGAAAAACTCCCCGAAGTTTCTACATGTAACGTTACCATTGTCTGGGAGCCAGCGTGGAATGTTACCATGGCGAGCGAAGAAGTAAAAAAAGCACTAGCATAAGGTAGCGAGGTGGCGCTTAAAGAAGTTCGTAATTTTAGATACACTACAATCATGTAATGATAAAATCGTGACGCGAAAAGGATTAGTAGTGGGGATACGCTTGGATGTAAACATCAGGGGTGAAGTGACAGTGGTGAGCGTCGGGGGAAATATCAAAAGCTCCGCGGACGCGAGCATGATTCGCTCTGCTATCCAAAAGATTGCCGAAGAGGGCGCGGAGGAAGAGATTGTCTTAGAAATCAAAGACTCTTTCATCATCACCTCTTCGGTGATTGGTTTTTTGGTGAAGTTTATTAGTAAAGACAAGCTCAATATCAGCCTAGAGATCGGCAATCCTGAGCTTTATACCATGCTTGAAGAGATGGAATTGCACCGCCTTTTTAGGGCAAGGAAGGTGGCGTTATGAAGCGTTCTATGGGCGCAAAAATCGTTGCGATGCTTGCCGGAGTGCTGTTGGTGAGTTTTGCGGTGATGCAGTTTGTGTTTATCAATGAATTTAAAAGTTCCTCGTTACAACAAAGCGAAAACAGCCTAAATATGCTGGGTAAATCGGTGTTTCAAACCGTCCGTGGGGCGATGAATTTTGGCGACCCTGCTACGATTCAAGCAGCGATTGATGATGTGGCGCAGATTGAAGGGATTACGTCTATTGTGATTCACAAATCCCAAGACGTGATTGACGCCTTTGGGCTCAACGCCGTTGTTTCCACCGACCCCATGATTGAAAAACAGTTTGTTTCTCCTGAAAAGTTCAACCTCGAATTAGACGATGAAAAAGGGCATTTTTTGCGCCTTATACAGCCTATGGTGGCGCAAGAAGATTGTTTAGCCTGTCACGCGAGCTCCAAGCAAGGTGATGTGCTTGGGGTGATGGATATGACATACTCTTTTGCGTTGGTGGACGCAGATATTTCCAAACGAAGTACTAAGTTCATCCTTATTTTCATCCTCTTTTTGGCTGCCATCACGCTAGCATTGGTGGTTGCGCTACGGGAAATCATTGGAAAACCCCTTAAAGAACTTTTGGTGCGCTCATCTGACCTTGCTAGTGGCGATGGCGACTTGACCGCGCGGGTTGTGGTCAAAAGCGAGGATGAGATTGGACAAGTAGGGCAATGTGTGAATGTGTTTATCGAAAAAATCCACCGTACTGTCACGGAAACCCAAGGGGTGGCGCGCAGTGTGGGTTCTACGAGTGCTTTACTCAATCAAAACGCTTCGGGCTTACTCCAAAGTGCTAAAACCCAAAATGCACAAGTGCAAGAATCTTACGAATTGACACAAAAAGTCGAACAAGAGTTAGACATTTCCGAAGAGCTTGCCATTAAAACGGCGGAAGACAACATGGCTTCTTATGAAGTGCTTTCCGACATGGCGACTTCCCTAGAAGAAGTGGTGAACCACATTGCAACTTCCAGTGCTAAAGAGCAAGAAATGGCCCATAAAATCGGCTCTGTGGTAACACAAACCGAGCAGATTAAAGGGGTACTTGGGATGATCAAAGACATCGCCGATCAGACCAATTTGCTTGCGCTTAACGCGGCCATCGAAGCGGCGCGCGCAGGGGAGCAAGGACGCGGATTTGCCGTCGTTGCCGATGAGGTGCGAAAGCTTGCGGAGCGTACCCAAAAGTCGCTTGCGGAGATTGACGTGACGATCGGGGTGATTGTGCAAGGGGTGATGGATTTGAGCGATAACATGCAGCACAACGCCCAACAAATCGAAAGCATCGCGACCAATGCAAACAGTGTGATGGATAAAGCTTCCCAGACCAAAGACCGCACCCATGGGTCTATCACCGTTTCTAAAAAATCCTCCCAAAAAGCCGTAGAGATTGCGCGTATGACGAAGGTCTTGATGGAAAAAATGCACGCCACCATGCAAGCGTCCCAAGACAACGAGCACGTGGCCAAAGCCTTGCTTGAAATCTCCAAAGAGCTCAACGCCGTCTCTGCTACCTTGGAAAAAGACCTTTCAAGCTTTAAAGTCTAAGCGTCTAGGGCTTCTTTTTTCTCTTCAATCTCCAAGAACCTCTCGATGAGGGGTTCGAGGGCATTTTCCTTTACATGTAAGCGTTCCGTGAGGGTGGAAATACCCTCTTTTTGGTAGCATTCTGGGTTGCCAAGGCAGGCTTTGATGGCGTTGATTTCCGCTTCAAGCGCGTCGATTTCCTGGGGCAGGGTTTCGTACTCTTGCTGTTCTTTGTAGCTAAGTTTTACCACCTTCGTTTTTTGTTTTTTGGGCGCTTCTTGAGCCACGTTTTTCAATGAAGCTTCCGCCTCAGCGATTTCTTGTTCGAGTTCTAAAAATTCCGTGTAAGTTTGGTAACTTTCTTCGATGGCCCCATTGCCCGTAAAAATGAGCAATTTTTTAGCAATCTTGTCCACAAAATAGCGGTCATGGCTCACAAACAGCACCGCCCCTTGAAAGGCTTCAATGAAAGACTCGAGGATGTTGATGGTCGGGATGTCAAGGTCGTTGGTGGGTTCGTCTAGGATTAAACACTCCACATTTTTTGCAAAGAGTAAGGCTAGGGCTACGCGGTTTTTTTCGCCTCCGCTTAACATACCAATTTTTTTATCCAAATACTCTTTGGGAAACAAAAACTGCTTCAAATAACCAAACACATGGATGCTAGACCCTCGCACTTCCACGCGGTCGCCACCGTTGGGGCAAAAGGTTTCTAGGAGATTTTTTTCATCATCGAGCATGGCGCGTTGTTGGTCGAAGTACCCAACGGAAAATTCTCCCCGCTTTAGCACGCCCGTGTCGGGTGTCAGAGAGCCTAATAAAAGGCGCAAGAGTGTGGATTTGCCCGCTCCATTTTTGCCCACGATGGCGATGCGGTCGTTTTGTAAAATGCGCGTGGTGAAGTCATCGATGAGCACTTTATCGCCCAAGCTTTTGCCCACCCCTTGGAGTTCAAAAAGCATTTTTTGACGGTTGGTGGATTTGTCTTGGTTGAAGGCGTGTTTGGCGCGTTCGAGTTCTAGGGTGATTTTGCGCAGTTGGCTAGGGTTTTTTTTGGCCGATTCACGCATTTCAAAGACCCGCTGTTTGCGTCCTTCGTTGCGTTTTAGCCTTGCTTTGACGCCACGTCTGAGCCATTCTTCTTCGCCTTTGAGGTGTTTTAAAAGGGTTTCGTGCTGTTTTTGCATGGCACTGAGCAACAGCTCTTTGGCACTCAAATACGCTTGATAGCCCCCGTCAAAACTGCGCAATTTGCACTGGTCAATCTCGATGCTACGCGTGGCGATACGGTCGATGAAATAGCGGTCGTGAGAGATGAAGACAAGGGTGACGTTTTCTTTGAGCAACATTTCTTCCAAAAAGGCCACCATATAGACGTCCAAATGGTTGGTGGGTTCATCAAGGAGTAAAATATCGGGTTTTTTAAGGATGAGCCCTGCTAGGGCCACCCGACGTTGTTCGCCACCGCTTAGGAGTGAAACGGGGGTATTTTCAAAGGATTTGAGGGCAAATTCTTGCAAAACCCGCTCTACTTTGTCGTCCAAACTCCACGCATTGTGGGCGTCTAAAAAAGCACTGATGGACTCTTGGCGCGTGTGAAGCTTGGGGTTGGTGGGGTCGTTTTCGATGGCTTTGGAGACGGCTTCAAAGGCTAAGCGCATGTCATTGACCGAGGCTAACTCTTTTTCGATGGCTTCGCGCACGGTGTCAGTGGCTTCAAACACAGGCACTTGGGCTAGCATCTCAACGCTTTTGCCTTGCTGTAAAATGCGCCGTCCGCTGTCTTGTTCCAAGGAACCATCGATGATTTTCATGAGGGTGGATTTGCCACCACCGTTTTTGCCGATGATAGCGATGCGCTCTCCTTGCGCGACAAATAACTCCACGTCTTCGAGAATCTTTTGGGTTTCGTAGCTTTTACTGATGCCTATCAAGTCTAACATGGCCACATTTATTCCTTACATGTAAAGGGGTTTTGGTGCGCAAGTCTAACGTAAAAGGCCTGTGGGAGGGATGAAACGGGCCAGATATGGTAAGATACCCCTCATAAAACCACCGACAAAGGGGACGTGTGAGACCACTTATTTCCACGCGACGTTACACCTACGAGGGTGAGTATGTTTCCAACCAGAGCGGAAATCACCGTACGCCGTTTTTAACCGACTACGACCGCATCATCTTTTCCAACCCTTTTCGTCGCCTTTCTAAAAAGACGCAAGTGCATCCGCTTTCCAAAAACGACCATGTGCACAACCGCTTGACTCACTCTTTGGAGGTGGCAAGCGTGGGGCGAAGTTTGGGACTTGGAGTGGGCGAACACATGAAAATGTTAGAGCCCGAAGCCTTGCATTCACCCTACGAAGTCGCGGCGATTGTCCAAAGTGCATGTTTGGCGCACGATATTGGCAATCCACCTTTTGGGCACGCGGGCGAGGAAATCATCAAAGAGTGGTTTGAAGCCCACGCGGGCACGCCGCTTATGGAGGAAATCTCACCTAGGGAAATGGCAGATTTTTTGTGTTTTGATGGCAACGCCCAGAGTTTGCGCATTGTGACGCAACTTGAAAACCATGCTTATAAGGGCGGGATGCGCCTCACGCTCTCTACCCAAGCGGCGATGATAAAATACCCCTGGGAGGCGTGTGATGCGCGCTCAAATGGGAAAAAATTTAGTTATTTTCAAAGCGAAAAGGCTATCGCCCAGACGATTTTTGAAGAGTTTGGACTTAAAAAAGAGCAAACCTACCTCCGTCATCCTTTTTCCTACCTCATGGAAGCTTCCGATGACATTTGCTACGCGCTGTTGGATATCAAAGACGCAGTGGAGCTTAGCATGGTGGAAGTAGGGCAGATGGAAGAGATTTTCTTGCCCTTGTGCGGGGACGCGCCTTACTATGAAACGCTAAACGATGGGACGCTGAGTGATTTTCAAAAGGTTTCCCGCTTGTGTGCCATCGCCATTGGGCGCTTAAGTGGGCATGCGGTGGAAACGTTCATTGCCCACGATATGTTGTGCCCCAAAGAAGGGGTGAAGGACTTGATTTCCCTCTTTTCAGACCCTAGCTTAGGCGAGGGGCTTGCGCGGGCTAAGGCCTTGGGGCATGAGCGCATTTTTAACGAACCGCGCAAGATCGAGCTAGAACTTGGGGCGTATCGGACGATTGGGATTTTACTAGAAGATTTGATTGGGGCGGCGTACGCCTTACATGTAAACCAAAAAAGCTTCAAAACCGAACGCGCGTTGACGCTCATGGGCAACGATGCGCCAAGGGCTTCTCAGGGTTTGTATGAAAAATACCAAGCCGTACTTGACTACATCGTAGGCATGACGGACAACTACGCTACGCGTTTGGCAGGACAGTTAGCAGGTCTTGGACGTTAAGAAAAATTATTATTTAAGAAGTTTTGATACAATCAAAATTCTTTTTAAAACCCTTTACATGTAAGGAAAAAAATGTTAGGAATATTGGGAACGTTATACTTTGTTTATGTGCTAATAAAGCTTTATATCGCAATCCAAGAGATAGGTTTTGTAGCAAAAGTGCAACACGAAAAAGCGGTGATTCTTTCACCCTCAAATTTTATAAAAGCCGCGCGCTACAAGATTGCTTCGGAGCGTTTTGGGATGGCGAGCACACTGGTGGAGTATGGGTTGTTTTTGTTTTGGATTGGGTATGGGTTGCGCGCTCTTGAGGGGTGGCTCATCACGGACGCAAGTGTGTGGAAGAGCGTGGTGTTTGTGTACGCGTTCATTGGGATAAACTATCTCGTGGGGCTTCCCTTGGATATTTACAGCACCTTTTTTAAAGACAAAGCCTTTGGGTTTAGTACCATTGATGCGAAAACTTACGCCCTTGACCAGCTCAAAGCCGCCGTACTCTTTTTGGTGGCAGGTGGCGCAGTTGTTGCCCTTGTGGCGTGGATTATCCTCTCTTTTGCGTCGTGGTGGCTGTGGGGATTTGGGGCTATTTTTGTGGTGGTGCTGTTTGTCAATATGGTGTATCCTACGCTCATTGCGCCCCTATTTAACCGCTTTACTCCTTTGGAAAATGCCGAACTTTCAGCTTCCATCGAAGCACTTTTGCAAAAAGCAGGGCTTAGGAGTAGTGGCGTGTTTATGGTGGATGCAAGCAAGCGAGATAAGCGCCTAAACGCGTATTTTGGCGGGCTTGGCAAATCAAAACGGGTGGTGCTCTTTGACACCTTGGTAGAAAAACTGAGCAAGTCCGAGCTCTTGGCGGTGCTTGGGCATGAATTGGGGCATTTTAAGCACAAAGACATGCTCAAAAACATTGCCATGAGTGCATTCATGCTGCTAGTCATGTTTGGGCTTTTTGGTAATTTGCCTATGTCTCTTTACGAAGCCTTACATGTAAGCATGAATCCGCACAGTACCATCGCACTTTTTTTGCTCCTTTCGCCGTTGGTTTCTTTTGTGATGATGCCATTTTTTGGGGCCATGAGCCGTCATAACGAATATGCCGCGGATGCCTACGGCAGTGCGTGCGAAAGCAAAGAAGCCCTTAAAAATGCCCTCATGAAACTGGCCGATGAAAACAAAAGCTTCCCCATGTCGCACCCCTTGCAAATCGCCTTTTACCATACCCATCCACCGTTGGTTGAGCGATTAAAGAGGTTGGAATAGTGCGGATTAAAGAGGCATTGGCCCAAGCAAGGCAGTTGCTTTCTTGGGTGGAAAACCCCCAAAAAGAGGCCGCGTTGTTGTTGTGCGCCCATTTACACGAAGAGCGACCGTGGCTTTTGCTGCACGAGGAGGATGAGTTAAAAGAGGCGCAAGGCTATTTTGCTCTTGTAAGCCGTCGCCAAGAACACGAACCTTTGGAGTACATCTTAGGCTACGCTTCTTTTTATTCTAGAGATTTTTGCGTTCACTCAGGGGTCTTGGTGCCAAGGCCTGAGACAGAGCTTTTGGTGGATGAGGCGCTTGCCTTGCTCAAAGGGTGTGACGCGCCTAGGATTGTTGAAGTTGGCGTGGGAAGTGGCATTATTTCGGTGATGTTAGCCTTGTTATTGCCTAAAGCTCAGATTGTTGCTACAGATATTTCCCAAGCGGCACTGGCAAACGCGCAGGAAAATTGCGTGCGTTTTGGAGTACAAGAACGGGTGCAGTTAGTGCATGGCGCGTATCTAGATGGCGTTACGGGGGTGTTTGACCTGTTGGTCTCAAACCCGCCCTATATCGCCCAGAGCTCTCTTTTGGAATCTCATGTGCTTTGTGAGCCGCACACGGCACTGTTTGGGGGCGCGCGAGGGGATGAGATGTTAGTCGAGCTAATTTGGCGCGCTTCGCAGATCAATATTGCAGCCATTGCGTGCGAAATGGGCTACGACCAACGGGCTTCAATGACGCAAGCACTAGCACGTGTGGGTGCAACAACTATCAGCTTTTACCATGATTTAGCAGGACTGGACCGTGGATTTAGCGCAACATTAAAGGAAAAAAAATGAAACAAACCCTGTTTGTAGTGTATATGTTGAGTGTGGGGGCGATGGTAGGGGTGGAGTTGGCCGTGGGGCTAATGATGGCTCCTGTGATTTTTAATCCTAGCCTTTTTTTAGGGGAAGGGGTGCTGAGCCATTACCAAAGTGGTATTTTGATGACCCAAGTTTTTTTACGGTTTAATATGGCACTGTTAATCGTAACCTTGTTCGGTGCGTTGTACGAAGTTGTTGCCTTTAAACAAGGAAGAGGCGACAAATGGGCTTTTGGCGCAACCGTCATCGTCGTATATGCCGCGATGATGTTTATTTTTTACTACACACCCTTTATCGTAGAAGCGCAAGCGGTGGGGCCTGAGGCAACGCAGACAGACGTGTTTGCTTCTATGCACAAAGGAAGCGAATGGATGGTAAAAGTACTGTTGATGGCGCAAGTGGTTGTGTTTGGCAGAAGGATTTGGGTGAAGAAGTGAGGGGACGCTCACTTCTTCGAGGAGTTTTGGTGTGTTAGTCCATTTGGTGGCGAATATAGGTAGGAATGTCAAGGTAATCCTCTTGAGATTCGTACCCGCCACTTACTTTTTTCATTCGAAGAATACGTTCGCGCTTGACTACCTCTTGGGTTTGGTCAAGTTTTTTCAAACCACGCTCTTCTTCTTCAAGTTTATTTTCAAAACCTGTAGCGACGATAGTAATGCACACTTTGTTATTTTCGACTTTTTCATCCGTTGTGGTGCCAAAAATAACATGGGCGTCTTCATCGGCCGCGTCAAACACAACGTTCATGGCTTCGCTGATGTCATTAAGCGGACAGTTGGGGTGAATACGGAAGTGCACCAACACGCCCAAGGCTCCGTTGATGGTCATGTTATCAAGCAATGGCGATTCGATTGCGTTTTTCATGGCTTCAATGGCAGCGCCTTGTCCTTCGCTCTCGCCTACACCCATGAGTGCCATGCCGCGATGGCTCATGACGGTTTGCACGTCAGCAAAGTCAAGGTTGATGTCGCTATTGCTTGATGAAAGTACTACAGAACTCATGCCACCAACCGCGCGCGCTAGCACATCGTCGACAATGCGAAAGCTGTCTTTGATGCCAAGGTTTTTGTCTACGAGGGTGAGGAGTTTGTCGTTAGGGATAACAACGATAGAATCGCTCTCTTTACGAAGCTCATTGAGTCCTGCTTCGGCAAGCTTGAGGCGTTTGCGTCCTTCAAACATAAAAGGACGAGTAACGACAGAAACAGTGAGCGCACCAATTTCCTTAGCCGCTTGCGCCACTACAGGTGCCGCTCCTGTGCCTGTTCCACCGCCAAAACCTGAGGCAATAAACACAATGTCTGCATGTTCAAGGGCACTTTTAATTTCTTCATAACTCTCTTCGGCCGCTTCTTTGCCAACTTGGGGAATCATCCCCGCACCCAATCCTTTGGTGCGTTTTTCGCCGAGCTGGATTTTTGTGTAGGCAAGGGAGTGTTCTAGGGCTTGTGCGTCGGTATTGGCGGCAATCAAGTCAATCCCACTGACGCCTTCGCGTACCATGTGATTGATCATGTTTCCACCACCGCCACCAACGCCAACTACTTTGATTTTTGCGCCGTAGACGCTTTTCGTTTCTTCAACAGTAAAACCGCTCATGTCCCGTACTCCTCTTAAAATAGTTGTGTTAATCGATGCCAAAATTTAGCCAAGGCGTTGTCGCCTTTCGCTTTTTGGCCAAGGTCAGTAATCCGTGCTAATTTATCTTTGGTTGACTCCACGGATTCTGGCTCATCAAGTTTCATGGAATCCTCTTCTTCTAGGACGCGTTGAACGCTTTTATTGGGCTCAATGCTTTCGTCTTTGTAGCGCATTTTTTTATTTGAATCAATTTCATAAGGGGTAAAATCCCCGCCGCCGTACATCACCAACCCAATCGCTGTTGCGTGTCCAGGATCTCGCAAGGTTTCAAACAAGCCTTCCATTTCTTTGGGCTTGGCAAGGCGAATGGGCATATTATCAAAGATAGCAGTGGCTAATTCGCGGATACCTTCGAGTTTTGTTAGTCCTCCAGTGAGGACGATGCCCGCGCCGATTTGATCTTTAAACCCGCTGTCTTCAAGGGTTTTGGCGAGAATCATGAGGGTTTCTTCAACCCGCGCGTAAATAACGTTAGAGATGATGTCGAGCGAAACCTCATGGGTAACATTTTCATCTCCCAAGACGGGGAGTTCGATAAGCTCACTAGAGCTTGCGTGCAAGGTGCCGTAGTTGATCTTGACATTTTCAGCTGCGGGAAGTGGGGTGTGCAGTGCCATGGAGAGGTCATTGGTGATATTAGAAGAGCCCACGCCCAAGAAATCGTTATAGCGAATGGAATTTCCCGAATGAATTACCATGTTACAAGAAGCACCACCCATGTCAATCACAACAACGCCCAGTTCTTTTTCGTCTTCATTGACGGTTGCGATGGCCGAAGCGTATCCACAAAGAACGATATTGTCGATATCTACGCCCGCGGATTTAACGGCTTTTCTGAGGTTGCTAAGGGAGGATTTTTGAGCGGTAACAATATGCACTTGCACTTCCAAGCGCGAGCCATTCATGCCCAAAGGGTCTTCAATGTGTTCTTGCTCGTCGACTTTGAAGTTAAAAGGAAGCACATGAAGTTTTTCGTATTCGTGAGGGATGTTGGCATTGTGATCTGCCATTTGCATGGCGCGATTGATTTCTCGAATGCCAATATCGTGATTGGGTACGTTAACTACCCCATTGCTGTCAACGCTTTTAGTGTACGCGCCCGAAATAGAAACAATGACTTTGTCATAATGAGTTCCCGCGACGCGTTTGGCATCGCTAAGTGCCATTTTAATGGATTTTGAGGCAAGTTCGATATTGGTAATAACACCCTTTTTGAGTCCTTGTGCTTTGGATACACCCGCACCTAGAACCTTCATGCCTACATCATCTTTTTCGGCGATGACAGCACAAATTTGAGAGGAGCCGATATCGATGCCCAAATACGTGGTGCTCAAATTAGTTTCCTTTGTAAAAATATTCTATCTTGTAGCGCTTTTTGAGTGCTTCTGCAAGGGCTTGGTTTACTTCGTTGTTTTTAACTTGATAAACATGCTCTTCTACAAGTTTGTTATACTGTTCTAACTTTGTTTGGTCAAGCAATTTTTGTTCCAAGATCTCGTAAAGAACGGCTTTGTCATCAAGAATGACATACCCTTTTTTCTGGTTGTTATCAAACACACGTGAGAGGAATAAACTTCCTTCTTCTTCACTTAACCCATTGATACTAACAATGCTGTCACGGGTAACAAAGCCAATAGACTCGCCTTTAAAAGAATCCAAAAGGTCTTTAGCCTTTTGAGTCAGTAACTCTTGGGTTTTTTCAGTTTCAAAGGTTTCTCTTAAGAACGGCTTGGCTTCTTCAAAGCTCATAGGCACAGGAGAATTGAGTGAAACAAGTTTGACAATCATATACCCTTCATCCGTTGCGATTGGCTTTAAAACATCTCCAATGTCCGCTTCTTTAAGCAATTCCACTTCAAAGAAACTATCGGACTCGTAAAGGGTTTCTGTTTTTTCTGCTTTTACTTCATCTTTTTTGAACGCGAGGTAGGTGTTGAGTGCTTCTTTGCGTGCCATTTCTAGAGCAACGTCATGACGAAGCTCGGGAAGTGCGTCCGCAAGCTCTTTTAAACGCCCGTCTTCGTAACGGTAGTTAAATTTGTTTTCTTCAAAAAAAAGTTGTAAAGCTTCGTCGCTAGCCACCTCGGTGGAGGCGGGGACAAAGATAGAGTCGATGGTGTAGCTTGTGGGCGTAAGGAAGCTAGACTTTTGAGGTTCCCAAAAAGCCCTTAGGTTCTCATCGTTTGTTTGAATTTCGTTAGCACCCAAGCGAAGTACTTGTACGCCGAGTTTGTCCTGCATGAAAAGAGCGGAAGCGAACAGTTCTTTTTCTTGTTCGGTAGGTTGTAGCGTGATGATGCCATTGAGTTTTTCAAGAAGGACTTGTTTTTTCAAACTCTCTTCATAGGCTTTGGCGGTAATGCCTGCATTTTGCAAAAGGCGGTAATAAAGGTCTTTATCAAAAGCGCCATCTGTGTGGAAGTTTTCATCACGAAGTAACATTTCTTTGACATCTGTATCAAGAGTGACAAGGCCTAAGTCTTCGGCATAATTGAGCATCAAGGCTTCGTTGATAAGGTTTTCTAGGACGATTTTATCTAAACCCATTTGTTCGGCACGTTCTTGGGTGAGCTGACCATTAAACAAGGTGTTGTAATAGGAAAAATAGTTGTTATAGGCCATTTGAAATTCGGTGATGGTGATTTTTTTCTTTCCTACTTTGGCAACAGAAGAGGAGCGGTCGGTATTAAAATCATAAGCACCCCATCCAACAAACCCAGCACCAACAAAGGCTATGACACTGACCCATATGGTAATAACGAGGTATTTTCTATGACGTTGCATCCAGGTGATCATTCTTTTCCTTTTTTCGGTTAGCTTTCTTGAAACGTATGATTTTACTTCGTTTGTCTTTAAACGACCATAAAATCGGCACTTTTTTAAAATAATTAACAAACAAAATATTGTTTGTTAGTGGTAAAAATTAAATGCGATGTTCGTTAGCGCGATGAAGAAGTTTACAGCTGTTTTCAAGGACAGCAATATTTTTAGCAATTTGATGAATATCACGTGCATAGGCATACACGCCGTAGCCTCGGATGACTATAATATTGGTTTTTTGCTCTTTCATGTGGCGGTAAATTTCCACATCAGCACGTTCGTACCAGTCTTCGAATTGTTTAGGGTCGTATACATGGATGGTGCCAAATTGCATAGCCCCAAAATAATCCTCAGGTATGATAATGCTATGTGTTAGTGTGTATGCAGTAGTAAAAGGAGGCATAGCATAGCAAATGTATTTTGCTTCGGAAATATTTTTGTAGATGTTAAGATGAATGTCCGCATCAATACTCGCTTCATTCCAGCGGTAATCTTTTTTGCTTGAAAGTTCAATCAAATCTGAAGACTTTAGGCCGTCAAAAATGGCATCTTTTTTGTTGATAATAAAGCGATTGTACTCTACGCGTGCCGAAATAGAACCGTGATAAATGCCAAAAAAGTTTTTGCGAAACATGGAAAGTGAGATGTCTTTGAGCTGGTCCGCGAGATACTCTTCAATCATTTTTAACCTTTTTAAATCTGTGTTTGGGTATTATACCACCACTTATGCCCTGAAAGGATTGGCTGTGAATATCCCCCATATACCCGTACTTCTTGAGGAAGTTACCCGCGCTTTTTCTGCTGTTAGCGAAGGGGTGATTGTGGACTGTACGCTGGGGTATGGAGGGCACAGCGAGGCTATTTTAGAGGCAAATCCTCGCATCACCCTTGTTGGGTGCGACAAAGATGCGCAAGCGGTTGCTTTTGCGCAAAAACGATTGGCACGTTTTGGAGAGAGAGTTCGCATACTTCATGCGCCTTTTTCTACGGTTATCTCGCACATCGACCCTTTACATGTAAGGGGAATTTTGGCAGACATTGGGGTTTCTTCCCTGCAACTAGACAGACCTGAACGTGGGTTTGGATTTGAATCAGATGTGCTAGATATGCGCATGGATACAACCATGCCGCTCACTGCTTATGAAGTGGTGAACACGTACACGCAAGCACAACTTGAGGAGATATTGCGTGAGTATGGTGAGCTTCCCCAGTGGCGTGTGTTAGCGGAGCGAATCTGCAAAGCACGGGAGATTGGGCCCATTACGAGTGCTAAGGTGTTAGCGGAGATTGTGGGGCGTGGACGAAGTCAGGGACGCAAGGTTTCCCCTGCGACTTTGGTGTTTCAAGCGATTCGCATTGAGGTCAATGACGAACTGGGGGAACTTGGAAAGCTTTTGCGTTCCATTGAAACAGCGAGTTTGCATGATTGTGTGGTGGGGATTATCTCTTTTCATTCGCTAGAAGACCGCATTGTGAAGCAAACCTTTAAGCTGTGGCAAAAAGAGTGCATTTGCAATCCTTTTGTGCCACGTTGTGAATGCGGCGGCAATCATTCTCTTGGAAAGATTCTCACAAAAAAACCTATTGAGCCAAGTCCTCAAGAGGTGCAACGCAATCCCCGTTCACGCAGTTCAAAACTGCGTTTGTTTAGGATTGAACAAAAGAGAGTTCATGAGTGAAGACCGTCAAGAGCTCTTGGGTGAGTATGACAAAGAGCAAGAGAGGGAGAAAAACCTCGATTTAAAAACCTTGGCCCTTGTGTACTTGGCGATGCTTTTTTTCTTAGGCATTTTTCTTCCCAAAATCTACATTAAAAACGAAATTTATTACATCAGTCGCGATATTAGCGGGCTGTACGGACAGTATGAAATTTTGCTAGAAGAAAACAGGGAGCTACGCCTTGGGATTGAGTCTATGCGCTTTAAAAATCAAGTGTTAGATGTGTTGTCTTTAGAGTAGCTAGCCTTGTGAAGAGACATTCACAAGGCGGTCTAGGACGTAATGTTCCCACTCTTTCGTAGGTACTTCATTTTTCTTTAAATCGATGTAAATGGCTTCAACTTTTTCACTGTATTTTTCATAAGAAAAATGAGGAAAATGGATTTGCCATGCTTGCTTAATAAGGCGCGAAGTCATTTCATCCCGCAACCAGTCTTGAAAAAACTGAAACCCCACAAAGACACACGATGTGGCAAAAATAGTCCCAATAATCGAAATATGAAAATCAACATTTACAAACACGACGTGGGTAACAGAGGTAAGGGGCACAAGAATAATGGCACATAAAACAGCGTAGATGATGTAAGCATTGGTGATATTGGCACGAAAGTTTAATACCGCAGGGTCTACGTGCATTCCTTCGTTGTAAAGGGCATTGGCGCGAAGTAAGTCGCGGTAAAGAATAGGTTGTTTGGAAAGAATAAACACATACCTAAGAATCTTTTCTTTTAGCTGCTCAAATTTTTTCATAACGCCTCCATATTTCTGTTGCGAGTGTACCATAGCAATGCTTATGGATTGACTAATTCGGGCCGGTATTCAAAGTGAAATGTGTCAAAATGCTTCCACCTTCCACCCCAAACAAAGCCGTGTTTTTCAAAAATATGAACGATGGTTTTGGGGATTTGATTGCGATAGTTCCCCGTTTTGCTCCACTGCCAATAATCTCCCTTTTGGGTGTTGATGTCAATGGCAATGCCGTAGCTGTGCGCGCTTAGCCGATTGGTTTTGGCGATGGTGCGGTAGTTGTATGTCCCTGCAGGATTATTGACGTAGGCTAGGAGTTCGCAAGGCAGGGCATCTAGAGCATCAGAAACGGCTTGAAGGGCTTTAGCCGCACCGTGATCACCATGAAAACGTAAGGCTTGGTTGGTGTGGCTTGGAAGCCAGCGGACAGTAACAAGACGAGATTCTATTTCCTCTTTCGTGTGTCCGTAAAGGGTTTTTAAAAACGCATCATTTCTAGCCCGTCCTGGGTCGGTAGTGGGCGTTTGGAGAGGAAATAAGGCGGGATAAGGTGCAAAAAACTGGTCTTTGATGCTAGGATTTTCCAGTAGCGTTGCCTCGTCTTTTTCTTTACCATCATCATACGCAAGCTGTGTCCCATCATGGAACCATACAGTGTTATCTGTGATGCGAGAAATCGCCTCAGGATACGCGCGCATTAAGCGTTCTTGCGGAGATGTTGGGTTGATGATGGTCATTGCTTCAACACGAGAAAGCAGTAGGTTTTTAGAAGCTACTAAAGGGTGGCTGGCCCCTACATGTAAATCAGACACGATAGCTTTGCCGATGACACCGCGCCCTTCCATGCCCAAAAGAGAGGTTTTAATGCCCCATGCGTTGTGTAGCACAATAGGTGTGCCTTCGTGGGTGCCCGCATAGAGCATGATGTGACCCGGCAGGTAGAGAAGCGTTAAAAATGGTTTTCCAAAGCGCGCAATCATGGCTTCTTTTTCCTTGTTAGAAAGATGTTTGAGGGAAACATAGGCATCACTCTCTTTTTGGGCGGCAGAATTACGCGGCAACCAAATGCCAAAAGGGGCAAAAAAATCTCTGGTCATGGCCGAACAATCCCGATGGTCAAAAAGCCCACCCCATCCGTAAGGCTCATCGAGCAAAGTTTGCGTGACGTGCGTGAGGGTTTTGGGGGTCATGGGAAGTGGCCAAGGCTGAGGGTGTTTTAGAGGAAGCGGCGTTACATGTAAGTCTTTTTCGACCTTAAAAGCAGTATGTTCATCTAAAAGTGGCAACAGTGTGCCTAATTTTGCGTAGGTTTCAAAGCGCGTGGAAATAAGAGGGGTGCGGTCTTGCAAGATCATCGTTTTGGGCGCACGCAAGATTTTCTCTCTCAACGCTTCATCGATGGGCGTGAGCACGGAAGAGGGTAACCACCCAAAAGAAAACGCACTTTTCACAAACGCCCACCCGCCATCTTTGGAATAGTGCGAGAGTTTTACAGGCTCCATGAGCGAGATGCGTGAGTTTTGGTTGTAATCAAACGGAAACCCTTCGCCTGCTTGTGCAAAAGAGCGAAAAAGAGGCAAGTGGGTTGGAAAGTTGCGCAACGCACTGTTTTCTAGGGTGATGGCATTTTGATTAAGAGAGCCTAACGCGTCAAAATTGGCCTCTTCACGCAACGCGTCAAACCACGCTTGTGGTCTGGGCTGTTTGGTTTCGCCGTAGTAGCCTTTGGAAGGAAGGTAAACCTGCCAAGGCCATAAGGCTTCTTCTTGGGTGATACCTAGAGTTTCTTGCGCCCATGGCACAAAAAATGCTTCTTCATACCAAGTGCCTTGGTTGCTCATGGGCGCAACGTCGTGAATGAGCTTGGGCAGGGCGTGAGCGTACGAAGGTGGGGTAAAAACAGGGGGAGAAAGCAAGGTGCAGCCTCCTAAAAAAACCCCTAAAACTACCATTAATAGGACACGCATGGTTCCCCTTTTGCTCTTTATTTGCGTATAATACCAAAATTAGCCTTCTTGCAAAACGTGTTTTGAAAGAAGCCTAAGCACCAAAGGTGCGCGAGCCCTGCGCTGAGCAGAACTTAGCGTTAGATACGCCTTTGAAGCTTTGCTTCAAAGGCGTATCTAAAGTAAAACAACGGAGACGGTGTGCTTGAAACCCTCAAAGAAGAACTAAAAAACAACCATGTATTTCTCACAGGTGGCGGTGGGGTTGGCAAAAGCTACCTTACTTATGAGCTTATTCGCCATTACCGCGCGCAAGGGCATAGTGTGGTGGTTTTGGGAAGTACGGGCATTAGTGCTGTCCATGTCAATGGTCAAACTGCGCACAGTTTTTTTGCCTTTGGAATTGCTAACGACAGCGAAACGATGTTGCGCAATGACAAATACAACAAGCACCGTTTGAAAGAGTTGCGTGAGATTTTAGAGCGGTGTGAACTTTTGATCTTGGATGAAATCTCCATGGTGAGTGCTTCGGTCATGGAGATGATACGCTACCGCTTGGACCAGTTAAATTTTGCAGGAAGATTACTCTTTGTGGGGGATTTTTTTCAACTTCCACCCGTTTCAAAACGTACTACTAACAGTAACAGTTTGTTTGGTGACCCGCTATACGCCTTTGAAAGCACGGCGTGGGAGGTGTTTTCTCCCAAAATGCTCGTGCTAAACCAGCCCAAACGCACAAGCAATCCGCACTTTTTTCACGTCCTAGGGCGCGTGCGCGAGGGAGATAGTAGTGCAGAAGTGTTGGAATACTTAAGCGCGCTATCGGGCAATACCCATGCGTGGGAAAAAGACCCTACGGTGCTGTTTGGTCGAAACGCCGAAGCAGATGCTATGAATAAAATAAAACTACGTGAACTTGATGCGCCTCTTGTAGCCTTGCCCTCTAAAGAAACCTTGCATGATATCTCTTTACATGTAAAGCGTTTGGAGGGGTGGAAAAAGAACCTTCCTGTGCAAGAAATCATGGAATTAAAAGTAGGTGCTAGGGTGCTTTTTTGCACCAATAAATGGGGAAAATACATGAATGGCGAGCACGGGATTGTGCGTGAAATCGAAGAGGACGCCATTTGGGTCGAGAAAAATGGAGCACTTGTGGAAGTGGAGCGCCATGAATTTGTGCTGAATGAACCGCACATGAGTGGCGGTGACATCCAAGAAAAGCCCATGGCAAGCGTGTTACAGTTTCCCTTGAAACTAGCCTATGCTATCACGATTCACAAAAGCCAAGGCATGAGCATCGACACGCTAGTGTGTGATATTGACCATATTTTTGAGTCAAGCCAGTTTTACGTGGCCATTAGCCGGGCGAAAGAGCCTGGGGATTTGTTGTTGCGCTACACGAGAGGTGATTTACGTACCCACGTGGAGCGGTGCATTCGCGTGGATGAGCGGGTGAGGGCATTTTATGCCACGAACCCTAGCGTGAGACTAGATTAAAAAAGGAAAAACAATGAAATGGTTATTTTTGGGATTACTTCCCTTGGGATTGTGGGCGCAAACCTTAAACTTAGAACAGTTTGAGAGCGATTTGTACAGCAAAAAAGGCAATTTTGAAACCATGAAAATAAGCGTTGGCTTGATGATTGAAGGGCGTTACGTGGAAGATGAGAGTTTTAAAATCGTCGATGCACTAAATGTTGTCATCGGCAGTTTTTTTGCCGAAGATTTGTTGACCTCTAAAGGAAAAGAGTCTTTAAAAAAAACCCTCAAAGAGTTTAGCGCGAAAGAGCACGGAATAGACATCGATGCGGTGTATATTCATAGATTGGCATTGGTAAACGACCCTAAAGTAAAAGAGATTGTAGAGGCACTAAAGCGCGAAGGTCTGTGTATCTCTCGCCCTTAGGTTATTGGCGAATTCTATCATAATGGGCCGGAACACTTGGGAGAAAGATGTCCAAAGGCAGAGGTTGATTTAGCACTACATCAAAAAGTGCAATCACAACCTTGTTTTCAAGGGCATCTGTGTACGTAACAGTGTGGGGCAGTGCGTCTTTAAACGTAACCGTGTACACCACCCCCTCGTGTTCAATAATACGCTTTTCTTGCGCGCCAGCTTCTTGCAAAAAGAGTGCTAAATTGTGCGTGCTTTGCAAGGAAGTGCTAATAGCTTGTTCTAAATCGGGTTCGACAATTAGCACACTTGTGTCATCAAAATAAATCTGTTTTTCGATGGGTCGCGTGTAGGACCAAAGGGCTTGATTGTGGGCATTGGCATGGAGGGTTCCGTGATAGGTAATAGTTGTTCCTTCGGGGGAAGTAACCGTTTGTTTGAACGTGCTTGAGAGGGTCTCAAAGGGTGCACCGTGGAGGGCTAATCCTAAAAATAATAACCAAAAAATGCGCATCTTTTCTCCTTTTGGCGCATTCTAGCAGGTTTTATCCAACGGAGAGGTAAAGTGTGTTACAATCGCCCCAAAAAATGTAAGGTAGCTTCATGTTTTTAAACTTCGCCCAAAAACTGTTTGGGACTCAAAATGACCGAGAAATCAAACGTTATCAAAAGCGTGTTGAGGCGATTAACGCCCTTGAAAGCCGTTATGAAACACTAGAGGATGAGGCGCTTAAAGAAGCCTTTGAAGCACTGAAAAAGCGCGTGAATGAAGAGCAAGCGACACTGGATTCGGTGTTAGTAGACGTGTTTGCTATCGTACGTGAAGTCAGCAAACGCACCACAGACATGCGCCATTTTGATGTGCAAATGATCGGTGGGTTAGTGTTGCATGATGGCAATATTGCTGAGATGAAAACAGGGGAGGGAAAAACCCTCGTAGCCACCCTGCCTGTGGTGCTTAATGCCATGAGCGGAAAAGGGGTGCACGTTGTTACGGTGAATGATTACCTTGCCAAGCGTGACGCCGTAGATATGGGGAAAATTTACGAGTTTTTGGGGTTAAGCGTGGGCGTGATTGTGGCAGGTTTGCACAACGACGCGGAGCGTAAAGCGCAGTATGAGGCCGACATCACTTACGGAACTAACAACGAATTTGGATTTGACTATTTGCGTGACAATATGAAATACCACGCCAAAGACAAGGTCCAACGCAATCACCATTATGTTATCGTGGACGAAGTGGATTCGATTTTGATTGACGAGGCGCGAACACCGCTTATTATCTCCGGGCCAACCAATCGCACATTAGACAGTTATAAACGTGCCAATGACGTGGCAAGAAAACTTGTGCAAGGAGAGCTTCCTGCGGAAGGGCAACCTGCGCAGGGCGATTTCACGGTTGATGAAAAAAACCGCACTATTATGATGACGGAAGAAGGTATCACAAAAGCCGAAGAGCTCTTTGGGGTAGATAACCTCTACAGCATGGAAAACGCTGTACTCTCACACCACCTTGACCAAGCCCTTAAAGCACAACATTTGTTTGAAAAAGATGTGGATTATGTGGTAAAGGATGACGAGGTTATTATTGTCGATGAATTTACAGGTCGCCTGAGCGAAGGGCGTCGTTTTAGTGAAGGATTGCACCAAGCCCTTGAGGCCAAAGAGGGCGTGGCGATTCAAGAAGAGTCTCAAACATTGGCAGACATCACCTTTCAAAATTATTTCCGTATGTATGAAAAGCTTGCAGGTATGACAGGTACTGCTCAAACCGAAGCCACGGAATTTGCGCAGATTTATAAACTCAATGTTCTTTCCATTCCGACAAACGTTACGGTTATTCGCGAAGATAAAAATGACTTGATTTACAAAACAGAAAGAGAAAAATTTATCGCTGTTATCGAAGAAATCAAACGAGCAAACGCCCTAGGACAACCCGTGCTTGTGGGCACGGCTTCCATTGAAAAGAGCGAGTATTTGGATGGTTTGTTGAAAAAAGAAAAAATCGCCCATTCGGTGTTGAATGCAAAAAACCATGAAAAAGAGGCGCAAATCATCCAAAATGCGGGCATTAAAGGTGCTGTTACTATCGCTACTAACATGGCGGGTCGCGGGGTTGATATTAAACTCACTGAAGAAGTGAAAGCCTTGGGCGGGTTGTATATCATTGCGACAGAACGCCATGAGAGTAGACGGATTGACAACCAGCTTCGAGGACGCGCGGGCCGTCAAGGGGATCCGGGTCAAAGCAGGTTTTACCTAAGCTTGGAAGATAACCTACTCCGTATTTTTGGAAGCGACCGCATTAAGGCCATCATGGAACGGCTTGGGATTGAAGAAGGCGAGAGTATCGAGTCGCGCATGGTAACGCGCGCGGTGGAAAATGCCCAAAAGAAAGTGGAAAACTTGCATTTTGAGTCACGAAAACATTTGCTTGAGTACGATGACGTGGCAAACCAACAGCGCAAGACCATTTACAATTTCCGCAACGATTTACTCAACCCTGAATACAAAATCCAAGAAAAGATTGAAGAAATTCGCGTTGAGTATGTGGCAGGCGTGTTGCAACGTGCAGAGGTTTTTGAAGGTGGACTCAAAGAAGAGTACGATGTGGAAAGACTGAGTGCCCTAGTGCAAAATGACATGGGTGTTGCGCTAGAGGAAGAAACCCTTAAAGGGGTGGATTATGACGTGCTTGCGGAAAAAATTACAGCAGTGCTTAAAGAGAGTTACGAGACCAAAATGGCCGTAGTAGACGCGGAACAGCGTCACGAGATTGAGCGTATTTTATACCTTCAAGTGTTAGATAACGCATGGCGAGAGCATTTATATCAGATGGACATTTTAAAAACAGGTATTGGCCTTCGCGGTTACAACCAAAAAGACCCTCTTACTGAATACAAAAAAGAGAGCTACAACCTCTTTATGGAGCTTGTGGAGCGGATTAAATTTGAAAGCATTAAAACCTTGCAGCGTATCCGTTTGCGCGACGAAAAAGCCGAAGAAGAGCGGGCCAAGATGGAGGAAATGATTCGACGCATGGAAGCCCAACAAAACGAAGGTACGCGCTTGGAACACGAATCTGTTACTTCAGAAGCGGCAGTGGAGAAAAAAATTCCACGCAACGACCCATGCCCATGCGGAAGCGGCAAAAAATACAAAATGTGTTGCGGAAAAAGTGGTCCAAAACGCGGTATTTTAGCCTAAGGATAAGGATTGAACCACGACATCAGGAGGTTTTTGGTTTCCAAATACCTCCGCTTTGACAAGAGCCAACCTTTTATTTCCATCAGTGCCTTTTTGGCCTTTTTTGGTGTGGCAATTGGCGTGATGGTCTTGCTTGTCGCTATGGCTATCATGAACGGGTTTGACAAAGAATTTCAGCGCAAACTTTTTACCATGAATTATCCCCTCACTGTGACAACCTTTATGCCTGGAGGCGTACATGTAAAGGATGTGGAGGCGATTTTGGAAAAAATGCCCCACCTAAAAGCTAGCCCCTACATCTCTTCTCAAGTTATGTTGCGCCGTGGCCAAAAACTTGAAGGCGCCCTTGTGTTTGGGGTAGACATGGAAAAAGAGAAGCAGATTAATTCCGTTGTTGCCGAGGGACTTGGCGAAGTGGTGCTTGAAGAGTTTGAACTGCTGGCGGGCAAGGGAATTGTGGATGAGTTTTTACTAGAAGCTGATGAGCGGTTGATGGTGTTGTTTACCCATGCAGAACCTGGTGGGCTTGCTTTGATGCCAAAAATGAAGCGTTTTACCCACAAAGCCACCTTTCAATCAGGGCTTTTGGCTTACGATAAAACCTACATGTACACGCCTGTTAGTTCTCTTCAAAAGATACTTGGGTACACCGAGGGTACGTATGATGGGGTGCATTTGTACTCTAAAGACCCCTTTAAAGACATCGAAATTCTTTCAGGGATTTTGCCTTCCCACTTGCGCGCCATTGGGTGGTGGCAACAAAATGGTAACTTTTTTTCCGCGCTTGCCTTGGAAAAACGGGCGTTGTTTATTGTATTGATGCTTATTATTTTGGTTGCTTCGTTGAATATCATCAGTTCTTTGCTTATGACCGTCATGAACCGCCGTCAAGAGATTGCATTGTTGCTTTCCTTGGGGGTTTACAAGCGGGAAATCAAACACACTTTTTTTATCTTGGGTATTGTGATTGGCGGGAGCGGTGTGTTGCTTGGGGTGTGCTTGGGCGGCCTTGGAATTTGGCTTTTGGGCTCTTTTGACATCATCAATCTTCCCGCAGACGTGTACGGTTCGGCGAGGCTTCCACTGGAACTTTCCTTGCAAGATTTTTGGTTAATCGTGCTTGGAGCGAGTGGTGTCGTGGCTTTTTCGTCTTATTACCCTGCTAAAAAAGCAACCGAGGTGAATGTTTTAGAAACCTTACGCAACGAGTAAGTTAGAGTATTTTTTCTAAGGCCTCAAGAGGGAGGGGTTTGCTGAACAGATACCCTTGAAAGACGTGACATCCTGCGCGTTTTAAGAAGGTAAATTGCTCTTTAGTTTCCACTCCTTCGGCAACGACGCGAAGACCAAGGTTTTTAGCCATGCCAACGATGGTGTGGATAATGACGGCTTCGTCGGTGTGATGTTTAATATCCTGAGTGAAGCTTTGGTCGATTTTAAGTTCATCTAAAGGGATTTTTTTGATGGCACTTAGGGAAGAATACCCTGTCCCAAAATCATCAATAGAAAAGCGTATGCCCATGCTTTTAATCTGATGCATTTTGGAGACCATAGCATCCACATCCCCCATAAACAATGTCTCAGTAATTTCAAAAATCAACTTCTCTTTGGGGCATTTGGTGGCTTCTAAAATCCTTTCTATGGTGGCTATAAAGGCTTCACTTTGGAGTTGTTTGATGCTTAGGTTAACGGCAATGGTCAACGAGGATGTTTTTTCATCAAGCGACCAACGGGCCAGTTGAAGGCAGGCGGTTTTAATCACCCAAGCACCTAGCGGAATAATAAGTCCATTTTCTTCTGCTAACGGGATGAATTCGCTAGGAGGAATGAATCCTTGTTCGAGATGATGCCAACGGATAAGGGCTTCAAGGGCAATGATTTTTTGCGTCGCATCGACCTTGGGTTGGTAATAAAGTTCTAATGCATTCTTTTTGAGGGCGCGCCTTAGGCTAGTTTCGATGGAGACTTTGTGCTTAATGGCTTCTTGCATTTTTGGGTCATAAAAACGAATAGTGTTTCTTCCTGAATTTTTAGCCTCGTACATGGCGATTTCTGCTTGCTTGATGACATCGCCTGTTTGCCCTTTTCGAAAAATCACTACGCCGATAGATGAGGAGCACAGGTGGGTTGTATGCCCTAAGGAAATGGGTTGGTTAATGCTTGTTTTAAGGGTATAGGCAAAAGATTCAACAATAGAGATAGTCTGAGAAAGCTCTACATGTAACGATTCCATGAGCACAATGAATTCATCTCCGCCAAAGCGGCACAAAAAATCTCCTCGTGAGAGTAAGTCCCCCAGTCGTCTGGCAAGCTCTTTTAGAAAAACATCTCCTTGATTGTGCCCTTCTGTATCGTTGAGTTCCTTGAAGTGGTCGAGGTCAATAAGTAAAAGTGCGGAATATTTGCATCCTTCAAGGTACTGGCATGAAGCGCCACAATTTTGCCCTTTGGAGCAAGATTGTTTCAAACCAAAAAGGCGTTCGTTGAGCATGTTTTTATTGGGAAGATGGGTGAGTGGGTCGTAGTTTCCAAGCCGATGGATTTCCTCTTCCGCCTCTTTGCGTTTGGTGATATCAGTTCCAAAAAGAACAACATAGGGCACATGGCGAAACAAGATGATTTGAAGGGTGAATTCAATAGGTGTTTTTTTGATTTGAGTTTCTAGGGTTAGCGCGTCATGATACTTTGCTTCTTCAAAAAGGTAGGCGATTTTGTTAGTAATACATGCTGGAAAAACGCTTTCGTAAGTGCTTCCAAGCATCTTTTCTTTGGGGAGTTTGTAAAAGGAGCTGGCAGTTTGATTGACATCCATCAAGCAACCATCCAGTCCAAGAAAAATCATCTCTTTGGACTGGTCTAAAAGCGCACGGAAACGTTCCAGTTCATCAAACTGTTCTTGCAAGGACGTGTAGTAATGTTTTCGGATGGAATGCTCTCCGAGTCCGATAATCTTTTCCCTGAGGGATTCGGACGTTTCAGAAAGCTTTTTCATAGATGCGTTCAATCTCTTGAAGGGTTGGGATTACAGGGTTGGTGACAATGCACGCATCCTTAACCGCTGTTGCAGAAAGGGTGGGTAACAAGGTTGGCGCAAGACCCGTTGAACCTAGGGTTGCTACAAATCCTAAGGATGTTTTAAAGTCGCGAAGAGCGCTTAAAAGGTCTGTTTTGTTGCCAAGATTTTTCCCCATGGCCGCGCCAATGCGATTGTATTTTTCTCCTGCATGGGGGTAATTAAACTCCACCACATGGTCTAGCAAAATGGCGTTGCAAAGGCCATGAGGCAAATCTGTTTCCCCGCCAAGGCTGTGAGACATGGCATGCACTGCGCCCAAACTGGCGTTTGAAAAAGCAAGGCCCGCAAGAAGACTCCCCATCATGATAGCGCCTCTGGCTTCCATGTTGTTTGGATTAGAAACCATTTTAGGAAGGCTATCGAAGAGGTACTCGATGGACTGAAGGGCGTACATGTCTGTAAAGGTGGAGGCGGCATTGGAAACGTACGCTTCAAAGGCATGGGTGAGGGCATCGAGTCCTGTGTTGATGGAGAGATCAAGCTCCATGCTTAGGGTTGTTTCAGGGTCGATTAGAGCGAGGTCTGGGACGATGGATTTGCTAATAATTGCCATTTTAACCTTGCGTGCCGAATCCACGATAATGGCAAATTGCGAAACATCGGCCGAAGTTCCTGCCGTAGTAGGAATGCAAAGGAGCGGAGGAAGAGGGCGGACAATCTGATCGACTCCTTCAAAGGCACTGATGGTGTTGCCATTGGCCACAACAATGCCAATCGCTTTTGCGCAATCCATAGGACTGCCGCCTCCTAGTGCAATAATCCCGTCGCAATGATGTGCCCAGTAGCAAGCAACGCCGTTGGTGACGTTGGTATCGCGAGGGTTGGGCACAACATCATCAAAAACAACATAGTCGATACGCGCAGCCTCCAAAGAAGCGGTAACATCTTCAAACCAAGGGGTTTTTCGGACGGCAGGATCGGTAACTAAAAGAGGGTGGCGCATGCTAAGATTGCGCGCGTAAGATCCAGTGAGATTTCTTGCGCCTGTACCAAAAATAAATTCAGGAGTCACGCATTTGCGCAAAGAAAGTTCAACGGATTTCATGAGCCAACCTCCAAATGCTACAGTAATGAAACAATTGTAACCAAAATTTTATCTTTTTTTGAGAAAAGGCCAACCTTGGCGGAACATACTGTACCAGTCATACCGTTTAAGAAACGTTTTAAGAGTGTGTCACTAACAGAGCTTTTGCCTCAAACCCGTGGGTTTCTTCTATTTTTTCAAACAAGGAGCGCATCAAGGCTTTGGCGCTTGTTCCGTCTTCTGGGTAGGTAACGATTGCGTCGTGAGGGGGTTGACTGAGGAACTCTTGGATGCCTGAGAGGAGTTCTGTGGCACCATTCCAGTCTGTGCTAGGAAGCAAGACGATGAAGTCTGTTTTATCTTGAAACAACGCATCAGTTTTGCGAAGGATATTTTTGAGGATTTTAGCATAGTCGATTTTTGGGTCGTTTGCTAGGGAGAAGTAGACAATGGAAAAGGGCTCCTCATCTTTTAGGTTAAACCTTTCCAAGAGAGCGATGTGGTGTTCAAGAAGAGAGTGGATATCTTGCTTTTCAAAGACGACACTTGGCATGGAACCACCTTTGTGGGAGATTTGTGGGATTATTGTACACTATTTTCAATCAATGCTTCGAGTTTTTCAAAATAAAACACATTGTAGCCATTTTGATGACGGTAGGTGAGGGTAAGGGCGTGTGCTTTGATGATGTTATCAACAATATAAAGCCCAAGCCCTAGGCTTTTAGTGCTGTTGGCTCCTTGCACAAAAGGTTCAAGGTAGTGTTCAAACGGATGTTCAAGGGGGTCACCTAAGCTAATGAAGCGAATACTGCTACTATCGGCTACCACTTTGACACGTTTCTCTTTGGAGTACTTAATGCCATTATCAATCATATTTTTAAGGGCGATGGAAAAGAGTTTAAAGTCTACATGTAAGATGATTTCTTCTGAGATATTGCGTTGGACGCTTTCGGGTTCTGCCATGGCTAAATCCATCGCTTCATCAATCAAATCCACCAAACGATACCCCGTAACGTCGCTTAGGCCAATACCAGACGTGATGCGTTCGATGGAGGCGAATTCGTTAATAAGGGTTTCGAGTTTTTCAAAAACAGTAATGAGTCTTGTTTTGTACTTTTCTTGAGTAACCATTTCCGCGGTAATTCTTCCTTTGGTAATGGGTGTTTTGAGTTCATGCATGATGTTGCGCAAGAAAAGCTGACGCGATTGGTTGAGGGCCTTGATTTGGCCTACGGCGTTGTAGAAGGCGAGGGCGACTTCGGAGATTTCATCGCTTCCCGTGCTGTTACATGTAACCTCTTCCAAGTCCCCTCTGGCAAACTTATCGATTTCTTGTTTGAGTTTGCGCAAGGGTTTGAGTTTGCGAATGGTGAAAATATACGTAGCCAACAAAATCAAAAAAACACTAGCAAAGATAATGCGAATCACATCGTAGCGGTAGGGTTGGTAATCTTCATCTTTCAAGAGTAAGATAGTGTTGTTGTGAGTGATTTTGAGGTAATGGTTTTTGTTGTAAATGAGAATGGAGCTGTTGCCAATTTTGGCTTGGATTTCTTCGATAACTTGTGCATTTTCGATAATGGCTTGTTTTTCTTCTGCGTCGCTAATCTCGGTCATTTTAAAGTCATTTACCTGAGCCTCAAGCTCTTCGTTGGTGATAAAATTGTTTAGATGAAACAAGGTAGCTCTTGCAACGATAGAGTATTTGGTATTGAGTTCGCTGGTGTAGTTTTGCTTGTCGTACTCCATGAGCCACAAAAAAGCCAAAAAAATACTCGCCGTGGAGAGAAAAAAGATAAAGGTAATACTGTAAAAGATAGAAGAGCGAATCATTTGAGAAATTTATACCCAACACCCCGTACAGCGTGGATATGTTTAGGGAACTTTGGGTTTTCGCCTAACTTTTGGCGGATTCTTCCGATGATGACATCAATGCTTTTATTGGTAGTCTCTTCATTGATAGCTTCGCAGTTGTAGATGAGTTCTTCGCGCGACACCACGCCCCCTTCTTTTTTCATCAAATAACTCAAAATCCCGTATTCAGCTGCCGTAAGGTGTAGTGGCACGCCTTTGAAGGCGATGTTCATTTGGTACTCATCAAGCACAAGGTCGCAAACGCTCTCTTGGGGAGTTTGCAAAAGGGTGTGTCGCCGAAGGTGGCTTTTAATGCGCGCTTCGAGCTCTCTTGGGTTGTAGGGTTTTGGGAGGTAATCGTCCGCGCCGTTTTCAAGGGCAGTTACTTTGTCGGTAATGTCGTGTCTGGCTGAAGAGATGATGATGGGAATAGCATGTTTTTTGCGGATCTCTTTGCACACATCAAGCCCATCGATGCCAGGAAGCGTGAGGTCTAAGATAAGAAGGTCAAATTTGCCCGTATCAAGGGTGGAAATGCCAAGATAGGGGTCGTGGGCAGTGGTGACTTTAATGTCAAATTGTTCAAGGTATTCGGTCAGGATTTCGGCAAGCTCAAAGTCATCTTCAATCATCAAAATCTGTGTCATGCCACTCCTTTGGTTGGGGTGAATTATAGCACAAAAGGGGCGCCAAGGCATGGCTTGGCGCAAAAACTCTTAGCGTACTAAGATGGGTGAGATGTAGCCGCCGCGGCTCACAAGCACGCGAATCCTATCGCGTTTGGTTTCTGTCATGGCTTTATTAAAGTCTTCGAGGCTAGTCACGGTGGTTTGTTCCACCTGAACAATCACGTCGCCTTGGCGAAAGCCAAATTTTTGGGCATCTGAATTTTCTTCAACTTCAAGTACCAAAACTCCTTCGATGGTTCGAGGAACGCGGAAGCGATAACGACTCTCTTCGTCCAGCGCTCCCAAGGAGAGTCCTTTGATGCCTGAGCTTTTTACTCCAGCCGCTTCTTTTTCAGCCACATCCATATTGCCAAGGGCGACATTGGTGGTGAGGACTTTATTGTCGCGTTCCAAGGTAATGCGTGCTGTTTCTCCAGGGAGCAACGCCCCAACGGTATTTTTTAAATCATTGGCATTTTTAATAGGAGTACTGTTAATCTGAGTGATGAGATCTAAGCGCTTAATATTGGCCTTATCTGCTGGTCCACCTGCTTCAACGCCTAAGACTAATGCGCCTTCTTTATGGGTATACACTTCTTTAAGGTCACTGGTAAGGTCGCCGATGGAAACGCCCATGTATCCCCGTTCGATTTTTCCTGTTTCGATGAGTGCTTTGGCGATGGTTTTAGCCATATTGGAAGGAATGGCGAAGCCAACACCGCTATTGCTTCCACTGCGAGAGAGAATGGCAGTGTTGATGCCCACAAGCGCTCCACGGCTGTCCACTAAAGCACCACCTGAGTTACCTGGATTGATGGAGGCGTCGGTTTGGATAAAATCTTCGTAGCGGTTAAGGCCAATACCTGTTTTGTTAAGTGCAGAAATAATCCCTTGAGTGATAGTTCCACCCACGCCAAAAGGGTTGCCAATGGCGAAAACCACATCTCCTTCTAAAAGGGCCGAAGAGTCCCCCATCTTAATAGCACGCAAATCTTTGGCGTCAATCTTAATCACTGCAAGGTCGCTTTTTGGGTCTAGGCCAATCACTTTTGCTTTAAATTCTTTGCTGTTGTCGATGAGTGAGACGACGATTTCATCGGCTCCTTCAACGACATGGTTGTTGGTGATGATGTACCCATCATTCGAGACGATTACTCCTGAACCTAAAGAACTAGCTTTGCGTTCTTGTTGGGGTGCTTGAAAGCCTGGGCCAAAAAATTCTCTAAAAAAAGGATGGTTAAACATGTCTTGGATTTGGTCATTTTGCTGGACGGTTTTCGTAGTAGCAATGTTAACAACGCTGTTTTTGGCGTCTTTAATGGCGTCGTGATAAGAAAGAATGGTTTCGCCAGAAGAAGGTGCGACGCGTTTGGCGGCAGAGGGCGCATCGCTAAAGGTGATGGAGCCACTTCCGTAAACAAGAGAAACCCCCAATATAAGGGCTAAAAAAAGTCGTTTCATCGGCATGTCCTTTACATGTAAGGTTTAGTGACTTCTTACATAACCTACTAAAGCAAGAGTTTAAGAGTTGTGAAAGAAGTTTAATGTTGGGAAGTATAAACCTCTTGGTTAAATACAAAGTAAATATTTTTAACCTCTTAGTAAACCGCAAACCCGCCTAAAATAGGCTTACATGTAAGGAAAAAATCCCCAAACTTGATTGACATAGACTAAAGTTTTATACTATAATAACTATAAAACTAAGCAGCTTTATGCCAAGGAGAAGAAGGTGAGTAGCAGTCTTTATGAAACACTTGGGGTGAGTCAAGATGCCCCAGCAGATGAAATCAAAAAAGCCTACAGAAGATTGGCCCGCAAGTACCATCCTGATGTCAACAAAGACGCAGGTGCGGAAGATAAATTTAAAGAAATCAACGCGGCGTACGAGATTTTAAGCGACCCCCAGAAAAAAGCCCAATACGATAGACACGGCGATAGCATGTTTGGCGGCCAAAACTTTCACGATTTTGCCCACACTCATGGCAATGGCAACTTGGATGAAATCCTGCGTAACATTTTTGGGCGTGGCGGTGCTAGTGGGGCGAGTTTTGGTAGTTTTGGTGGATTTAGCAATTTTGGCGGCGGATTTGAACAATTTGCGGAGCCAGATTTGGACGTCAACGCGCGTATTACCATTCCGTTTAACGTAGCGATTTTGGGAGGAAAGCATTCGGTGTCTTATGGCGGCGAAAACTTTGATATTAAAATCCCTGCAGGTATCAAGCACGGCGAAAAAATGCGCATTAAAAACAAAGGCAAAAGCCACCAAGGCCAAAAAGGCGACCTCTTTTTGAGCGTGGAAATTGCACCAAGTCCCGAATACACCCGCGAAGGCGACGATTTGGAAAAAAACATCGATATTCCTTTAAAAACCGCCTTATTTGGAGGGAAAATCGTTGTGCCAACTTTGGAAAAAGAGATTACCCTTAAAGTAGGGCAAAACACCAAGCCCGAACAAAAATTTCGCGTTAAAGGTTACGGTGTTATCAACCGAAAATCGGGCGAAAAAGGGGACTTGTACCTCAAGGCGTCTATCGCATTGCCCGCGATTGAGAGTTTGGATGCGGGTTTGGTCGAACTCATGAAAGAAAAATTGCCAGGAGAATAACATGCATACCTACGATGAGCCCGTGTATCTGATTAGTGTGGTGGCCAAGGTGTTGAGCATTCACCCTCAAACCTTGCGTCAGTACGAACGCGAAGGGCTTGTGTTGCCTTCTCGAACGGATGGTAAAATGCGTTTATATTCTCAGCGTGACATTGACCGCATCAAGATGATTTTGCGCCTTACCCGTGATTTGGGTGTGAATCTCGCGGGCGTGGATGTGGTGTTGCAACTTAAAGAAAAAATAGACGAGTATGAAATGGTCATTGAAGAGTTGCGCGTGGAAGTTTCCAAGGTGAATCAACGCGGTACCGTCCCTCCTCAAAACTCCCTCGTCAAACGAAAAAATACCTACGAAATCATTCTGTTTGGCGAATAACGCATGGAATCGTTTCTAGGTATTTTTTTAATCGCCGTGGCGTTGGCTGTGGCGCTAAATGTACTGTTGAAACGGTTTAACATTCCCACTATCATCGGCTATATCGCAACGGGCGCCGTGATTGCGCAAGTGTTTGATTTGCACGGCAACGCAGATTTGACTCAAGTGGCCGAGTTTGGCATCGTCTTTTTGATGTTTACCATTGGGCTCGAATTTTCCATCAAACATTTCATTGCCATGAAAAAAGAAGTCTTCGTAAATGGCTTTTTCCAAGTGGCCATTAGCGGTGGCGTCTATTCTCTTGGGGCGCAGTATCTGTTTGGCATCGAGCAAAAAAGTGCCATTATCATTGGCTTTGCGCTAGCCCTTTCTTCCACGGCTATTGTACTAAAAGTGTTAAATGACAGCGGCGATATTCACACGACCTATGGACGAAAATCCCTAGGGATTTTACTCTTTCAAGATATCGCTGTGATTCCTCTTTTGTTGATGATTACGATTTTTAGCGCCAAAACGACCTCTCTTGGTGCGTTGTTGCAAGAGACACTCATTAGCGCGGTGATTGTATTGCTGTTGTTATTTATCGTGGGAAAATACCTTCTCAATCATCTCCTCTTACATGTAGTGGCCACAGACTCGGAAGAAACCTTTGTGGCAACCATTTTGTTTTTGGTCATTGGGGCCTCCTATTTGGCCCATGCTTTTGGGTTTTCGTACTCGTTGGGCGCGTTTATCGCTGGGATGATGATTGCGGAGACAAAGTTTAAGTACCAGATTGAAGCGGATTTGATTCCTTTTCGCGATTTACTCTTGGGGTTGTTTTTCATTACCGTGGGGCTTCAGGTGGATGTGGCGGTATTGGCGGCTTATTGGGGTGTGATTTTTGGAGTAATCGTTGCCGTGATGGTGCTCAAAGCGGTGATTATTTTTGGGATTTTGCGCGTCTATCAAAACCGCCGCATCGCTCTACAAACCGCCATCAGCCTCTCGCAAGTTGGGGAGTTTTCGCTGGCGGTGTTTGAGTTAGCGCGTGCTAATTCCATCATCCCGCCACACATGGCGCAAGTGCTGATTATGATGGTTGTTGTGTCCATGTTACTCACCCCTTTTATCTTGCGCCATGTGCGACGTCTTGCCGATATTTTGGCTCCTGCGACCTTTGCCGATGAGTACCGTGTGGTTTCTTCGGAAGTAAAAGACCACATCGTAGTGTGTGGGTATGGAAAACTGGGGCAAGAGATTGTCTACCGCCTTAAAAAGCGCAACATTCCTTACTTGGTCATTGAACACGACATTAGCTTGGTGCAGTTAGGACGCACGCGCAATGAGCCTGTTTTTTTTGGCAATGCTAGCCACAAAAGCATCCTTGAAGCCGCTTCCGTGGGAACGTCTGCGGCGGTGATTGTGGCGATACACAACGAGCACAAGCTGCGTTTGATATGTGAAGCCATCAAAGGCTTTAAGGCTTCTATCAATCTCGTCGTGCGGGTGGCGGATTTTGAAGAGAAGAAGTTGATAGAAAGCCTTGAAGTAGGGCATATCGTAAATGAGGGGAGAGAAACTGCCAAGGCTCTCATCCACGAAGCACTGCAGTGTCGCGTACAATCATCCTAGGCGGTTGTCAAAAATGCACTTGCTTTAAGGTCTAGACATAAAATCTGCTCACGCCCGTCTTTTTTAAACACCTGCGCAAAGGTGCGGCACATAGCACCAGAAGCTTGAGAGATGTATTTTTGACTCAAGAAGTTTTTGCGCTGAGACTCTTTGGTAATGTAAAAATACTCTTTAAGTGCGTGATTATCCCCTTCTTTGGCAGGCTGAAAGAAACAGCCTCCTGAGATGTCGATGATGGTTTCGCCAATTTGCAAGCCTGTGGTCGCGTCGATGCGGTAAATGGCTTCTAAGTCTTCTGCTTGGTGAAGGTACGCGCGCAAGTCTTGGGGTGTGCTTGTGGAGATTTTTTCGATGATGGTGTGGGCGTGCTTGGTGGCAATGTGAATGAGGCGTGTTTTTTTATGCAAACTCATTTTTGCGCGCTCCGAGTGGATACTGCCCACATGTTGGATTTTTTCAAATAACAGCGGCGAGGGGGCGAAAGTAGGGGAAGGTTTTGCAAACCAGAAGCCTTGGAAAATGTCCACATCAAACCGCAAGGCTTTTAAAATCTCTTCCTCAGACTCCACCCCTTCGCACAAGACAAGGGCGCCGATATTAAAACACATATTGGTGATGGCTTTTAAAACCTCTTGATGGATGAAGTTTTGATGCAGGTTGAAGACTAAAGAGCGGTCAAGCTTGACGATGTTGGGGCGCACGATGGCAAGGCGGTCAAAGGTCGAACTTCCCGCGCCAAAGTCATCTAGGGCGATGATAAACCCTAAGTCACGGTAATGCTCACAAAAGAGTTTTAAATGGTGGCTGTTTTGCACCTCGTCTTCTTTAATCTCAAGGACAATGCTGCGCGGTGGAATGCCAAGTTCCGCCGCGATTTTGTCAAACTCAAAGGCCTCAAAATCAATCTTTTGGTCTAAGAGATGAGACTCAAAATTGAGAAACAAAAACAATCCTGTGTCGGCTTGGTAGTGAGGCACAAAGGCTTGAAGGGCTTTTTTGCGGACAAACTTATCAAGTTCAAAAGAAGCCCCTTCTTTTTTGGCTTGGCTAAATAAAAAACTTGGTGCGATAAATTCACCTTGTTCATCATAGGCGCGCGTAAGTGCTTCAAGTCCGATGACTTTGGTATGGCGAATAGAGACAATGGGTTGAAAAAAGATACGAATGCTATCGGCTTCGATGAGCGCTGTGACCATGGTGATTCCTTCTAAAAGGGTCAATTTTAACACAATGATGCTAGTCATGTTGGTTGTTTTTTAAACAACAACGCCTTACATGTAAGGTTTTTAACCATCAGGCACACGCTAAAACGTTGGTATCAATATGTTAAAACAGTATTGTAATGCATACCATTACTTATAGGAAATGCTTCAAAAAAACCCTGAAAGAGGATTTTGTTGCTACAATGCCAAGGAAAAAAATCGTGTTGATTGTTTGGAGCACTAATGTGGGCAAATAAAGAACTAGAAATCCTCTACCGTGATGAGCATCTTGTAGCGGTCAATAAGCCTAGTGGGCTACTCGTGCACAAGTCGATGATTGACCGCCATGAGCGATTTTTCGCCATGCAAATGGTGCGTGACCAACTAGGCCAACATGTGTTTCCTGTGCATCGGCTCGATAAGCCCACTTCTGGGGTGTTGCTTTTTGCCCTTGACGCGGCCACCGCAAGAGCTCTTGGGGAACAATTCATGGAGCACCATCCTCAAAAAACCTACCTTGCCATCGTGCGTGGTTTTGTGAACGAAGCGGGAGTTGTGGACTATCCTTTGCGAGAAAAGTTGGACAAAATCGCCGACAAACACGCGCGCCAAGACAAAGAAGCCCAAGAAGCCATCACGGCGTTTGCGCCTTTGGCAAGGGTGGAGCTTGCCCACGCAGTAGGAGGCTTTCAAACGGTGCGGTATTCGCTAGTGGAGCTAAACCCTCAAACGGGCAGAAAACACCAATTGCGCCGTCACATGAAGCACCTTTCACACCCCATCTTAGGGGACACAAAATACGGACGCGGCGAACACAACCAGTTCGCAAGGGAACATTACGGATGCCACCGCTTGTTGTTGCATGCGTCACATTTGACTTTCACACATCCTTATACTAACGAGACGCTTTTGGTGCGCGCTGGAGTGGATGGGATGTTCCAAAAAGTGTGTGAGATGAACGGTTGGCACGAGGTGCTAGAGCCTTACATGTAAGGCTCTAGGCGATGAATGTGTGTTGTTTGGGAGAGTTGTTGTGGCGCCTTACATGTAAGGGTTATTCGTACAAAACAGTGCTTAAGTAGCGCTCTCCCGTGTCGCACAAAATAGTCACGATGGTTTTACCTGGATGTTGTTTTGCCAGTTGCGCGCTTGCCCATACATTGGCACCCGCTGAAATGCCCACAAGCAAGCCTTCTTTTTGGGCTAAATTACGTGAAGTTTCCACCGCATCTTCAAAGGAAACTTGGATAATCTCATCGTAAATCGTGGTGTCTAGCACATCAGGCACAAAGCCTGCGCCAATGCCTTGAATCTTGTGTGGCCCTGGGTTCCCACCGCTTAACACAGGCGAAAGATTGGGCTCAACAGCAATGATTTTGATGTTAGGATTGCGCGCTTTGAGTGCTTTTCCCACACCCGTAATCGTGCCTCCTGTACCCACAGCCGCTACAAGGATGTCTACTTTTCCCTCCGTGTCTTCCCAGATTTCTTTAGCCGTTGTGGTTTCGTGGATGGCGGGGTTTGCAGGGTTTGCAAACTGTTGGGGTACATAAGAATTGGGCGTAGTAAGGGCTAATTCTTTGGCTTTTTCCACCGCTCCTTTCATGCCAAATTCGGGTTCAGTGAGAACCAGTTCTGCGCCAAGTGCTTTAAGAAGCTTGCGCCGCTCGATGCTCATGGAACTTGGCATAGTAAGGGTGAGTTTAAGCCCAAGAGAGGCGCACACCATCGCAAGGCCAATGCCCGTGTTGCCACTGGTGGGTTCGATGATGCTAGTGTTTTTGTCGATTTTTCCTGCATCAATCCCCGCTTTTACCATGCTGTAAGCGATGCGGTCTTTGACCGAGTGGCTAGGGTTTAAAAACTCGCATTTGCCAAGAATCGTGGCGTGGGTGCTCACATGGTTGAGTTTCAACAAAGGGGTGTTGCCGATAAGTTCTGTAATATTGGATGCAATAGGCATGGTTGTTCCTTTAAATAGTGTAATGAAGTTGGCCCAAAAGGCGCTCGTGATACTGCTGTAATTCCGAAAGAGGAAGGTTGAAAATCTCCACCAACCGCTCGTGACACGTTTCGTAAAACAAGGCTAGCGGGTCGTTTTGACCCCCTTGGTTGAGGATTTGAAGTTCTCCTTCTAGCACCTCCAAAATCTCTCCCACGATGATAGCTTCTGCGGGCTTGGCAAGGTGATACCCGCCATGGGCACCACGAATGCTTTCTACTAAACCCGCACGGCGCAACACGCTAAGGAGTTGTTCGAGGTAATTTTGAGACAAGCCAGTTTTAGCGGCGATGTATTTAATCTGCACGGGTGTGTTTTCCTGCGCAAGAGAGAGTTCGTACATGGCGCGAAGTCCGTACGCGCCTTTGGATGAAATGAGTGCCATAAATTATCCTAATACCGACGCAAGGTCGTTGATGAGATCATCGCTGTTTTCCAAGCCAATACTTAGGCGAATCACACGGTTGTTGACCCCTGAAGCTTCCAAATCAACAGCGGAAACTTGCTGGTGCGTGGTGCTTGCAGGGTGGGTGATGAGCGACTTGGAATCTCCAATGTTGACCACCACGCTAAAGAGTTTGGTTTCGTTGACGAGGCGTTTGGCCAGCTCTTCGCTTTCAAGTTCTACGTGAATGAGCCCCGAAGCAAGGGGGAGTTTAAAGTAGCGGTTGAGTTTGGTGTGGTGCGCGTCGCTGTGAAGCCCTGGATAGCCCACTAGGGTCACACTAGGGTGTTCGTGGAGGTATTGGGCTACTTTTAAAGCACTCTCGCTGTGGGCTTTGATGCGCACAAAAAGGGTTTCAAGGCCTTGAATGAGGAGCCACGAATTAAACGGTGAGATGGCTGCTCCGATGTCACGAATGAGCGACAAGCGGGTGCGTAGGGTGAACAGTGGAAAAGGAAGTTGCGCGTACACAAGACCGTGATAACTCTCGTCGGGTTCGTTAAATTGCGGGTAGCGCGGGTTGTTGATGAGCAAATCATTCAGCCCGTTACGTTCTACAATAATGCCACCGATAGCCGTGCCTTGACCGTTGATGTATTTGCTAGCGCTGTGAACTACCACATCGACGCCCAGGCTAAGAGGTTGGCACAAAATGGGCGTGGCAACAGTGTTGTCGCAAACGGTCACGACGCCGTATTTTTGGGCGATACCCACGATGGTGTCAAACGCACTGATGGAAATGTGAGGGTTGGAGAGGGATTCAAAGAAAATCGCTTTCGTAGAAGCGTCAATTAACCCTTCTAAATCCTCCGCCTTGTCGCTGTCAAAGAGTCTTGCAGTGACGCCAAACTGTTTAAAGGTGTGGGTCAAAAGGGTGGTAGCGCCCCCGTAGATTTTCTTTGCCACAAGGATGTTGTCGCCCGCTTTAGCAAGGTTGGCGATGGCGTAAAAAATGGCAGATTGGCCACTTGCCGTTGCAAGGGCAGCAGCACCTGCTTCAAGGGCCGCCATGCGTGCTTCTAAAATCTCGGTGGTAGGGTTGTTGAGGCGCGTGTAGATGGGCCCAAGTTCTCGAAGAGCAAAACGGTTAGCAGCGGTTTCAAGACTGCCAAAATCATACGCCGTGGTTTGATAAAGGGGAACCGCCATAGCCCCAAAGGCTGCTTTATCGTACCCTGCGTGAAGTGCTTGTGTTTCTTGCGTCATTTGGCTTCCTTTGTCTAAAAATTGAAATCTTAATGGCAGTATAGTGAAGTTTTTGGGTAATGTCAAGTAAATTAATAAGAGTAGTCAAGATTAAGCAGAAGAAGACGGCAAAGCCAGTGAATGGTATAATGCGCAATACCCTTACATGTAACACATCAAAAGGCACATAACCTTGAAACCCTTTCATATACAAGAAAAAGAACAGCGTGTAAAGTACGTGCGCGCCTTAGAGCGGTTCGTAAAATCAGCCGCAGCACTGTTGAAACGCGAAGATTTTGACTACGCACTTTTCGTGGTGAGGATGCAAAAAAACTACACCGTGCTGAGCAAAGTGCCGTGTGTTGGCCTTGACTCTCCCTATACGCGTGCATTAGAAGAATACGTGAACCTCATCCTAGGAACCATCGGAAAAGAGAGTGAGCCAGAGGCCGCGTGGGAACTGTTACTAAAAGAAGCCAACGCCATACAAAAGCTCAAAACAAGCAGTAGCTATAAAAAGAGTAAACACCGCTCAGCAATGTATAATGATGGGTATTAATGAGTACATAAAATAATACATATTTTTTTATGTAAAGTGCCATTTTGTGGGATTTTTTGCCCTAAAATCATGAACACTTTTTTAAAAAATAACGCGTGTGCTGGTGAAAAAAAGCATAAGAAAGTCGGGATATATTTACCAAATATTCAGACAATCACGCTAAGGTTTTCGTGGACATTTTTGTTGCATTTTCCCTTTTCTTAAGCCATCAGCCATGGTACGGTCTTTTTTGGGTAACGCAAGATTTGATGTGCTATAATCCACCCTTTCATAATGGAGATACATGTTAAAAGTAGATGAAAACGATCCGTTTTTTGGCTCCCCTCGATCAAAGTTTTTTGATGTATTGTTGCACGCAAACCGCAGTGTTGTTGAGCATGAGTTTGATGTGTTTTTAGACCGCTACCTTGCCTTAGAAACACTACTGAACGAGCGTTTGGGGGATGATGAATCATTAGAATCCCTTGTGCATACCTTTAGATACACGCGCCAAGATGAGCTAGAGGCGGGAAAAACAGACTTGTATATTACCCTCGTGGGAGACATTTTAACCCAAAATGAATAACCTATTGAAGTGGTTGCTTTTTGCGGCTTTCACCCTTCCTCTTTACGCGAAAGTTGAATGGGCACACCAGTACCGTTTTGTGCTTGAAAAAGACGAATGGGCATCGGTGTTTGTCTATCCAGAATACCTTAAAGACGAAGTTGGTGGTGGACGCGAAGAATACCGCTTCTCGTGGACGCTGTACGATACAACCAATTTGGTCGTACATACGCGTTTTCGGGGATTTCCCAAGCAACACACCCTTTCCCTTCGCCGTGGCCTTGAAACCGTGATAGAGCCTTTGCTTGTTGACCCGGCCAATAGGATTGCAGGCAAGGCAGAGTTGTGGTTGGTGTTTGAAGGGTTTGACGCGGAAAAAAAAGTAGCGTTTTTGGAAGTATACATTCAAGACCGCCAAAAGCGCGTGTTGATTGAATTTGATGATCCTAGAAGAAGGCGGGAAGAATAGGTGCTTGAATTGGTAGAAAAAACGATGAGGGAAATCGTCGCTTCGTTGGACGATGCGCGGGTGTGTTCTTTGTACGAAGGTGTTCCTAGCGGAAAACGGCTTCGGGCGAAGTTGATTTTAAAAATTGCCAGTACCCACCCTGATGCGGTGAAATTAGCGGCCATTGTGGAGCTGATTCATGCGGCAAGTTTGTTGCACGATGATGTGATTGATGATGCACTCACGCGACGCGGGGTGGATTCTATCAACGCACGTTTTGGCAACAAAACCGCCATTATGCTAGGCGACATCCTGTACTCCAAAGGCTTTTTTGAGCTTTGTGCTCTTCCTTCTTCAGTCGCCCAGACCATCTCCAATGCAGTTGCCTTACTAAGCCTTGGCGAACTCCAAGACGTGGAACTTGCTCAACGTTTTCACCATGACAAAGCAACGTACGACCAGATGATTTACAACAAAACTGCTTCGCTCATTGAGGCAAGTGCTAAAGCGGCGGCACAGCTTGTGGGAAAACCTTGGGAACCTTTTGCAACGTATGGGAGAAACTTGGGACTGGCGTTTCAGATTGTGGATGACATTTTGGACATCACACAAGACAGCCAAACCTTGGGAAAACCTGCGTTGAATGATTTTGCTGAGGGCAAAACAACCTTGCCATATCTTTACATGTATGAAGCGTTAAATACGGAAGATAAGGCCATGCTTCTTTCGCTTTTTGGCGTGGTGCTGTCTCCTTCGCAAGCAGCGTGGATTCACGAAAAAATGCACACCTCAGGCGCACTTTCGCGGTCTATCGCACACGCAAAACGCCTAGGAAAAGAAGCCCTTGATGCCATCGGTGAAACAGGGGTAGAAGGTTTGGATAAGGTTGTAATTCAGATGATTGAAAGAGAGTTCTGATGCATTATATGACGATGAGCTTCACGCACAAAAACACCGATATTGGGATTCGCGAACAACTTTCTTTTGCCTCGCAAGAGAAATTACGTGATATGTTATGTCGCATTGTTGTTCACGCCAGTGTGAATGAAGCCATCATTCTTTCTACATGTAACCGCGTTGAAATCATCACGAGCGTCAAGGAGTGCAAAGAGGCGTTAGCGCACATCACAAGCAAGTTAGTAGAAGTATGCAAGGTGAACCCAGAGGACATTCTTGGACGCGCGGACGTGTACGAGGACAATGGTGCCATTCATCACCTTTTTGCCGTCGTTTCCTCTCTTGATAGCCTTGTTATCGGAGAAACCCAGATTGTAGGGCAGCTTAAAGACGCGTACCGTTTTGCCTATGAGGGCGGTTTTTGTGGCTTGAAGCTCAGTCGCGCTATGCACCATGCTTTTCGCTGTGCCGCGTTGGTGCGTAGCCAAACTAGTATTTCCCAAAGTCCCATTTCTGTTTCTAGTGTGGCTGTTTCCAAGGCTGAGGAGATTGCGGGGTCGCTAGAAGGAAAAGAAGTCCTTGTAATTGGGGCGGGCGAGATGAGCACGTTGGCGGTGAAACATTTGTTGGCACACAAGGCCAAAGTCGTGCTCATCAACCGTACTCCTGCGAATGCCTACGCCCTTGCGGCGAGCGTGGAAGGGGAAGTGCGGGTGGATGATTTTTCTTTTTTAGGCGAATACGTCAACCGTTTTTCGTTCATCTTTTCCGCCACAGGGGCTTCTAGGCCTATTGTCACAGACGCAATGCTTACGTATCAAGAGCATCCGCGCTATTTTTTTGATATTGCGGTGCCTAGAGACATCGAGCTTTCCCCGCGTGCGAATGTACACGTTTTTGCGGTGGATGATTTGAAAGAAATCGTTTCGCGCAACGTCTCCCTTCGGGAGGAACAAGCACAGGTGGCGTATGGTATTGTGGGGCGTTCGACCATTGAGTTTTTTAGGTGGCTACAAACCCTTAGTGTAGACCCTATCATCAAAGAAATCCGCGAAAAAGCCAAAGCTTGTGCCATGCTAGAAGTGAGCAAGGCGGCAAAAAAAGGGTACATTCCTAAAGAAAGCGAAGAAGCGGTGATGCGCGTGGTGCATCAAGTCTTTAACGCGTTTTTGCACCGTCCTACTAAAAATCTCAAAGCCATTGCCGAACAACCAGAATCAGATACCATCGTCCAAGCGATTCAGTACTTTTTTGACATCAACGAAGAAGAAGACAAACAACTCGACCAATACCAATGCAACCACCAAATGGAGAAACATGCATGAGATTTTCTAACCTTTACGCCCCAACAACCAAAGAAACCCCTAAAGATGCCCAGCTTCCTAGTCACATCTTTTTAACCCGTGCGGGATTTATTCAGCAAGCGGGTAGCGGCTTGTATAACTTTTTGCCCATGGGTAAAATCGTATTTGACAAGATTCGTCAAGTTGTCAAAGAAGAGATGGACAACGCAGGTGCCCAAGAGGTACAGATGGGCGTCGTAACCCCCGCGGACTTGTGGCAAGAAAGCGGACGCTACTCGGTTTTTGGTAAAGAACTGTTGCGCTTTAATGACCGCAAAGAAAATGGCTTTGTACTAGGTCCAACCCACGAAGAAGTGGTGGTAGACATGGTGCGTAACCGCATCAACTCTTACAAACAATTGCCCTTGCATTTGTACCAGATAACCACCAAGTTTCGCGATGAAGCGAGGCCGCGTTTTGGTCTGTTGCGCGGGCGTGAGTTTACCATGAAAGACGGCTACAGTTTCCATGCGAGCCAAGAAGATTTGGTACGCGAATTTAACCTCATGGAAGCGACGTATACACGCATCCTAGAGCGTCTTGGCCTTGAATTTCGCGCGGTAGACGCTGACAGTGGTGCCATTGGCGGAAGTGGAAGCAAAGAGTTTATGGTCTTAGCGCCCAATGGCGAAGACGACATTGTCGTGTGCGATGCGTGTAATTACGGTGCCAACATCGAAGCAGCAAAACGCGCTAAAAAAACCACGACTATCGAAGCACCGCAGGCCGCCCCTGCAAAGTTTCACACGCCCAATCAAAGCACCATTGAGGCGGTGGGCGCGTACTTACATGTAGACTCTTTTTACACCATCAAAGCGGTCATTAAAAAAGCTGTTTTTCATGAAAAAGAAGCGGTAGTAGTCTTTTTTGTGCGCGGATGCGACACGCTTCAAGAAACCAAAGCACAAAATGCGTGCGGTGCCCTTGAGCTCACCGACGCAACGGCGGAAGAGATCGAAAAGGCAGGGCTTGTGGCAGGGTATTGCGGGCCTATTGGCTTACCTGAGGGCGTAGAGTTTTACATCGACCAAGAGCTTGAAAACGAAGCTAACCTCATTTGTGGTGCAAATGAACAAGATTATCACTGGGTAGGTGTGAAAGTTGCTAGCTTCAAACCTTCACGCTTTAAGGATTTGGTCGCAGTGGAAGCGGGGGATTGTTGTGTGGCGTGTGGCGGAAAACTAAGCATCACCAAAGGCATCGAAGTAGGGCATATTTTCCAACTGGGCCAAAAGTATTCTAAGGCGATGAACGCGACCTTTTTAGACCAAAATGGCAAAGCACAACCCTTTTGGATGGGGTGCTATGGCGTTGGCGTAAGCCGTTTGATTGCCGTCATGATAGAAACAAGCCACGATGAAAAAGGGTGCATTTGGAATCTCCAAACCGCCCCTTACGCGGTGGAAATCATCGTTTCTAACACCAAAGACGAAGAGAGTTTGGCCTATGCCACTTCCTTGTACGAATCCCTAAAAGCCAAGGGCGTGGAAGTGCTCTTGGATGATCGCAATGAGCGTTTTGGGTTTAAAATGAGCGATTTTGAACTCATCGGATTCCCTTACGCGGTGGTTGTGGGCAAGGAGTTTAAGGAAGGCAAAGTAGAACTTGTGAGCCGCAAAACCCTTGAAAAAGAGGGCATGGGCATCGATGTGGTCGAAGCGGAGATTTTAAGGCGTTTGGCGTGATTTATTTTATCCTTTATATTTTCCTTGAAACCCTTCTGAGTGTCAATGTTTTTAGCCAACTTGGCGGCCTTGGTGCTTTTGTGGAGATTATGGGGACGGCGTTTTTAGGCGCACTGTTTTTGGCTAATTTCCGCGCCACTCTTGCCCAAAGTTTACACGCCCTTGCTCAGCGCAATCTTACCCCTGAAGGACTGAGTCAAATCAGTCTTTTTACGGTTATTGGGGCGTTCTTGCTCATTGTGCCAGGCGTACTTAGCGACATCTTAGGACTTGCCTTGCAATTTAGCGCTGTGGCGACGTTGGTCTCTAAACGTTTCGCGCCACCCGCCACTGATGGACACACCTACCGTGATGATGGCGTGATTGACGTGGAAGTCATTGAAGAATCGCCTCGCAGTAAAGAACCCAAGAAGGATTAACATGAAAAACATTATTATCGCCACCCGTGGAAGCCAACTGGCCTTATGGCAAGCTGAACACATCAAAGCCTTACTGATGGAACGGTATCCTTCTTTACATGTAACGCTTAACATCATTAAAACAAAAGGCGATAAGATTTTAGATACGCCGCTGGCCAAGATCGGTGGCAAAGGGCTTTTTACCAAAGAGTTGGAAGAAGAGATGTTACGTGGCAATGCACACTTAGCAGTGCACAGCCTTAAAGACGTGCCCGCAGAATTTCCCGAAGGCTTGGCCCTTGTGGCACTCACCAAGCGCGAAGACCCGCGTGACGCGATGCTCTCAGAACACTACGCCTCACTTGACGCCTTGCCTCAAGGTGCGGTCGTGGGTACCACCAGTTTGCGCCGTCGAATGCAACTGTTGGCCAAGCGTCCTGATTTGGTTATTAATAACTTGCGTGGGAATGTAAATACGCGCATTCGCAAACTTAAAGAGGGAGAATTTGACGCGATTATCTTAGCAACGGCGGGCATTGTGCGCTTGGGGCTTCAAGAGGAAGTGCGCTATTTTGCGCCTATCGAAAAAACGTGGATGATTCCTGCAAGCGGCCAAGCGGCTTTAGGCATCGAAAGCGTGGACACACCAGAACTTCGCGAAATGTTAGCCTTTTTAAACGACGACGAAGCCATCATCGAGACAACCATTGAGCGGGATTTTGTGCGCATCTTAGAAGGGGGATGCCAAGTGCCCATCGGCGTCAATGCAACCTTGGAAAAAGACCATATACATGTAAAGGCTATGGTAGGTTTGCCAGATGCTAGCCAAATCCTCGAAGAAAGCCTTACATGTAAGAGGGAAGAGTACGCTACAGTGGGCAAAATCCTAGCCAAACGCATGGGCGAGCGCGGGGCACACGAGTTGCTTAAAAAAGCTGAAATCATGGCAATGACTGTCATTTTTAACGACTAGGAGGGAAGGGTGCAAGAGACCATTGATCTACTCAAACAGCACGGATTGTTACGGGTTATCGACGAGCCTGTGGATATTGACCTAGAAATCCCTCATGTGGCGTATGTGGAAGTCAAAAAACCCGACTCCAAAGCTTTGCTCTTTACCAAACCTGTGAGCAAACGCCTGGGCAAAACCTTTGATGTGCCAGTGCTCATGAACGTTTTTGGTTCTTACGAAGCCACCCGCTTGTTTTTTGGCAAAGAACCCGACGCGGTGGCTAAAGAGATTGATGATTTGTTACATGTAAAGCCTCCTCAGGGGTTTTTTAACACGATGGGCATGTTGGGCCAGCTCTTTAACCTTAAAAATGTTTTTCCAAAACGCTTAAGCTCCAAGGGTGCCTGCCAAGAAGTGGTGGAAGAAAAGCCCAATTTGTACGACATTCCCGTGCTGACCACATGGACAGAAGACGGTGGCCCTTTTATTACGATGGGGCAAGTGTATACGGTTAGTCTAGATGGTACAAAGCACAATCTTGGCATGTACCGTTTGCAAGTGTACGATGAGACGCATCTTGGCATGCATTGGCAGATTCACAAAGACAGCGCCCATTTTTTCCACGAATACAAACAAGCAGGGCATCCAATGCCTGTTTCCATTGCCATTGGCGGTGACCCGTTGTACATTTGGTGCGGGCAAGCACCCATGCCAAATGGCGTGTTCGAACTGATGCTCTACGGACTTATTAAAGGAAAAAATGCCCGTTTGGTCAAGTCTTTAACCAACCCTATCCACGTGCCTGAAGATGTGGATTATGTGATTGAGGGCTGGGTTGACCCTACACAAATGCGCATCGAAGGACCTTTTGGTGACCACACAGGGTACTACACCCTTAAAGAGCCTTATCCTGTGATGAAAGTAAGTTGTATCACCCACAAGAAAAATCCTGTCTATTTGGCTACCGTGGTGGGGAAACCACCTTTGGAAGACAAGTATATGGGGTGGGCGACAGGACGGGTGTTTTTGCCACTCCTTAAAACCACTGCGCCAGAGCTAATTGATTATGAGATGCCTGAAAATGGGGTGTTTCATAACCTCATTTTGGCCAAAATGGAAACCCGCTACCCAGGTCATGCCAAGCAGTTTATGCACGCATTTTGGGGAGTAGGGCAGATGAGTTTTGTGAAGCACGCGCTCTTTTTAGGAGCCGACGCGCCAGCACTCAGTGCGTATGACGCGGTGAGTGAGTATATTCTTGACCGCGTGAAGGTGGGCAATATTATCATTAGTGAAGGGGTGTGCGATGCCCTTGATCATGCCTCGCCCAATGCATGCTACGGGGGAAAACTTGGGCTTGATTGCACCCAAGACAATGTTCCTTTTTTAGACAAAAAGATACTGCAAGACGCGGAACTTTATGCTAAAATGTCGGCACTCGTTCCTCAAGTTAAAACACTAAAGCAGTACAAAACCCATACAAAAACACCTGTGTGTGTTATTGGGGTAGAAAAAACCTCTCCGATGAGAGAGGTCTATGAGGCCTTAAAAGCCCTGAAGGAGCACGTGAACCTGCTTGTGTTTGTGGACCACGCCAGTAACGATGTTACTAACCCGTACATGCTGATTTGGCGTGTGGTGAACAACATGGACGCGTTGCGTGATGTGTATTTGAAAGAGGGCTACATCGGCCTTGATGGCACCAATAAAACCGCCCTTGATGGGTACGAGCGGGAATGGCCCAAGGACACAGACTGTGACCCAGCGGTCATCGAATCTTTACAACAACGAAATCTAATCTCAGTAACCAAGGAGTTTTTAAAACACTACCATGTCTGAACCTTCATCGCCTAGGCGGTGCTTTGTGGAGATGCGTCAACGCATTTTGGAAGTCACCGCGTACAACACTGTACTTTTTGTAAACCTTCTGATTCTTCAGGTGGAGCGTAGCAAATGACGCTCTTATTTATTTATGTAATAGTCGCTGTTGGCATTTCGTTTGTGTGCTCATTGCTTGAGGCCATTCTTTTGTCATTGAGTTATTCGTATATTCAAGTGCTCAAAAAAGAACGTCCAGCTGTTGGGTTATTGCTTGAGAAATTTAAGAATAACATTGATGTTCCCCTTTCCTCAATCTTGATTCTTAACACGATTTCTCACACGGCAGGAGCCGCAGGCGTTGGTGCTGAGGCAGTGAAACTATTTGGCTCAGAATACATGTTTCTTGTTTCTGCCATCCTTACCCTGCTCATTTTGTTTCTTTCTGAAATTATCCCAAAAACAATCGGTGCTTTGCACTGGAAAGAATTAGCACCAACAGCCGCGTATGGCATTCGATTTTTGGTGTTTATTACCTACCCTTTGGTGATTATTTCAATTTTTGTAACCAAAAAAATTGCAGGAAATAAAAAAGGGCACACGATGACCCGCGAAGAGTTCTTGCAAAGTGCACTTTTGGGGGAAAATGCGGGGATTATTGATGAAAAAGAATCCGACATCATCGAAAATACCTTGCAGCTTAGCAAAAGCAAAGTGTATGACATCTTGACGCCACGCAGTGTCGTGTTTGCGGTAGAAAAAAACATGAGCGTGCGTGATGTGTTGCTCAAAGAAGAGGTCCATAAGTTTTCGCGCATTCCGGTGTACGAGGGGAGTATCGATAACGTTATTGGTATGGTGATGGCCAAAAAGATTTTTCAAAAAGCAATCATCAACCAAGATGTGATGATTGAAACTATCATGCAACCGATTTTTTCCATTCATGAAAACATCCCTGTTTCCTACGCGCTAGATATGTTTATCAAGCGACGTGAGCACATGTTTGTGGTGGTGGATAGTTACAACCAGACTGAAGGGATTGTGACCTTGGAAGATTGTATCGAGACGGTGCTGGGGGTTGAAATCATGGACGAAGCTGACACAACTGAAGACATGCAAGCTTTCGCAAAGACACTGATGAAACTCAAGAAAAAACAGCAAAAAAAAGAGATACGCAAATCTCTTAAACAGATTACGCCCCAAGAGTAAGTACACGAGAGATTGAACGCTACTCATCGTTAAAATTGGTACGCTATTTGCTTTCAAGAAAGGCAATCATCCCCATTTAAGAGATGTATACCATCTCTTAAATGGGTAAAGTGATGAACCCTGACCCTTGGAGGCAACAGTGAGAATCGCATACAAACCCTTAGTAGATCGCTACAACATCCCCCGTCCAACCCTCATAGAATGGCAAAAAAAAGCAGAAGATAAAACCCCAAATTGGCGCACCAAACACTTGCAGTACTTGCGCGAGCAACTGGAGATTGAAGAAGAAACCATCAGTGAAATCAACCAAAAAGGGATTTTACTTGAGGAGTATTTTCTGTGGGTTACTTTTTTGTTTTTCGAACATGCCAAATACCCTTTGCCTAAATCCACCTTTGCTCAAAAACTTCGCAAGTTTTCCTTTGTCGTGCAGTTTGGCGTAGAGTATCAACACCCCTATGCTAAACGCATTTGGCTTGAAACAGAAGTGGATGGCCGAATGCAACGGGTTGCACCCTATGTAAGTTTGGTTGAAGTGAGTGAACGGCTCACAGCGGCGCAATACTATTGTGTGCAGTCGATTTTACTGCGTATCTTAGACGGGATGCGGCGCAAGCTTAACATCACATCAAAACCTGCTTTATTGGGTTCAACGTGGCAAGAACTCCATGCATACGACAAAACCTTTTCCCTTGAGGCACTAAAAAAAGAGTTAAGTGTGCAAGGTCTTTCCTTTTAGCGCGTACCAACACGTTGGGAATGGTGAATAAAAGTTGACTGTCTAGGTATTTGTGTTACAATTTTGCCAAAGAATGCATTTTGGAAAACCTTACATGTAAAGGACGCAGGGATTGTGGCAAAGGTAAATAACAAATCAGAACTTATCTTAGAAGCGGCGTTGAAACTCTTTTCTACCCAAGGGTTTTACGCCACTACCATCCCGCAGATTGCCAAATCCATCGGCATGAGCGCGGGAAACATTTATAACTACTACACCTCAAAAGAACTCTTAGCACGAGAAATCATTCGCTACTCGTCCAAGATGATTGCCGCAAAGATTCAAAAAATCAACGAGTCCTCTCTTTCCTCTCAGGAAAAGATTCGAAAAATTGTCGAAGCCTATTTTTTGATTGCGGAAAAAAAACCCGAACATTTAAACTACTTTTTGCGTGTGTTTCTTTCAAATAAAGAAGTCTTTAAAGACGGGTGCGATGGCATGCTTTGTGTGAGTGAGTTTATGACCGAACTCATGATTTTCTTTGAAGAAGGGGTGCGCAAGGGCGAACTTCGCAACCAAGATTTTTTTACTGCCTTTGGACTGCTGATGGGCTATTTGGGCGGATTTGTTTTTTTAAAAGGAGAAAATACTCTCTCGCGAGGATTATTAACCTACGTGGACGAAATCGCGGATAACATTTACCGTGCGTTGAAAGCGGAAGATGCCTGATGTAAGCGGGGAACCCTTTAGCATCGCATGGGTGCAAGGGCTTACATGTAACGGTAATAGCCATTCGCTTTTAAATTACGCTCACTACGCTTCTTTTTGCGAAGCGTTTTCTTTTTTATACCATCCTCTTTTACCCACACCTTTTGATTTACAAACGCTGATGCGCGCTGATGTGCCTATCGATGTACTGGTGATTGAGGGAGCGTTGAGTCACGACGCTTCTATTGTTGAGCGTTATGGCATGGGGTTAGATACCATCTTAGACGCCCTTGTGGCACGTGCCACCCATGTGGTTTGCGTGGGCAGTTGTGCTTCATTTGGAGGTGTTTTTAAAGAACGCAATCCTGAAAAAATCATGGGTGGTCTTTTTCGGGGAGAAAAAGAGGGCGGTTTTTTTGGAACAACCTTTAAAACTCCCAAAGGCAATCCCCTCATTAACCTTCCTGGCTGCCCTGTGCACCCTTCGTGGATAGCGGAGGTGTTGATGCTGTTAAAGCACCGCCAACCTCTGCGCCTCGATGCCTTGCAACGTCCCAAAGAAGTGTATGCGTACCTTGCCCATCATGGATGTTTGCGTAACGAGTATTTTGAATGGAAGGTAGACTGCGACACCTTTGGTACAAAAGAAGGGTGTTTGTTTTACGAACAAGGATGCCAAGGCCCCATGACCCATGCTAATTGCAATAAAATACTATGGAACGAAACCAGTAGCAAAACGCGCGTAGGGAGCCCCTGTTTAGGGTGTACTGAGCCAAGTTTTCCCAAGCAGGCTCTTTTTTTAACCCCCAAATACATGTCCTTACCCGCCACGCCCGTAGGGGTTTCCAAGCGCGCTTATTATGCCCTTGCAGGGGTTGCAAAGGGGTTTAAGATTGAACGGTTAGAAAAAAGGCTGATGGATGAGGATTAGTCGAGAGATTGTGGCGCGGATTGAGGGTGAGGCAAAGCTAGAACTCACATGGAAAGAAGGAAAGGTGGTTGATTCAAAAATTGCTTTTGTCAATTACCGAGGGATTGAAGAGATTTTAAAAGAGCGCCATCCCCTTGATGCCCTTGTGATTACGCCGCGGGTGTGTGGTATTTGTTCCCATGCGCACATTAGTGCCGCGGTATTGGCTCTTGAGAATTGCTACGAGACTATAGGGTATCCTTTAGAGCTTTCTGCTAAGGCAAAAGGGATTCGCACAGTGGTGCTCAATGCTGAAAAAATCCAAAACCACCTCAAATGGCTCATGGTTTCCATCGTACCTGAGCTTGCAAAACAGGAAGAGAGCCTTTGTGCGCTTGCGGATGTTAGGGGAAAAAGTTGGTTTGCTACCCAAGAAGCCTTTACGAAGATTTTAAAAATGGGAGCTATCTTTAGCGGACAATGGCCCCACGGGAGCTACGTGATGGTGGGCGGTGTGACATGTGACCCTACTTACATGGATGTTATGCAAGCACGGTTGTTGCTTGATGATGTGGATAGGTTTTGTGAAGCGCATGTATTTGGCGTTTCTAGTGAAGCCATCGTGAGCGGTGCGCTTACTTTGGGGACATTGCAACAGACATCCTTGCTGGGCCAAGTGCTTGAAGTGTTGTTGGGTGAGTCGTTTGCTACACTGGGGAGAAGTTACGATCGATTTTTAGCACTTGGGCTTGATGCGGGGCAAAGAGCGCAAAAATGCCTTAAAACGCGCGTGGTGGGAGCAGACCCAAAATACGTGAGTGAAAGTTTGGCCAATACGTTTTTTGAGGAAAATGGGTACACCTATTCTAAAAGTGCACTCTATAAAAACAAATATTTTGAAACAGGCCCCTTGGCACGCATGATGATAGACAAAGAGCCGTTTGTGCGTGACATGCACCGTAGATATAAAGATGCCCTTCCTACGCGGGTGTTGGCGCGGGTGTTGGAGGTTGCGTACCTCATCGTCCAAACGCGCACCTTGCTTGAGAATCTTTGCATCAAAGAGCCTTCATGTAAAAAAGTCCCTTTTCCTATCGAAACGCTAAATACCAGAGGGCAGGGCATTGTAGAGGCGGCGCGCGGTTCGTTGATACACAAGGTTGAAATTAGCAAGGGAAAAATACGCACCTATGACATTATCACGCCCACGGTGTGGAACCTTGGTAACGGCACAAAAAAAGAACCTTCTGTGGTTCAAAAAGCACTTTTGGGCATTGAAAAACCCAGCGAAGCAGACTTGATTTTTAAAGGACTTGATGTGTGTTCGGTCTGCACAACTCAGTGAGGCAATATTTCAAAATTAAAATGGTACGTAGGGCCCAGTAAGTGCCTGCACTCCTTGTCGTTTTTGCCATCATCCATGCACCGCTGATATGCATCCGCTTTTTTATTAAACTCGCGAGGTTCAATAGTTGATTTGATAACAAGCTCTTTTTTTTCAGGGCGAGGCACGCGTTTTTTTAGATAGGGGTATGCGTTGATGTCGCTACCGCTGAGTGCTAACGCAACCCAAGTTGTTAAGACCATGATACCTCCTTTTTCCCGTAGATAAAGGGAAACTGATACGAGAATTATTTTATCACAACTTCACCACTATGAGATTAAAGTTAAATTAAAAAAATACATAATTTGTCTTATATTTATGTTTCATTTTTACACCAAGCAATGAAAGTCTCCGATGAAAGAGTAGGGACTCATTATGCTTTGTGGGAAGATTAGATTTAATATAAATGAATAATCATTCATTGAATGAAATTGCTTTGTTTGGTGGGTGATGAAATCTTATACAGGAGTAACCGATGGAACATGCCGAAATGTTTGAGAAGGTTTCTGCGCGACTTGCAGAGCTTTCGAAATTTCCGAAGCTTCGGGAAGATAAGTCCATTCGCAGTATGATGGACGAAAATGGCGTCAATCGCCGTGATTTTATGAAATGGGCGGCGGGTATGACAGCGCTTTTGTCTCTCCCTTCTTCCTTTACGCCATTGATGGCTCAAGCTGCAGAACTTACCGATCGCTTGCCAGTGGTGTGGTTGCACATGGCAGAGTGTACGGGCTGTAGTGAGAGTTTGGTTCGCACCGCAGAGCCAACGATTGATAGCTTGATTTTTGACTTCATCTCCCTTGAGTACCATGAAACATTGATGGCAGCGGCGGGTTGGCAAGCAGAGCACAATCTTGAAGATGCTATCAAAAAATACAAAGGGCGACTTATCTTGATGGTTGAGGGCGGAATTCCAGAAGGTCAAAGTGAGTTCTACTTGACTGTTGGACCACATGGCACCACAGGAGCAGCGCATGCACGTGCTGCCGCAGAGTCTGCCGCAGCTATTTTTGCTATCGGTTCTTGCTCAAGTTTTGGTGGGGTGCAAGCGGCTTATCCAAACCCAACCAACGCACAACCTATGAGTAAAATCACTAAAAAAACGGTTATTAATGTCCCTGGATGTCCTCCAAGTGAGAAAAACATTGTGGGCCAAGTGCTTCACTATGTCTTGTTTGGCGCCCTTCCTGCGTTAGATGTATATAACCGTCCAAAATGGTCTTATGGTATCCGTATTCACGACCTTTGTGAGCGACGTGGCCGCTTTGATGCGGGCGAGTTTGTTGAGCAGTTTGGTGATGAAGGTGCGAAAAAAGGCTATTGTCTTTATAAAGTGGGCTGTAAAGGGCCATACACGTTTAACAACTGTTCTATCGAGCGCTTCAACCAACACACCTCTTGGCCAATTCAAGCAGGTCATGGTTGTATTGGATGTAGTGAACCAGATTTTTGGGACACTATGGGGCCATTTGAAGAACCGCTTGGTAGTAGACTTTACCAAACACTTTATGGTGTAGGTGCGGATAAAACGGCGGACAGAGTTGGTATTGCATTGCTAAGCGCAACAGCTGTAGGTATTGCGGCGCATGCTGCGATTGCTGCAGTTAAAGGTTCAAAGAAAGACGAGGAATAAGCCATGAGTAAGCGAATTATTGTAGACCCTATTACACGGATCGAAGGCCATCTTCGGGTTGAGGTAGAGGTGGATGAGAACAATGTGGTCACAGAAGCCTATGCTTCTTCAACCCTTTGGCGAGGTCTTGAGACCATCTTAAAAGGACGTGATCCTAGGGATGCGGGCTTTTTTGTCCAACGTATTTGTGGTGTTTGTACCTATTCTCACTACAAGGCAGGGATTGAAGCTGTGGAGAATGCCCTTGGTATTCAGCCGCCACTCAATGCTGTGTTGACACGTTCATTGATGCTTATTTCCTTGTTTATGCATGACCACCCTGTGCATTTTTACCAACTTCATGGATTGGATTGGGTAGACGTGGTTTCTGCGTTGAGCGCAGATCCTAAAAAAGCATCTGAGGTTGCATTCCAGTACACTGATAGCCCGATTGCAACGGGTCATGACCACCTCAAAGCCGTCCAAGAGCGTGTGGCAGCCTTTGTTAAAAAAGGACACCTTGGGCCGTTCGCGAACGCCTATTGGGGACACAAAACATACCACTTGACACCTGAACAAAACCTCATCGCGCTTTCACATTACCTAGAGTGCTTGCGCATTCAGCGTACAGCGGCACAGATGATGGCGATTTTTGGTGCAAAACAACCTCATCCACAGTCACTAACTGTTGGTGGCGTTACATGTATCATGGACCTTATGAGTCCAGCGCGTTTGGGCGAATTTATGGTCAAATACCAAGAAGTCGCTGATTTTATCAACCGCGCATACTACCCTGATGTCGTAATGGCAGGTAAAGCATATTCCGTAGAAGAGAGTGTTCTTAATGACCTAGGAACCGCTAACCTCTTTACTTATAAAGAGTTTGCACTAAGTGCGACTGAGACTATTTTTGAGAGCGGTATCATCATGAACGGCGACTTGAGTAAAGTGCTAGAGCTTGATGAGAGTAAGATTACTGAAGAAGCAACGCGTGCATGGTACGTGGATAATGAGCCCTTGCATCCGTATGATGGCAAGCAAAATCCTAACTATACAGGGTTTGTGAGCATGGACACCATCAACGATAAAGGCGAACTTGCCCATTCTAAAGCTATTGATTCTAAGGGTAAATACACTTGGGTTAAAGCTCCTCGTTATGATGGCAAGCCAATGCAAGTTGGACCACTTGCAAACATCGTCGTCAACTACGCCAAAGGCAACCCACGTGTTGTCAAAGTTGTTGACCAATTCTTGAAAGACACTGGCTTGCCTTTGGCAGCTGCCCTTTCAACACTCGGACGTACAGCGTGCCGTATGCTTGAAACCAAGGTGATTATTGACAGCGGGATGGAAGCGTTCCAAAGTCTTGTCAATAACCTTAAAGTGGACCAATCTACCTGCGCTCCGTATGTGATTGACAAAAACAAAGAGTACAAAGGACGCTACATCGGTAACGTGCCTCGTGGAGTGCTTTCTCACTGGATTCGCATCAAGGGTGGCGTGATCGAAAACTACCAAGCGGTTGTTCCTACGACGTGGAATGCCTCTCCTAAAGATGCAAGCGGTGTGCGTGGACCATACGAAGAAGCGTTGGTGGGTCTTAAAATTACGGACTTGTCTCAGCCTTTAGAGATTATCCGTATCATCCACTCATTTGACCCATGCCTTGCGTGTGCGGTGCACGTTATGGATACCAAAGGCAACGAAATCAGTAGCTATAAGGTCAATCCAAACGGTACGAGCTGCTAAGCTAAGGAGCAAACAATGTCAAAACGCACAAGAGTTTATGAATTTTCAGTTGGCTACAGGTGGACGCACTGGATACGTTTTATTATGATGTTTATCTTGGTAGGCACAGGGTTTTATTTGACCTATGTGTTCGCGTCTCCTAGGCCTTCGGGTGAGCCCATTTTATTTTTGCATGCAGAAGTAAGAATGTGGCATCAAATCGCAGGATTTGTGCTGATCGCAGCGACAATCTTTAAAACGTATCTGTTCTTTTTTGATCGTATTAGCAGATTTGAACGGGTTTCATTTTGGGACTTTATCAGTCCTAAAGTGTGGATTGCGCAAATCAAGTACTACTTGTTTATGGGGCCACATCCTCACATGCGCGGTGCTTACAATCCGTTGCAGTTTATGGCTTACCTTGGGTTGTACGCGATGATTGTTCTGATTTCGTTGACAGGACTTATTTTGTACGTCCATGTATACCACCAGGGTCTTGGCGGGTTGTTGTATGATTTCATGCGACCTCTTGAGGCCATGATGGGCGGACTTGCTAATGTTCGCCAGATTCACCACATCACTATGTGGGGGATTTTGATCTTTACTCCTATCCATATCTATTTGGCTATCTTTAGCTCCATCAAGGGCAAAGAAGGCGCTTTGGATGCAGTATTTAGTGGGTACAAATACACTAAAAACGACCATCATTAAGATGGGTTGTTGATGAAGGTTCTTGTACTTGGAATAGGCAATGTGATGTTCTCCGACGAAGGTGTCGGAGTGCATCTTTGCCATTTGGTTGAACAAAAGTATGCGTTTACTTCTTCTGAGCACACCGTCGATTTTGTCGACGGTGGCACCCTTGCCGAACGGTTGATTCCTGTCATTGCCCCGTATGATTATGTGATTATTTTTGATTGCGTGGATGCAAATGATGGTAAGATTGGGGATGTCTATTTCTTTGATTTTGAAGATGTGCCCAATTCAATTACATGGCAAGGAAGCGCTCACGAAGTGGAAATGCTCCAAACCTTGACGATGATGGATTTGCTGGGCGATCGCCCACCTACAAAGGTACTTGGGATTATCCCTGAAGTGATTTCCATTACGACACTTGAACTAACCAACGCGGTGCGCGAAGGCGCAACGGTGATGGAAAAAACATTTATCGACCACATGCGCACCCTTGGGTTTGAAGTTGTGGTGGAAAAACCAGAACTGACTATCCAACAAGTCGCCAATCTTGCGTGCCAAAGAGAGTATGATGATTCTAGCGTTTGAATTTCACTATGTTTCCCACAACGGTGTGTTGGAAAATTTTCTATTTCAAGCTTTGGAGGAAAATCCCCTTCCTTTTTCCCTTGAGCGTGAAGGCGGTGCTGTGACCTTGTGTGTTGAGGGCGAAGAAGCAGTCTTGATCGATTTTTCAGAGCGCTTAAGCCGTGCTTTGCCCCTTTCGCTGTACTTTAAATCCTTACATGTAAAGGTAGTAGAAGCGCTTGGCAAAGGTTCCATGAAACGACCCGCGTGCGAGGTAGCGTTGCCTTTTACGCCACAAATGCTCACCCGCGTGATGGACACATACAATCCCTTCACTCCTCCTGCTTTTGGAAAAAACATCCAAGGCCATGAACCCTTGCGGTTAACTAAAGAGAAAAACTTTCTAACAAGCCAGACCACTGCTTTTAAAGAAATCTTTGCTGCCGCGGCACAGATGGCCCAAGAAAATCCCTTACATGTAAAGACAACCACTGGGTGGGTTCGCCTTGAAGTGCTTACATGTAAAGCATCTTCTTTTGATGAGACGTCTGTGGTGGTACCGTGTGATTTGAGCGTTGTGGAAAAAATGGTGGTTATCAAAGAAGACGAAATTAAAGCCCTAGCTTCTTTGGAAAAACCTATTTTACGGCTTCCTATCAACGCCATTTTTGCCGCCAAAGACATTTTGCCGGTGCGGTTTGTCAACCTAAAAATGGCAGACGATTTGGTGCTTTATTTGCTATGTACGTCGCTTTTTGCGCAAGGGGTGGAGTTTGTAGTACTCACGCCTTGCGAACCAACAGAAGAAAACGCGCTGACCTACGAAGGGGGCGAATTTCGTGAGCCTATCGGCGTGGTAGTGTTGGAAAATGGTGAAATCATCCCCACCTTTGGACAAACCTACACCAATCCGCTGGTTCAAAAAAGTGCCCAAGCTTTTGAGGAAAAATCCCACGGACACTTTGCCGCACTTTTAAAAGAACACCACCTTTTTGATGCTTCGGTGGCGTGTTTTTACCTTAGCCGACACCATGACGATGCTTTTATGGTCTACCAAGAGGCCCTTGGGATGGTGGATTTGGTCAAGGTGGAGTTTCCTGATACCATCGGGGCTATTTTGGATGCCATTAAAGAGAGCGGTAGTAGTGGCGAACGCTTGGTGGCAAATTTTACCAAAGCGCACCCCGAGCGCGTGGCCTTTGCACGCGAGCTCACCCTTGCGGGAGAGCCTAAAAGCGTGGCAACGCTCATGGGCGTGGCGGGCGTATTGTTTGGGTACGCTAACACAGTCCAAGAGGCTACGTCGGTGATGCTTGAACATGCGATGGCTTTTAGCGGTCTTAAGGGTCCAAGGATTGACTATCTTTTGGAGGGCGAAACCCTTAAGGGTACTTTAAATCCCATGCGTGTGGTGCGTAGCGGGATGAGTTATCATCTTGCGGATTTGGATGCCCTGACCCTTAGCTTTGGGTACGTGGACAGTTTGGGGTATTTTATCTCCGACACCCTTGACCGCATGAAAGAGGAATTTAAAACAACCCACACGGGCTTTTGTGGCGGACTGTTCGCTAATCGACGCATGGCAGAAGTAGCCGCACGCCAAGCACGGGTTTCTCATACGGTGTGCTTTAACCGCGAACTTCCTTTGGACACCTAGGAGCATCCCCTGAAACGGGTATGTTTTTTGGTAGAAGGCTTGGTGCAAGGGGTGGGGTTCCGCCCCTTTGTGTATACCCTGGCATTGAGCCACGGGCTTACAGGTTTTGTCCTTAACTCCCCTGAAGGTGTGCGCATCGAAGTGGAAGGGGATGAGGCAAGACTTGACGCCTTTGAACATGCGTTAAAGACCTCCTTGCCACCCCTTGCGCGCATCGATAGGCTACATAAGAGTTCTAAACCACAAGAACATTCTTCTAGTTTTGAGATTCGCCAAAGCCTTCATGCTGGCGCAAAACACTCCGCTGTGTTGCCTGACATGGCCTTGTGCGCGGCGTGTGAGCAGGAGATGAACGACCCGTCAAATCGTCGCTACGGGTACGCGTTTACCAACTGCACCAATTGTGGCCCGCGCTATTCTATCGTCCGTACAGTGCCCTATGATCGTCCCAATACGTCCATGGAACCATTTGCCATGTGTGCCTTGTGTCAAGCTGAATACGACAATCCCCTTGACAGACGGTACCATGCCCAGCCTATTAGTTGTCCAGCTTGTGGGCCGACACTAAGCTTGCACCGCATGCGTGATGGGGTAGAATTGGTGCGAGGTGATGCGGCTATCGAGGCGTTGGCGCAGCATGTGCGCGCGGGGGAAATCGTGGCCATGAAAGGCATGGGCGGGTTTCACCTCATGTGCGATGGGGAAAATGCACAGGCTGTGGCTACGCTACGCGAGAGAAAACAGCGCCCTACAAAACCTTTTGCGCTCATGTGCAAAGACATAGAGACCATCCACGCGCATGCACTTTTGAGTGAAGCAGAAGCGATGATGGTGTGTTCCATCCAAAAGCCCATCGTTTTGGTCAAAAAACGGAGCACGTCCACCTTGCCAGAAGCTATTGCGCCCCATACGGATAGGCTAGGACTTTTTTTGCCCTATACGCCTTTACATGTAAGGCTTTTTTCCTTTTTAAAAGGGTGTATTGTGGCCACGAGCGCCAACCGTTCGGGCGAGCCTATTGTGGAGAATGCCGCGTTATTGCGTGAAAAATTGGCGGGTGTTGTGGATGTGTATTTGGATTATGACCGCGAGATTGTCAATGCCAGTGATGATTCAGTGGTGCAGTTGGTGGGAGAAAAACCCGTACTGTTGCGCGCTTCAAGAGGCTTGACGCCCCAAACTTTTCCCACCACTAGCCAGTGCAAGCAGACTATTTTAGCCGTAGGGGCAGAGCAAAAAAATGCTATAGCCTTGTTTCATGAGGGGAAAATCATCCAAAGCCCTTATATCGGAGACATTCATACCTTGGAAACTTTTGGTTTTTTTGAAAAAACCTTAGAGACGTTAGAGCGCTTTTATGGGGTGAAATTTGACGCCATTGTGTGCGATAAGCATCCTCATTATGCAACTTCGCGTTGGGCAAAAGCGCAAGGCGTGCCCGTACACACGGTGCAACATCACCATGCGCATATCCGTGCGGTGATGTTTGAACACGGCCTTGAAGGTCCCGTGCTTGGCGTGGCGTGGGATGGAACAGGGTATGGGGATGACGGAACCATCTGGGGCGGGGAATTTTTGCGCTGTGAGGGTAAGACGTACGAACGTGTGGCGCATTTTAAACCCTTTAAACTTCTTGGTGGGGAAGCGAGTATTAAAGAAATTTGGCGAATTTTATATTCCATTTTTTTGGATATTCCTAAAGAACGGTGGGGTTTGCATGGAGAAAAACTTTTTGAAAAGGTGCCAAAAAACCAACAAGAAATGTTTGAAAAAATCCATCAAAAAGGACTTAATTCTCCTTACTGTTCTTCCGTTGGAAGATTATTTGATGCGGTAGCGGTGTTAGCTTTTGGTTTAAAAAAAGTGAGCTATGATGGTGAAAGCGGTTTGCTTATTGAGCGTGCCGTAAAGGCCGAATGTTTAGATGCATACACCTTTACATGTAAGGAAAGTCTCATCACGTACGAGGAAGTCTTTTTGGCAATGCTAAAAGACAATAATGCTTTAATTAGCACAAAATTTATTAATGGACTTGTTAATTGTATTATTGATATAGCGCAAAAAGAAGGACTACCTCTTGTGGTTGGGGGTGGAGTCTTTCAAAATAAAACCCTTCTTGAGCGCCTAATTATCGCCTCAAAAAAGGAAAATATCCCTCTTTATTTTCCTCAAAAAATCACTCCAAATGATGGGGGAATTGCCATAGGGCAATTAATGCAATTTATTTAGCACAATAGTAACTAATCTTATTGCATTTTAAGTAATTTTGCAATAGTATTACTAGAACTTAACTTTCAGAAGGAAAAAACAATGGATAACGTTATTCGTTTTAGTGTTTCACTCCCCGAGCAATTGCTGGTTGAGTTGGACAAAAAAGTCTCCACCCAAGGGTATGCGTCACGAAGTGAATTTACCCGCGACTTGATTCGTGAGAAGATTGTGAAAGACAGTTGGAAAGACGATAATTCTGATGTTATTGGCGTTTTGACGATGATTTATACCCATCATCAAAATGATTTAGTACAACGCATTATTGATATTCAACATGACGCAAAAATTAAAATCATGTGTAACACCCATGTACATGTAGACCACGACAACTGTCTTGAGACAGTCATGGTGCAAGGCCAAGCCAACAAAATCCAAGATTTTGCCCAAAAAATTGGCGGCCTCAAAGGGGTTAAATTTTCCAAACTTGTGAAAGCGGCGGTTCCTGCGTCGTAATCATTTTTGCACGGAGCCTTCTGGCTTCGTGCTCCCTCCATGCTTGTGCTAGCAAGCTTTTTTGTGTTGCTTTATCATGATTAAAACGAAACTCCGCTTCTTTGAGATAGGCTCCAAAATGTTCCCGCTTTACCCCATAAAATCCCTTTAAAAACTCCTCCAAAAAAACCCAAAAACGGCTCAGCGGCGTGGCAGAAGTGGTGAGTTTGCTAATTTTATGCCACTGGTAATAGTTGCTTAACGTGTGGATAAATTCAGGATTTGCGCGAATTTGCGCGTCATAAGTGTGCAGATGGTCAGGCATCAAAAGGGTGTAGACATGCTTGCCAGTGCTTAGCCCCATAATACCGATACCCTCGACCATTTGATAAAGATTTTTTTGCTTTGAGGCGGGTAAAAACAGATACTCTTCGTACTCACAAAATGCACCCGCGCGGCTTTCATACGCACGCTCACAAAGGATGGCACAAAGGTGACGAAAATGGGCAAAATTCTTCTGCACTGTCGGAAGCGAAATCCCCAAGGTGTGTGCCGTGTTTTGAGGGGAGTGCTGCGCCAAAAAAGCCTCAAGAAGTTCTAGCGTTTGGGCGCGTTTGGTGGGGGAATAGCGGTGGTTGCACGCAGTGCATTCTAATCGCCCGTCTTTAAGGAGATAAAAATGGGTGTGTTTGCAAAGAAGACAAGGGGTTGATTTCATCCTGCCAGTATACCACAACTCACTCCGAAATTTTAGTAAGCTTTCACTTTTTTAAGGGGGCTTTTACTTGGCCGGTTTATAATAGACATCTCTTTGTGCCTAGGCACAACTTCACACCAAAAAGGAACCTTCATGTGTAAAGATTGCGGTTGTACTATCACTCGAAGTCACGACCATGACCACCACGACCACACGCACGCTCATGACCATCATCATGATCACGACCACAGCCATCACGACCACGACCATGGTCACACCCATGACCATCACCCAAACCCTCAGCTTAATGATGCCAAAACTATCGCGGTTATCACCAAGATTTTAGATGCTAACGACAAAGAAGCGGCACATATTAGAGAGCATTTTGAAGCCCATAATGTGCTAGCGGTCAATCTCATGAGTAGCCCAGGTTCGGGGAAAACGACGCTTTTAGAAGCCACTATCGACACGGGTGCATTGAAACTCGGTGTGATTGAGGGCGATTTGGAAACCAACCAAGATGCAGACCGCATCAAAGCCAAAGGTGCCCCTGCGTATCAGATTTCAACAGGACAAGCCTGCCATTTGGATGCGTTTATGGTGCACGAGGGATTGCATGCGATGCCGCTTTCGGACCTTGACGTGGTGTTTGTAGAAAACGTGGGTAACTTGGTTTGTCCTGCGAGTTATGATGTGGGAACGCACCTAAATGTGGTGCTTTTGTCTGTACCAGAAGGCCATGACAAACCTGCAAAGTACCCCGTGATGTTTCGCACAGCGGATGTGTTGCTTATCACCAAGTGCGACTTGTTGCCCCATTTTGATTTTAGTATCGAACACGCTGTAAGAGAAGCGCGCAAACTCAACCCCAAAGTCGATGTCATCGAGATTGACAGCAAGTCAGGCAAAGGGATTGACCAGTGGGTAAATTACCTCAAAATGAAAAAGGCATTACGCCGCTAAAGGAAGAACGATGTGTTTATCTATTCCCTCAAAAGTTGTAGAAATTGACGAAAATAACATGGCAACCGTGGACACCATGGGTGTGCGCCGTCAGGTGACACTGGATTTGATTGATGAAAAAGTCGAAGTTGGGGAGTATGTCCTCATTCATGTGGGATTTGCTATGGGGAAAATTAGCAAAGAAGACGCGGAAGAGAGCCTAAAAATCTATGAAGAAATCGTGCAAATGATGGACATAGGAGAAATAGACCACGACGAGGGCACCATGGGGAGACGGCATGGATCTGATTGAAGAGTTTCGTAACCCTGAGCATGTAAAAGCCTTGGCTAAAAGTATTTACGCCGAAGTAACGCGCCCCTTGAACATCATGGAAGTGTGCGGTGGACACACCCATACCATCATGAAATTTGGCATCCCGCAGCTCTTGCCTAAGCAGATTCAGTTTGTGCATGGACCTGGCTGTCCTGTGTGCATCATGCCCAAAGAGCGCATCGACCACGCCTTGGCGTTGGCTTCCCAAGAGGGTGTTATTTTAGCCACGTTGGGCGACATGATTCGCGTGCCTGGAAGCAAGGGCTCTTTGCAAACCTTGCGCGCTGAGGGTGCTGATATTCGAGCGCTCTATTCACCTTTGGATGTGCTCAAAATTGCCAAAGAAAACCCTGATAAAACAGTTGTATTTTTTGCCATCGGCTTTGAAACCACGACGCCCATGACTGCAAGTTTGGTAAAAATGGTGTTGGCGCAAAACCTTCCCAATGTGTTGTTTCACGTTAACCACGTGTTAGTACCTGAACCCGTAGAAGCTATCATGGCAGGCGGCGATGCGAAGATTGATGCGTTTTTGGGACCTTCGCACGTGAGTGTCATCACGGGGACGAAGATTTACGAACCTATTGTGAGCGCGTTTAGCACGCCCATCGTGGTGGCGGGGTTTGAACCTGTGGATGTGATGGAATCTATCTTGAAAATTGTGCGCCAGTTTAACGAAGGGCGATGCGAGGTGGAAAACCAATACACCAGAGCCGTTTCACGCGAGGGAAATGTAAACGCGCAAAAACTCATCGAAACCTACTTTGAAAAACGGGAGAGTTTTCGCTGGCGAGGCATTGGGGACATCCCCCGCAGTGCGCTCAAACTCAAAGACGCGTACGCGCATCTTGATGCAGAAAAAGTCTTTGAAGCGGTGTTGCCCAAAATGCCCATCGATGACCACAAATCCTGTATTTGTGGGAAAATCCTCAAAGGCCTCGCCAAGCCCTACGAGTGCAAGGTGTTTGGTAAAGCGTGTACACCTTCAAGCCCCATGGGTTCGTGTATGGTCTCTAGCGAAGGGGCGTGTGCGGCTTACTTTAAATACGGAAAATTTACCCACAAAGGGGTGGCATGAAACGGATTCAACTCTCCCAAGGCGGGGGTGGCGAAGAGACAACAGGACTGATTAAAGGCCTATTTTTCAAGCACTTTAGCAATGAAATTTTAGAAAAAATGGAAGACGCGGCTACCTTACATGTAAAGGGTCTCATCGCCTTTACGACCGACTCTTTTACCGTTACTCCGCTTTTTTTTGAAGGGGGAAATATCGGCAAGCTAGCCATCGCTGGCACGGTCAACGACCTCGTGATGGCAGGGGCGAAACCGATGTATTTGACCTGTTCGTTCATGATAGAAGAGGGATTTTTGGTGGAAGAGCTTGAAACCATCGTCATTAGCATGAAAGAAGAGATGGCCAAAAGCGGGGTAAAGATTGTCGCAGGCGATACAAAAGTCGTGCCAAAGGGGGGTGTTGATGGGCTGTTTATTAACACCACTGGCATCGGTGAAATCGTGTGTGAGGGGATTTCAGCGCACAACCTAAGGCCTGGTCACGCGCTCATTGTTTCCAACGAAGTGGGCAACCACGGAGCGTGCATTTTAGCCAAACGGGAAGAGTTGGACTTGGAGATGAAACTCAAAACCGACTGTGCCTCCTTGTGGAGTCCTGTGGAAGCGTTGTTTGCTGCGGGTATCAAGCCCTTGGCGTTGCGCGATGCCACCAGGGGCGGGCTTTCAGCAGTACTTAACGAATGGGTAGAAGCGTCTCAGGTGGGACTTGCCATTAAAGAAGCGGCAATTCCTGTGGCGCAAGAAGTCAAGGGCATTTGCGAACTCTTGGGGTTTGAGCCTTACGAATTTGCCAATGAGGGCACCATGGTGCTGTGCGTAGAAGCAGACGATGTGGAAAAAACCTTGGCCGTGTTACATCGGTTCGAAGAAACCCAAAAAGCACGCCATATTGGCACGGTAGTGGATGAACATGTAGGAAAAGTGGTGCTTGAAACCCCCTGGGGAAGCCACCGATTTTTAGAGCCTCCTAAGGGCGAGCTTCTTCCAAGGATTTGCTAATGCATGAATTTTCGATTGTCAATGCATTGTTGGATTTGTGCGAGAAAAATGCCAAAGAAAACAACGCTTCGCGGGTATTGAAAGTGGAAATCAAGGTGGGAAAACTCAGCGGTATTGAGCCGTATTTACTCCAAACGGCCTTTGATACCTTCAAGGAAGATACGATTTGTGCAAACGCAGAACTTTTGATTGATTTGCAAGAATTGGTGTTGTATTGTTCTGCATGTAAAAGCGAATCTGTGCTTGATAAAAATGAATTTTACTGCCCCAAATGCAACAGCGCAGAGGTTTCTATCTTGGACGGTGAAGAGATGTACCTCATGCGCCTTGAGATGGAGTAGGGCAACAAGGGAATGCAATGATTGATTTTTACCGTGAAGCAGTCTTTGAAGACTTGCCTCAGATTGTGAAGATTTATAACACAACGGTTGCCACAGGCATTTCAACGGCAGACACCACAGAAGTGAGCGTGGAGAGCCGTCATGCTTGGTTTTATGCCCACACCCGTGAACGCCCCATTTTAGTCAAAGAGTACCACGGGAAAATCATCGCGTGGGTGAGCTTTCAGCCCTTTTATGGGCGGCCAGCTTATGACCAAACGGCGGAGATTAGCATCTATCTCGACCCTAACTTTAGGGGCAAGAAACTAGGACAGCAGTTTTTAGCTCAAGCCCTTGAAAAAGCTCCTGAATTTGCCATCAAAAATGTGTTGGCGTTTATTTTTAAAGACAACGATGCGAGTTTGAAGCTCTTTAAGAAATTTGGCTTTAAGGAGTGGGGCAATTTGCCTGGAATCGCGGTGATTGAAGGGCAGGAAAAGGATTTGCTAATCTTGGGGCTAAAAGTATGAAATGTATCATTTTTGACATGGATGGAACGCTGGTGGACAGCAGTGTTGGCATTACCCACAGCATCAATTACGTCCGCCAAAGCATTGGACTGCCGTATATTGGCACGGAACAATTGGTGCGGTTTATTAACGACCCTGATGAGCACTTGCCTTTGCGATTTTACGGAACGCAAGAGTACAATCCAAACCACAAAGCCCTTTTTACGGAACATTATCTGGAACATTGCACCCATGAACTTAAACTGTACGCGGGCGTGCACGACGTGTTGCGTGCCCTTCATGGGGAAGTGAAACTAGCCGTTGCTACCAATGCTTCGGATTTTTTTGCGCAAAAAATGTTAGAACATTGCGGGATTGGACACTATTTTGAAACCATCGTCGGGGCCAATACCTTTGGGGCTTCCAAGCCCGACCCCTTGATGTTGTTTCGCTTGCTTGACTCTTTACATGTAGCTCCAAACAACGCGATTTTAGTGGGCGATAGCCTTAAAGACGCCTACGCAGCGCAAAACGCTAATATGCCCTTTGTTTACGTCACATGGGGTTTTGGAGAGTACGAAACGTCCACGCCTCACGTGGTGGATTCTCCTCAAGCACTTGCAGGTATTTTGCAACATCTTCTTAGTCAAAAATCTTGAAAGGCAACTGCAAGGTGCGTTTAAGGATGTTATAAGGCGTCAAGAAGGTATCTTGCAAGAGATGGGTTGTGACCTCAGGGTTTTCTAATTTTCCGTGAAGTGTGATGGCGGTTGCAATGCTTTGGTCGTCCCCTAAAACCAAATGGTTCAGGAGGGGAATTTGGCTGATGGCATTGCTAATGTCTTTGAAGGTTTTGAGCTTGAGGTCTACATGTAAGGTGTCATCTTGAAGATTCACCACACCTTCGCCCACAATGTCCGCACTCGTTCCCTCAAGGTAAATAGCATGCAAGGTTAACACCTCTTCTTTTTGGCTAAAAACAATGTTCCCTTCTTTGATTTCATACCCACGTTCATTAAATCCAGGCCCTTTAAACAGTGCGAGGGAAGGGATTGTATTAATAAGTGCAATGAGATTGTTGTACGCAACCATCTCTTTAAGATAGCTTTCGTGAATACTGAGCGTGCCAGAAAAAAATGTTGGATTTTCTCCTTTTAGTGTCAGTTCAAACACCCCTCCATCAAACATCTCTTTTTTGGCAAAATGGTTCATGAGTGTGGCGTCGGCACCAACAAGAGAGAGGTCAAGAGCAGTTGGCGTTTGAAAAAGCGTTACATTCCCTTGCTCAAATGCGCCCACAAGATGTGTTTCTTTGGGAGAGGTTTTGAGTGTGTAGGTTGTGAAGGGGAGGGTTTGGTTTTGGTCAAGCAAAAGCAGGTGGCTGTTTTTGCCATGAATGGTTGTCGGTGTTTGACCTTGGGGGGAAGAGGGGGTGCCATCTAGTCCAATATCCAAGTTTTCCAAGAAAATCTCACGCCCGCTTGCGGTTTGGTGCAATGAAAATCCTTCGGTGCTAGCTAGGGTTTTGGTGGCGTCTGCGTGTATTATAAAATGTGCCGTCTCAAGAGGACGCCCATCGCGGTAGAGTAAGGAATTTAGCTCAGTGATGTCTAAATCCACCGCGTAGGTTTTAAAATCAGGTGTGATGATGGTTGTCTTGCCTTTTAAAAATCCATTTTCTTGCAACAACGAAGAGTGGGGGTATAGTAAGTCAAGGCGCGCAAGGGCGATGCGGTTTTCGTGCTCCCCAAAACGCAAAGAAGTGGCAAGCTTGGGGATGGAGATAAGCACATCAGGAGTGGAAAAATCCAAACGCAATGGCGAAGAAACCTTTGAAAGAGAGATAATATTTTCCCCTTGGTGCGCTACATGTAAGCGCTCAATCATCCCTTGACCCTCAAAGGTTCCTTCCGTGGTTTCAATAACCCCTGAGGCCACAAGGTCAAGGATATCTTCGTAGCGCAAATGGGCATCTCGAAGGGTTAATGTTGTGTTTTCAAGTCCAATGGTCGCTTCTCGTGAGTAAAAAGGCACGCCTGCGATGCGTATATTGGCATCATGAAGCAAGAAAGTACCTTTGGCTTTAAGGCTGTAAGGCAAGAAGCGAATGTCAAGCTCTAATGTGCCATCGGTTATGCCACTGGTTTGAGAGAGCGGAATGGCAATCCCATAAGCTTGTAAGATGCGATGAATACGCGCATCAAGCTGTGTTTTTGTTTTTAGGGTAACAACAATGCCATTTTTTTCCGTCAAAAGATTGTAGATATAGACTTCCGATCGGCCTATGTCGATGCCTTCGTATGAGGCGGTGTCGATATGAAAAATGAGTTGATTATTGGAAAGTTCCACACTAAGGTTTTCGATGAGCGCAGGGGGCAGAGTGGGTTCAAAGGTGACTTTGACATCCTTGCCTCGCGCGAAGCCTTTCATCTCGTAAGGGAAGAAATCCCCGCTTAAAAGGTCGATTTTTCCTTCAAGAGAGTCGATTTGATACGCACTGGCAACAATCTTTTGATAAATCCATTCGCCTATCTCTTTTTCTAAGTTTACAGCAGTGCTCAACGCTTCCATGAAAGGTTCAAGGGTTTCAAAAGAGGTGGTTTGGGCCACATAAGAAAGAAGCATATCTTCAAGCTTTAGCGCAACACTTCCCGAGATGCCGTGTGTCGTGAAATTTCCTTGAAAAAATCCTGCTTGCGTCAGGATGTCGAGGTCTAGACTCCCCTGGAGTTCGAGGTTAAAATCCTTTAAAAGCAGCTTTTTAATCCCTATGGCCGCCCCGCGCTCTAGGGGATTGAGCGTGGCGTCGATGGTGACATAATTGGAGTCTAAGTAAAACATATCGTGGTGATAGCGAAGGACGATATGTTCGTCCTCGTAGCGAAGATTTTCGATGTTGATAGAGTAAAAAAGGCGGTCCATCCACGGCAAATACTTCAAAATAGCAACGATTTCTTCCCGCGAATTTTCCTGCGAAGAGGCTTTATTGAGGCGCACTTCTTGTGCGCTTACAATCAGTTTTTTATGTAGCTTTATGTACAATTGATCGACATAAACCCCTCCTATCGAGAGAGAACTAATCCGAATCCCGTAAAAGAGAGTTGTTAGGAACGCGATGCAGAGAATAAAAAGTACTAAAATAGGCGTCCAAATTTTTTTCATTGTGTGTGATGTGATACTGATCATGCTATTGTCGCTTTTGTTTTATCTTACGCGTCCAGTGACGACCACGAGCGTGGTGTATGTGCCCAGTGGGACGATAGGCCAGATTATAACATATCTTGAACAACGCCAATTCCACCTCTCTTCCACGATTGACAAGTACGTTGTTGCGCTTCTTGGATGGCCACAATCAGGCTGGATCGACATGGGGACAACGCGGTTGTCTCGGGCAGATTTTTACTACAAACTCACCACCGCAAAAGCTGCCATGGTGCCCTTGACGCTCATTCCTGGTGAAACAACCGAAATGTTTTTTGAGCAAGTTGCACGGGATTTTGGACTCTCAAAGGCCCGTTTGCAAGAAGCCTATGCTGGTTTTACCCCTTATCCAGAAGGAGTGCTCTCACCTGAGACGTACCATGTTCCCATGGGGATTGGCGAGCGCCACTTGGTGTTTTATCTCGTCTCCCTTTCCAAAGCTTCCCATGAAGCGTTGGCGCAAAAGATTTTTGGAGAGTATAACGAGCGGCGATGGTATCGGTATGTGATTATCGCTTCTATCATCCAAAAAGAAGCAGGTTCAGTGAAAGAGATGCCCTTGGTTTCTTCGGTGATTTACAATCGCCTTAAAAAAGGGATGCGTTTGCAAATGGACGGCACGTTAAATTATGGGCCTTATTCTAACACCAAAGTCACCCCACAACGCATCCGTGAGGACGATTCGCCTTATAATACCTACAAACACGCAGGCCTTCCCCCGCACCCTGTGGCCACGGTGAGTAAAGAAGCCTTGCGGGCGGCTATTTTCCCCAAAGAGACGGAATATCTTTATTTTGTGCGCACGGCGAGCGGAAAACATACCTTTACAAAAACCTATGCCGAACACCAACGCGCCATGAATCAAGGCAGGTGAACAATCCCTTTACATGTAAGCCTTACATGTAAAGGTTTAAGCTTTTGAGTTACTTGGGCACTTTAGTGTGGTTTTTACGTGGAAGATGCTACTATCGTTCCAAAATTTACCAAGGAGATTCTGCACATGTCTAGGATTATTTACACAAAAGTCGATGAAGCCCCTGCGTTGGCGACCTACTCATTTTTACCCATCGTACAACGGTTTGTTTCCCTTGCTGGGGTTAAGGTAGAAACCAAAGATATTTCACTAGCAGGACGCATCTTGTCTGCTTTCCCTGAAAGCGCAAACACACCGTATCCAGACGACTTAGCAGAACTTGGAAACCTCACTAAAGACCCTGAAGCAAACATCATAAAACTTCCCAACGTTTCTGCTTCCATCCCGCAACTAAATGCCGCCATTAAAGAACTCCAAGACCAAGGATTTGTCCTTCCTAATTACCCCCAATCTCCCCAAACACAAGAAGAAGAAGCCATCAAAACACGGTATGCCAAAGTGCTTGGCAGTGCTGTGAATCCTGTGCTTCGAGAAGGCAACTCTGACCGTCGCGCACCCCTGTCCGTTAAAGCGTACGCCAAAAAACATCCTCACTCCATGGGAGCGTGGTCTAGGGCGTCCAAAACCCATGTGGCGCACATGGAAGCGGATGATTTTTACGGAAGCGAGCGTTCTGTGGTGATGCCAAAAGCGGACACAGTAAGCATTGTTTTGGAAGCAAAAAATGGCGAACAGGTGGTGCTCAAAAAAGAGCTAAAGGTGGTGGAGGGTGAAGTGCTTGATGCTTCGCGCATGCGCGTAAAAAGCCTCGAACAGTTTTTTGAAGCGCAAATGGAAGAAGCTAAAAAAGAGGGTATTTTGCTTTCATTGCACCTTAAAGCAACCATGATGAAAGTATCTGATCCTATCATGTTTGGGGTCGCGGTGAAGGTGTACTTTAAAAAACTTTTTGCCAAACACGCGCAAACTTTTGCGGCACTTGGGGTTAACCCTACCAATGGTTTTGGGGACGTGATAAGTAAAATAGAACAGCTAGATTCTGCTCTTAAAGAGACCATCAAAGCGGACATTGCGGCGATTTTAGAAGAAAATGCCCCTCTGGCGATGGTAGATTCGGACAAAGGCATTACGAACTTACATGTACCCAGTGATGTCATCGTGGATGCGTCTATGCCAGCGATGATTCGCAGTTCTGGAAAAATGTGGAACAAAGAAGGGAAGCTTGAAGACACCAAAGCCCTCATCCCTGACCGCTCTTATGCACGCATTTACCAAGCGGTCATTGAAGATTGCAAAGAGCATGGCGCCTTAAACCCAGCAACCATGGGAACCGTACCAAACGTAGGGTTGATGGCACAAAAAGCCGAAGAATACGGCTCTCACGATAAAACTTTCCCCATCTCCACTCAAGGCACCGTCACGGTGAAAAATAGCGCTGGTGAGGTGTTGTTTTCCCATGATGTAGAAGAGGGCGATATTTGGCGCATGTGCCAAACTAAAGACGCGCCGATTCAAGACTGGGTGAAGCTTGCGGTTTCACGGGCACGCCTAAGCGGAATGCCTGCTATTTTTTGGCTAGATGACAACCGTGCACATGATGTGGTGCTCATTGAAAAAGTGAAAACATACCTCAACGACCACGACACCAGCGGACTTGATATAAAGATTCTCTCTCCTGAAGAGGCAACCAAGGTGAGTTTGACACGCATGCGAGAGGGAAAAGATACCATCTCTGTCACAGGGAATGTGCTGCGGGATTACAACACCGACTTGTTTCCTATTTTGGAGCTTGGTACGAGTGCGAAAATGCTTTCTATCGTGCCACTTATGAACGGAGGCGGGTTGTTTGAAACAGGTGCGGGAGGTTCTGCGCCCAAGCACGTGCAACAATTTATCAAAGAAAACCATTTGCGCTGGGACTCTTTGGGTGAATTTATGGCCCTAGCGGCTTCCTTGGAACACCTTGCCACAACCCAACAAAACACCAAAGCAGCTATCTTGGCCGAATGCTTAGACACTGCTGTAGGTGTGTTTTTAGACGAGGACAAATCCCCTTCACGCCGATGTGGAGAACTTGACAACCGAGGAAGCCATTTTTACCTCGCACTGTACTGGGCCCAAGCGTTAGCTGCCCAAAGCAAGGATGCACAGATTCAAGCAAAAGTAGCACCTTTGGCACAAGGGCTTGCCCAGGGTGAAGCAAATATCATCAAAGAATTGAGCGCCGTGCAAGGGTCCAGTGTGGATTTGGGCGGGTATTATCGTCTTGATGAAGGCAAGGCTTCACGTGCAATGCGCCCAAGCGCTACGTTAAACGCACTCTTGGAAGCGTTCTAAAACCGCACATGAGCAAGGTAGCCATTATTGGAGCGGGTAATGTAGGGGCAAGTATCGCCAGTATGCTTGCATTTAATCAGCTATGTAGGGATGTTGTTTTGTACGACATCGCCAAGGAAGTAGCGCAAGGAAAAGCCTACGATATCGCCCAGGCCGCTTCCATTACGCACTCAAGTACGGCCGTACATGTAGCACAAGATATGGATGCCTTACAGGGAGCTTCTGTGGTAGTAATTACCGCAGGAAGTCCGCGAAAGCCAGGGATGAGTCGCGAGGATTTGTTGTTTAAAAATGCTTCGATTATGAAGTCCCTTTGCCTTGACATCAAACGCGTAGCGCCAGAATCCATCATCATTGTGGTTTCAAACCCTTTAGATGCCATGGTGTATGTGGCCTTGCAGCACACAGGATTTCCGCGGGAGCGGGTCGTTGGTATGGCGGGAGTACTAGACAGCGCAAGGATGGCGCATGCTATCACTGAAGCGGCAGGTTTTGGCGAGGGGCAAGTTGAAGCACTTGTGATAGGAGGCCATGGTGACGCCATGGTTCCTCTCCCCCGTTTTTCAACGCTCAAAGGAGTGCCTATTGCGGATATATTGAGTGAAGAAGCACTCACTGGAGTCGTGAAAACAACCCAAGCAGGAGGGGCTAGGATTGTCTCTTTGATGGGAACCTCTGCTTACTACGCCCCTGCAGCGGCTGTGTGCGCTATGGTAGAGTCAATTCTTAAAGACTTAAACCGATTGATGCCTTGTGCGTATTTATTGGAAGGCGAATACGGATACTCCGATATTGTAACCGGTGTCGTGGTTGCTCTAGGACGTCAAGGGGTCAGCTCTCACCTTGCATTGCCGCTAAATACCCAAGAGCGCAATGCCCTAAAAGAGAGTGTTCAAGAGGTTGCCGCGCAGATTATGTTACTAAATTCCCACTCCCTTTGTTAAGTTGTCATAAATAACCAATAAAATTGAAACAATTTTGAAATTAAGTTATACTTTTTTTCGAAACAAAGGGTTGCGAGTGCCGTATTTTCCCAACCTTAAAGTTGCAGTAAATTCTCACTATAGTTATGATTTGTATCGTTTTTGATAGATAAGTCGTACTACAGTTATCGACAATTTAAGGCCTAAGCCTTGCGGTGAGGGCTCTCTAGGAGGTTTGATGAATATTCACGAGTATCAGGCAAAGGAAATCTTCAGTCGTTTTGGTGTACCTGTTCCAAAAGGTTACATTGCCTTTAGTGTGGACGAGGCAGTGGAAAACGCCAAAAAGCTAGGCGGGTCGGTTTGGGTAGTAAAAGCTCAAATTCATGCAGGAGGAAGAGGTCTTGGGGGTGGTGTTAAGCTAGCGCGAAGCCTTGAAGAAGTCAAAGAGCACGCGCAAGCCATTTTAGGCATGACACTCGTGACACATCAAACAGGTCCTGAGGGCAAAGTGGTAGGCAAGGTCTACATTGAAGAGGGTGCAGACATCGCCGATGAGTTGTATCTTGGTATTGTGTTAGACCGCGCCAAAGAAATGCCACTCATTATGGCTTCTACGGAAGGGGGCATGGAGATTGAAAAGGTTGCTGCGTCCACGCCTGAGAAAATCATCAAAGTGACTATCGACCCAAGTATTGGCTTTCAAGGCTACCATGGCAGGGAACTTGCCTTTGGTTTAGGACTTCCTAAAGAGCAAGTGAGCGCCTTTATTAAATTTGCTTCAGCACTGTATGCGTTATACATGCAAAATGACGCGGAAATGATTGAAATTAACCCTTTAGTAAAAACAGGTGCGGGTGCTTTTGTCGCCCTAGATGCCAAAATGGGGTTTGATGATAGCGCTTTAGGGCGTCATCCTGACATTGCCGCCATGCGTGACATCACTGAAGAGGACCCAGCTGAGCGTGAAGCGGGCGAGTTTGGCTTGAGTTATGTAAAGCTTGATGGCAACGTAGGATGCATGGTTAATGGCGCAGGACTTGCCATGGGTACGATGGATACAATCAATTACGTCGGCGGTACACCAGCAAACTTCTTAGACGTGGGCGGCGGGGCCAATGCCCAAACTGTCGCCAAAGGCTTTGAGATTATCCTTAAAGATCCCAATGTTAAATCTATCTTTGTTAATATTTTTGGCGGCATTGTGCGATGTGACCGCATTGCTAATGGTATTTTAGAAGCTACGAAACTGGTAAATGTAAGTGTGCCAGTGATCGTAAGGCTTGATGGTACCAATGCCAAAGAAGCCGCAGAAATTTTAAAACAAGCCAAAATTGCCAATATTATTACGGCTTATGACCTTGAAGATGGTGCCAAAAAGGCAGTGGCTGCAGCTAAGGGAGAAAACGTATGAGTATTTTAGTAAACCAAGAGACGAAAGTGATTGTTCAAGGATTTACAGGTAAAGAGGGCAGTTTTCACGCACAACAGTGTTTGGAGTATGGCACGAAGATTGTAGGCGGCGTGACGCCGGGCAAGGGAGGCCAAACACATCTTAATCTACCTGTGTTTGACACGGTTTCTAGCGCGGTGAGCGCAACAGGTGCTACGGTGAGCATGGTTTTCGTTCCTCCTGCTTTTGTGGCGGATGCGGTGATGGAAGCTGCGGATGCAGGGATTGCCCTTGCAGTAATCATCACCGAAGGTGCCCCTGTGCGTGACATGCAGATGGCTAAGGCGTATGCAACCAAAAAAGGGATGAAAACCATTGGGCCAAACTGCCCAGGGATTATTACAGCTGGCGAATGTAAGATTGGCATCATGCCAGGTGTGATTTTCAAAAAAGGTTCTGTGGGACTCATTTCAAAATCAGGCACTTTGACCTATGAGGGCGCCAACCAAGTGTGCAAAGAAGGCCTTGGGATTAGCACGGCTGTGGGCATTGGGGGCGATCCTATCATCGGACTGAGCTATAAAGAACTGTTACCCTTGTTTGAAGCAGACCCACAAACAGAAGCTATTGTACTCATCGGAGAAATTGGTGGGGATTTAGAGATTCAAGCCGCAGCGTTTATTAAAGAGAATATTACCAAACCCGTGGTAGCATTCATCGCTGGACAAACTGCCCCAAAAGGCAAGCGCATGGGACATGCAGGCGCAATTGTGAGTGGGAGCGCAGGAACAGCAGCAGAAAAGATGGAAGCACTACGTGCCGCAGGTGTGAGCGTGGTTCAATCTCCCGCTGATATTGGTAAAAAAATAGCTGAGGTTTTAAACAAACGATAACCCTTTGTGGGTAATCACATTATAAGGAGAGACGGATGAGCGTCATGGCGGCACCGGAGGAAACTCCGGTTTGGGTCAATACCACACGCTGTAAGGCATGTGATGTATGTGTAAGTTTGTGTCCTGCAGGAGTTCTAGCAATGGTTCCAGCTCCTGGTTCAACGCTAGGGTCGATGATTGAAGTGGTGGAACCAACTTCGTGTATTGGCTGTAGGGATTGTGAGCTTCACTGTCCGGATTTTGCTATTTATGTGGCTGAGCGTGGTGAGTTTAAATTTGCAAAACTGACCGACGAAGCAAAGGCACGAGCTGAAGCTGTCAAGCTAAATGCCTATCGAAAATTGAGCGCATAGGGAGAATGAATGGCTAGAGAAGTAGTATCAAGTGGCAATGCGCTCGCAGCTAAAGCTGCCGTAGAGTGTGGATGTAATTTTTTTGGTGGCTATCCCATCACACCTTCGAGTGAAATTGCGCACGATTTGAGTGTTTTATTGCCACGCAGTGGCGGAACGTTTATTCAGATGGAAGATGAGATTGCAGGTATTTCCGTTGCTCTTGGGGCGTCTATGAGTGGTGCAAAAGCCATGACGGCTTCTTCGGGACCCGGTATCTCTTTAAAAGCGGAACAAATTGGCCTTGGGTTTATCGCAGAGATTCCTTTGGTAATTGTTAATGTTATGCGTGGTGGCCCCTCTACTGGTCTTCCAACACGCGTTTCACAAGCAGACATTGGTCAAGCAAAATACCCAACCCACGGGGACTTTGAGTCTATCTCTTTGTGTCCTGGTAGTTTGGAAGAAGCCTACACAGAGACAGTGCGAGCATTTAATATTGCTGAAAAATACATGACACCAGTATTTGTGTTGCTAGATGAAACCCTGGGACACATGCACGGTAAAGCGATTTTGCCAGATTTGGAAGTGATTCAAAGCAGTATTGTGAAGCGCAAGGAATTCGCAGGCGACCCGCTAGAATATCGCCCTTACGAAGCCGGCCCAACGGAACCCGCAACCCTCAACCCTTTCTTCAAAGGTTACCGCTATCACGTTACGGGGTTGCACCATGGACCTACAGGCTTTCCCACAGAAGATGAGCACCAATGCCAGTACAATATCAGCCGACTCATGAATAAAATTCGCGCCAATCACGAAGATTTGGTACGCTATGAAGAGTATATGTTAGACGACGCAGAAGTGTGTATTATTGCCTATGGTAGTATTTCACGTGCGGCAAAAGAAGCGGTGGTTAAACTGCGTTCTGAGGGCATTAAGGCAGGATTATTTCGACCTATCACCCTGTGGCCAAGTCCTAAAAAACGTATGCGCGAAATCTCAGCACGTTTTAAAAAGATTTTTGTGACAGAATTAAACATGGGGCAATATCTTGAAGAGATTCAACGTGTGATGAAGCGAGATGATTTTGGAACCTTGCATAAAGCCAACGGGCGCCCCATTGCTCCTAGTGAAATGGTAGCAAAAGTTAAGGAGATGATGTAATGGCCTTTAATTATGACGAATACTTACGCAGTGACAAAATGCCTACGTTGTGGTGTTGGGGCTGTGGCGACGGGGTTATCTTAAAAGCGATTATCCGCGCGATTGAAAAACTGGGCTGGGACATGAACGACGTGTGTGTGGTTTCAGGCATTGGCTGTAGTGGACGAACCAGTTCGTATATCAACTGTAACACCGTTCACACGACCCATGGTCGTGCTATCGCTTACGCTACAGGCATTAAGCTTGCCAACCCCACCAAAAAAGTCATCGTAGTGACAGGTGATGGCGACGGTTTGGCAATCGGGGGAAATCACACCATTCACGGGTGCCGAAGAAATATCGATTTGAACCATGTGCTTATCAATAACTTCATTTATGGTCTTACTAACTCTCAAACCTCTCCTACGACCCCTCAGGGCATGTGGACAGTGACAGCGCAGTATGGCAATATTGATCCGAGTTTTGATGCTGCTGTGTTGGCTGAGGCAGCAGGTGCGACCTTTGTGGCGCGCGAGTCAGTGTTGGACCCCAAGAAACTTGAAAAAGTTTTTGTGGAGGGTTTTAAGCACGAGGGTTATTCCTTTTTTGATATTTTTTCCAACTGCCACATCAACCTTGGCCGAAAAAATAAAATGGGCGATGCGATTCAAAACCTTAAGTGGATTGAGGGACGTATTACACCCAAGAAAAAATACGATGAATTTAGCGAAGAAGAACGAAAAAATAAGTTTCCCACAGGCATTTTAAAGCATGACACAACCCAACTTGAGTACTGTAAAGGGTACCAAAAAGTGATTGAAGCAGCTCAAACAAAAAGCCAAGTGAAGCTCTAAGGAGGCGGGATGCGAAGTCAGTTACGATTTGTTGGTGTAGGTGGTCAAGGAGTTATTTTGGCAGGGGAGATTTTGGCTGCTGCAAAAATAAAAGATGGTGGGTATGGCGTTAAAGCGTCTACGTACACCTCGCAAGTGCGTGGCGGTCCAACCAAAGTAGATATTTTGTTGGACGAGGGCGAGATTTTGTTTCCCTACGCCAATGAAGGCGAGATTGAGTTCATGCTCGCTACGGCACAGGTGAGCTACGATCAGTTTAAAGAAGGGGTAAAAGAGGGTGGGATTATCGTTGTAGAGCCAAACCTTGTGAAGCCTTCTGATGAAGACCGCAAGAAATGGCGAATTTACGAGATTCCTATTATTACCATTGCTAAAGAAGAAGTGGGCAACGTAATTACCCAGTCGGTTGTTGCCTTAGCGATCGCCCTTGAGATGACAGAAGTCCTTGACCATGATTTGGTCAAGGGAGTCATGCTTTCTAAGGTCCCTGAAAAAGTACACGCATCAAACATTAAAGCCTTTGATTTGGGCATTAAGTACGCTAAAGAAGCACTTGCATAACCCTTACATGTAAAGGGGTTTAATCCCCTTTACAATTCTAAAAAATTTTTAATTCCCGTAAACACAATCTGCGCAGCCAGAGCGGCAAGTACAAGCCCTGTAATCTTACTGAGTACCGTCAAGCCATTTTTTCCAACCACACGTTCAATCGCACCTGAAAAATAGAGCATCACGCCCACGCTTCCCACGGCTAAAATAAGCGCAAAAAGTCCTTGTAGAGTTTGATGTACCCCTTCCATGCCCGCACCCATCACAAGCAAAGCACCAATGGTACCTGGCCCGATAGTGATAGGAATCGCCAAAGGCACAACTGCAATGGAGTTTACCTCTTTGGGAAGCGCATCGGTTTTTGGCCCTTGGATGAGTGAAACGGCAGTTAAGAAAAGTAGTGCCCCCGCCCCAATGCGAAAGGCGTCTAGGGTGATACCAAAAAGGTCAAAAATATAATTTCCGAAAAAAAGTAAAATGGTACATGCAAAAATCACCGAAGCGCTTACATGTAAAGCAAGCTTCTTTTTTGCAACACTACTTTCTTCTTTGGTCATCACTAAAAACATCGAAAGTACAAAAAACGGGGTCATTAAAAAGAAAAATTTAATGTATACCGAGACAATAAACGACCAATCCACACAGACTCCTTTGTATAAAAAAACGGCATTATACTCATCTTGTCTTAGAAGTACCTCTTTTGCACGCAAGGTCAAAAAGGGATTTCATGGCACAAAGGCATGTAATCCATTACTTTTTATATAATTCAAATGTATTACAGATAAGCCCTTGCGTAGGGTGCTGGAATCTTTGTCGGCTCTTTAAAGAGTTTCGCGGCTTCAATACCAAGATGAGGATTGCGTAAGAGTTCGCGTCCAAAGGCTACAAAGTCGCACGTTTCTCCTATCAAAAGAGCTTCAGCTTCAATAGGCGTGGAGATTTGCCCCACGGCAATCACAGGGATGCCCACTTTGTTTTTGATGGCTTTGGCTTCGCCGACTTGGTATAAAGGGACGAGGCGAGGGCGGTTGTCTGGCGCAGCTTGGTTGCCGCCAGAGGAAATGTGAAGGGCGTCGACACCTGCTTTTTCAAGTGCCTTGGCTAAGATAAGGGTGTCTTCACGTTGCCACCCTTCCTTCATCCATTCATGTGCTGAGAGGCGTACAATCACAGGCAAGGTGATGGCTTTTTTGATGGAAGTGACAACCTCTAGCAAGAAGCGGCAACGGTTTTCTAAATTTCCTCCATACTGGTCTTCGCGTTGGTTGCTCAAAGGAGAGAGAAATTCGCAAAGCAAATACCCGTGTGCGCCGTGGATTTCCACTACATCGTACCCTGCTTTTTGTGCGCGTAAGGCGCTTTGAACAAAAGCATCAGTCACAGTTGCAATCTCTTCAAGGCTCATGGCCTTGGGGGTTTTATAAGGTGCCGCGTCGCTAAAAGCTAAGGCACTGGGTGCAATGGGTGTTTCGTCGGCGCATTCGCACTTTCTGCCCGCATGGGCAAGCTGGACACCAATGGCAGCGCCAAAAAAGTGGCATGTGTCTGTGAGACTCTTATGGGAGGCAATGTGGGCGTCGTTCCATAAACCCAAATCTTTGTCGCTAATGCGTCCACGAGGTTCGACGCCTGTGGCTTCGACGATGATAAGACCCGTTTCACCAAGGGCTCTTGCGCCATAATGCAAGGTGTGAAACGGAGTGGCATGCCCCTCGTGCGTAGCGCTGTAGAGGCACATGGGTGGCATAACGATGCGATTTTTAAGAGAAAGTGAGCCGATGGAGGCGGGAGAAAGTAGTAAACTCATGGGGTTTCCTTTGGGTGAGGTTAGGGCATTGTACACCACGTCACTCTTTTTGTAAAGTCTTTTTTCTTTGCTATAATCGCCCCAACGCATTACATGTAAGGATAAGAAATGAACGCAGACACAAAAGTGATGCACTACTTGTTAGAAATACTCGCCAAATGTGAAGAGAGCGAAACCAAAGCGTTGCACCAAGCAGTGCTTGAAGCCCTTGATAAAGAAGCGTTGTGCAGCAAAACACGCTTTACATGTAAGCAAATCAAAGCCCTTTTAAAAGCAGATGGGGCGGTGGAACTTACAGGAACTAACCAAGCTCTTTCCTTGTTAGCACGCTACCGCAATCAAGCACTTCCTGAGGAGTTAAAACTCAAGCGACAGCACTTGATTCACACCCTCTTGGGGGCAAATTTTCCCCAAAAACAACATTTTTTAAGTACTTCCCTTCAGGCTTTTGAGAGCGAGCTTTCGCCGGTGGAAGCGAAAATGTACGGGTTGATTCGCTTGTATCTTTCTTCTATTAGTGAAGCTATTGAATTGTTTGTTTTGTTTGACACGCGTAAAGAAGCCTCTTTTGAAGCGGCGAGTGGGTATGTGCTTGGGTTACACAAACACCTGAATGAAACGTTGTTTTACAAAGAAGAGCGTTTGTTAGTGGAAGAGGGGTTAGGAAAAATGAGTGTTATTCTTTTGGGTGTGTATTACCAGCACCTTTACATGTAAGGCTAAAAAGTACAGATACGGTTTTTCCCTTTGCTTTTTGCGCAGTACAATGCCTTGTCCGCGCGAATAAAGGCAGACTCAATCGTGTCACCTTCTTTGAATTGCGTGATGCCGTAGCTAGCGGTTTTGTGGCCAACGTGTTCAAATTCAGTGCGTTTGAGGGTGGCTTTGATTTTTTCCGCCAAGATTTCCGCACCGTTGGCGTCGGTTTCTTTGCAAATGAGTAAAAACTCTTCTCCTCCCCATCTACCAAAAATATCTGTGGTGCGTTTTTCTTGGGTGATAATCTGTGTAAATCTCACCAACACAGCGTCGCCAACCTTGTGCCCGAAAGTGTCGTTTACTTTTTTAAAATTGTCAATATCAATAATGATGAGGGATAAATCACGCTTGTAGCGAAGAAAATAGTTGTATTCTTGAGAAAGCAATTCGTCTAGTTTCATACGGTTGTAGATGCCTGTGAGAACGTCTGTTGCGGAGAGAAGGACGAGTTGATGGTTGTGGCGACTGAGTTCTCGTTGTCGAAAAAGCAAGTAAAGCACAAATAAAGCAAACGCGCCTAGGACTTTTAGTAAAAACCCATAGTCCACCCCGCGCTCGTAGCGCACTGAAATCCATTTATTGAGGATTTCTTGATGCACGTCAACATCAATGGATGCAACGGCTTTTTCAAGAATGGTAAACAAATGCGGGTCGTCGTTGCGTACACCAAGACCAAGCTCCCAAGATTCATCAAACTTGCCAGCAATTTTGAGTTGGGTGGCAAATTCTTTTTGGATAATACTTCCTAAAATAGGCAAGGAATCCACAAAACCAAAAAGTTCTTTTTTATGCACTTTGCTAAGTCCTTCGTGAACGTCTTTTACTTCTACAAAGTGCATTTTTGGGTACTTTACCCGTAAAATTTCCCCATGAGAATACCCCTTAACGATGCCAATAGGACGATTGTAGATAGTGGAAACATCAGAAAAAAAGATTTCCTCTGGGCGCGTGACAAGCACCAGAGGAATGGTTAAATAAGGTTTTGTAAAGCGTAGGTAAAGTCGACGTTCGGGCGTGGGCATTGCTAGTGAAACCATATCGCACTGGCGCGTTTTTACTTTTTCGAGAGATTCTGCCCAAGAGCGTGTTGGAATCATGTGGATAGGAACACCGAGAATTTCTTCAATCAAATGCATATAATCGCTCGACATGCCCACGTGTTTACCTTCTTGGCTCCCTTCAAGAGGCATTGCGTTTGGATCAATGCACAGGCGGATAGTGCCTAGTTTTTCCAAATGGTGTTTTTCATCGAAGGTGAGGTCTAGTGTGGCAAGACGATCGCTTTGAATGGCGTGAAACCACTTGCTTCGCAAGGCATACAATTCTTCTTCCTTGATGGTGCGTATCGTTTTGTTGAGGATGCGTTGCAAAGGTGAGGCCTCTGGATTTAATGCGAGATGCAATGTGTCGTTTAGGTGAGGTTCGCGCAGACGTACTACGTTAAGATTGGCGAGCATATAGCGGTTCATGATATAGCATGCTACTATAAAATCCTCAATGGCTCCATCTGCCAAGCCAAAGGCAACGGCTTCAAGTGCTTCTTTAGGAGAGTCAAAAATCAGAAAATTGCTTTCAGGGTAGCGTTTTTGAATCACTTCGGTTTTGCCATACTCTTGGGAAAGGGCAAGGTTTTTTCCTGCAAGGGATTGGAGAGAAAGAGGCGCGTTGGTGCGCGTTATTAATGCATATTGTATGTTTAAAATAGCATCACTTAAAAGTGCGCTCTCTTCTTCTAGAAAAGAAGAGAGCGTGGGTGCTAAGATGTCAAGATGTCCCTCGTGAAACAAATGGGCGAGTGATTGAGAGGTGTTGCTGACAAATTGAATGTCAAGTTCAAGCCTAGAAGCAAGAAGGCGCAAGAAATCAACCACATAACCTTGAGGTTGGTAGCTTCCATAAAAACTATACGGATATTGCTGTGTATCGTTTGAAACCCTTAAAATAGGGTACTTTGAAATATACTCGCGCTCTTCTTGTGTTAGAAAATCTGCTCTAGCATGAATGCTAAGAGGAAGAGAAAAATAACAAAATAAAAAGAGTATGAAAAGTAATGGTTTCAATGGTTTGTCCAAGCGTACGGTGGATGGTAATCTTTACTATAACATAGTACGCTTAACGCTGATTAAAAGATGTGCAAAAATGGTTTACATGTAATCTTAAAAGAAAGGAGTGAGAAGGGTTTTCTCACTCAAAAAAAAGAGGGGTATTAGCTAAATAAAACGCCTCCAAGACGAAGCATATTGGAACCACAACGTACGGCGAGTTCAAAATCGTTGCTCATACCCATGGAACAAACTTTTGCTCCGTGTTTGTGTAAAGACTCATAAAGACGATAGGTAGTTTCAAAACTGTCTTGGATAATAGTCGTATCCTCGGTATGGGCTCCGATACTCATGAGCCCACGAAGCTGAAGATTGGGGCAGGTTTCTTGGATGGCTAGATAGGTCTCCACAGCCATTTCTGGCAAAACACCCGCCTTGGACTCTTCTTTGGCACTGTTGACTTGCAATAAAACAGGAAGAGTTTTTTCCTTTACATGTAAGCGTTTATCTAACTCCATCGCCAAGGCCAAAGAGTCGCACGAATGCACAAGGAAGGGGTTAAGGTCAATAAGCTGATTAATCTTATTTTTTTGCAACCTCCCGATAAAATGCCACTCAATGGGTAAGGTGGACAATGCCACGTTTTTGCGTGAAAGTTCTTGCACCTTGTTTTCACCAAAGGCCCGCTGTCCTGCACGGTACATAGCTTCTACATGGTGTGGCTCAACACTTTTGCTGACGGCTACAAGTTTGATGATTTGGTGCTCATTAGTCAGTGCGCGCACCGCTTCAATACGGGAAAAAACAGCGTCTAGGGATGTTTCATAATGGCTCATTGGTACGCTCCTGAGAGGCGTAAAATATCATTGACAATAGTAAATGCCATAAGACTTAAAAGCAGGCCCCATCCCGCGTAGGTCATCTTGGCATAAACAGCTTCGTTGGGAGGTTTTCGCATAATCATTTCGTAAAGATTGAACATAATATGCCCGCCATCAAGCGCAGGAATAGGAAAGAGGTTAATAACCCCTAAGTTCACAGAAATCAAAGCAGTGAGCATAAACAACGCCACAATCCCCGCGTCCGCGGCACTAGAAGTGATTTGAACAATGGAAATCACGCCGCCCATTTCTTTGGGGGAGATGACCCCTTCGATCATTTTTTGCAAACTTTGTACAATCAGCGTTGCAGCGCGCACGGTTTCATGCCACGCATACTCCACGCCCTCAACTCCTTTAAAATACAAGGTGACCGTTTCACCCGAAGGGGAGATGCCAATGAGGCGTTCTTGGATAGCTTCTCCAAATATGGTTTGGCTTTGGCTAAGTTTAGGGGTGAGGGTGAGGAGCAACGAGCCATTTTCTCGCCCCACAAGTAGCTCAACAGCTCCTTGGGTTTGGGTGATGATGGGTTTGATTTCATCCCACGAGCGAATAGGGGTGCCATTGATGGCAAGGATGCGGTCCTTTTCCAAAAGTCCTGCACTCACGGCGGCTGAGTTTTCTCCAACGCCACCAATCTCTGGCGCAAGTTTAAGCACACCAAGAGAGGCGATCGCAAGGTAAAGTAAAAAGGCAAGCACAAAGTTAGCAAAAGGCCCTGCAAACAAGATAGCGATGCGCTGCAAGGGCGTTTTACCTCCAAAGCTGTCTGTGTCTACGCTCGTATTGGAAGGATTGGTGTCGTCTTGTCCTTTCATCTGCACGTAGCCTCCTAAGGGGATGGCGCTTAGGCAGTATTCGGTGTCGCCAAAACGGCGTTTTAAAATCTTTTTGCCAAACCCGATGCTAAAGACTTCTACTTTGACACCAAAAAAACGTGCGGCTAAAAAATGGCCAAGTTCATGAAAAAAGATTAAAAAGGAAAGAACGAGTAGGGAGGTTAGCATGATTTCTCGCTTTTTGTGTATCCGATGACATACTCGGCGCCCGAGTACAAGGTTAAGCCCACAGCAACCCACAAAAGCAGTGTTGCAAAAGGCCAATTCATAATCAAAAACCCAATCGCAATCATCTGAAACACGGTTTTAACTTTTCCAGCCATGGACGCTGCAACATTACGCCCTTCGCTCACGGCCATCACACGAAGTCCTGTGATGAAAAACTCGCGGGTGAGGATGAGATAAATCGCCCATCCGTTCGCGCGGTCTATCATCACAAGGCCTAAAAAAGCAGCCAATATGAGCATTTTATCGGCCAAGGGGTCGAGAATGGCGCCAAATTTTGTCATCTGGTTCCAACCTCTTGCAATGTAGCCATCAAAAAAGTCTGTCGCACTGGCTAAAACAAAAATCAACGCCGCAAAGAAATCCAACCAACTGGGGTGGATGCCTTGAAACAGCGCCGCATCTCGCTCTACTAAAAACACAAACAACAAGGGTGCCATCATGACGCGGAGTAGGGCGAGAAAATTGGGAAGATTGAGTGTCATTTAAAGGTTGTTCCCCCGTCAATCACTAGGGTGTGTCCCGTGACCCAACTGGATTTTTCAGAACACAAAAACACACAAGCCCCCGCCATATCTTCGGGTTTTCCCATGCGGTTTAGAGGAGAGAGTTCAGCGGTTTTGTCTTTAACCTCTTCGTAGTTGGTAAACGCGCGCAAGGCGTCTGTCTCGATAGGGCCACCACTGACGGCGTTAACGCGAATGCCTTTTTCGCCAAGCTCTGTTGCGGCGTAGCGCACCATGGCCTCTACAGCCGCTTTACATGTACCGTGGCCTGAGTAGTTTTCAATGTAGACAAGGTTGCCCGTAGAGGAGAGAGAAATAATACTTCCGCCCCCCACTTTTTCCATGCGTTTGGCAGCTTCTTGGGCGCCTACGACAAAGGCATTGACCGTGGCAGTGAAGATGTTGTTAATCCCTTTGGGTTTGAGTTTCATAAATTTTGTATACCCACCCACGACCGCGCGACCTGAAATAATGGCATTTGAGATGAAAAAATCCACGCGGTCAAAGTCTTTGTCAATGGCTTCAAAGACGGTTTTATACTCTTCGGGCTGAAGGATATTTAGTGGGTACGCTCTGGCTTTAATGCCAAACTCTTTTTCTAATTCCGCCGCTTGTTGCGTGGCGAGTTCACCATTGGCGTTATAGGTGAAGGCAATATCAATCCCTTCTTTGGCAAAGGCTAAAACAATCGCGCGTCCAATGCCGCGTGTTCCGCCACTAATAACGAGGGTCTTTCCTTGTAACATTATAATCCTTTGATTTCGTATTGAGCCATAACGGTCTCAATTTTTTTCATATTTTCTTTGCTAGGAGCACTCAGCGGCAAGCGGTATTCAAGGGTGTCAATGAGCCCTGCGATGTGCAGTGCTGCTTTGATGGGAATAGGGTTGCTTTCGCAAAAGAGTGCTTTATTGATGTTGTAGAGTTTATCGTTGAGGGCTTTTGCTTGGCTGTAGTGCTCTTTGAGTGCTAGATGGGTAAGGGCGGCTATCTGGTCAGGAAGCAAGTTAGACGTAACCGAGATGACCCCTTTACCGCCATTGGAAAGAAGCGGGTAATTGATAGCATCGTCCCCGCTAATGAGCGCAAGAGTTGGCTCATGGGCCAGTAAATCAACACAACGTTCAATGGAGCCTGTGGCTTCTTTGACCCCGTAAATATTGGGACATGCTTTAAAAAGACGATAGATGGTTTCAGGCAACAAATCAACTCCCGTGCGTCCTGGAACGTTGTATAAAAGCACTGGAATATTTACAGATTCTGCAATGGCTTTGTAGTGTAAAAAAAGTCCTTCTTGCATAGGTTTGTTGTAATAAGGCGTCACAGAAAGGATGCCATCGGCTCCATGCTGTTCTGCAAATTGCGCCAAGCCAACAGCTTCAAAGGTAGCATTACTACCAGCGCCTGCTAAGACGCGCACGTTGGTGCCTTTACACGTATCCACCGCAATCTCAATACACTGGCGGTGTTCGTCGTGGGTAAGGGTGGCACTTTCGCCCGTTGTTCCCACCGGAACGACCGCGTCAATACCGTTGTTAATTTGGCGTTGAATGAGTTTTGTGTATCCAACTTCATCAAGTTTGCCATTTTTAATAGGAGTAACCAGTGCAGTCATTGCGCCAATAAGAGGGTTATTCATGAGAATCCTTTCGTAGTATTACCGTAGTAGAATATTTAGGAATAAAATAGGTATTTGCCGCCTTGGCAAGCTCTTCTTTGTTGAGTGCATTAATGCGCTCTTCGTATTCAAGTAAAGGAGTGATGTCGCCTTTGGCTAAGAAACCACCAAAGAGGCCAGCAAGTCCACTAGAACTTTCAAGGGAATAGATAAAATCTGCTTTGGTGTTTGTTTTTACTTTTTCAATGTCTGTATCACTAATCTTCCCTGTTTGAACATCTGCAATAATAGCCAAAATCTCCTCTTCTACCACTTCCGCTTTGACGCCAGGATTGCACACGGCTAAAAACAAAAACACGCCGGGATCTTTGTTGTCCATGCTAAAAGCGTAGACTTGATTGACAAGCTTTTTTTGGTCGATGAGGCGGTCGTTAAGGTAACTGCTTTTGCCACTGCTTAAGAGTTCGCTCAACGCGGAGAGCGCCACTTGGTCAGGGTGTTTAAAATCAGGGATTTTGTAAGCGATGGCAACCATTTCCACTTCACTTTCTTTTTCGATCATGACACGTTTTGCCCCATCTTGAGGTGGTTCAACTTCGTGCTTTTGAGGAATGGGCGTCGTGTTGGGGATGGCTTCAAAGTGTTTTTGCGCCGCTTCAAAGACCGTTGAAGGCGCAATATCACCCGCCACAAGGACGATGGCATTGGCGGGTTGGTAGTGGGTTTGGTGAAAAGTGCGAATATCTTCAATAGTCCAGTTTTTGATGTCATCTTTAAAACCAATGGGCGTCCAGTGGTAGGGGTGGTACAAAAAGGCATGGTTAAACAAGCGAAAATACAAAAATCCCATAGGGGAGTTGTCGGTGCGCCATAAACGCTCTTCTAAAACCACGTCGCGTTCGGGTTGAAACTCTTCGTCTTTGAGATTTAGGTTTTGCATGAGTTCGGCAAAAAGGCCCAAAGACGTGTCAAGGTTGCCTGTGGAGCTTTTGATGAAATAATGGGTGTAGTCAAACCCTGTGGAGGCGTTATTGACCCCACCAAAGCCTTTGACGATTTCATCAAACTCGCCCGCGCGCAGGTTTTTGGTGGATTTGAAATTAAGGTGTTCAAGCATGTGGGCGATACCGCTTTTGCCCATGGTTTCACTTCCGCTTCCCACTTTGTAAAAAATGTCAGTAGTGATGACATTGGTGCCATTATTCATGGGAATCACTACGATTTGTAGGTCGTTTTTTAAGGTTTTTGTTTCAAAATGGGGCAAAGAATTTGCCATAAGTCCTCCTGTGAGTATCAAGGCGCCAAGGAGCAGACGTGTCATCGTCTTGCCCCTATAGCTTCTTGGATGTGGTGAAAACCGTCTTGGTTCATGCGTGCTAAAATGCCCTCGTTGATGCGTTTGTTGAGGGATGGGCCTTGAAAAATGAAGGCACTGTAGATTTGCACTAAACTAGCACCTTCTAAAATGCGCTCATACGCTTCATCGGCACTGCTGATGCCGCCCACGCTAATGAGCACGGTTTTGCCAAAAAATGCCTCCGCAAGGGGTTTAAAAAAGGCGGCACTTTTTTCACTCAAGACGCGTCCGCTTAAGCCTCCAAAAGATTGGGCTCCTTGGAGTAAGGCGTACTCTGTCGTGGTGTTTGTTGCGACAATGCCGTGAGCGCCGTGGTTGATAGCGCATTCACACAGGCTAAGGGCCGCGTCCATCTCCATATCGGGAGAAATTTTGAGCAAAATGGGCTTGCGGGTTAGCGCTGTAGCCATGGTGAAAAGTTCGCTGATAAAGGCTTCGTTTTGAAGGTCGCGCAGGCCTGGCGTGTTAGGCGAAGAGACATTAACGACCATGAAATCGCACACGTCTTTAAGACCCTCAATCAAAAGACGGTAGTCTTCTAGGGCGTCTTCAGGCGTAGTGGTTTTATTTTTCCCAATATTAGCGCCTAAGGGCGTGGCAAACGGATAGAGGGAAGTAAGGCGTTTTTTGACCTTAACCAAGCCTTCATTGTTAAAGCCCATGGCATTTTGAACACTTTCTTCTTTGGGGAAGCGAAAAAGCCGTGGTTTAGGATTGCCTGGTTGTGCTTTTGGGGTGATGGTGCCAAATTCGATATGCCCAAAACCAAGGGCGGTGAGGCCTTTAAGCATGGTGGCATTTTTATCAAATCCCGCACCTAGGCCCACAGGATTGTGAAAGGTGGTGCCAAGGAGGTGTTGTTCCAATCTCGCGTCGCTTACAAAAAAGGTGGAAGCAAAGGGTGAAAAGAGTGCTGGAGCGTAGTTTCCAGTAAGCCTTAACCCTAGTTCAGCGATCTCATGCGCCGTTTCTGGTTGGAGCTGAAACATGATTTTTTTGAGTAAATCGTACATCACTTTCCTTCTAACATTTGGCGGGATTGTAGCTCAAAAAAGCTAAAATCCCGATTGGGTGCTTTTGAGGGCGAGGGGTTCGCCTTGTTCCCACTGGGTTCCTTGAGGGGTGTCCATGAGGTAAAACCCCTTGCTAGCAAGGGCATCACGGATGGCATCGGCCTTGGTAAAATCCTTCGCTTTTTTGGCATCTTGGCGCAGCGCAATTTGCGTGGCAATGTGCTCTTTTTGTGCGTCATTGACACCCAGTTGAAAGTAGGCCACAGGGTCGTGTAACCCAATGCCAAGCACTTCTTCAATCCACTGGAGGTTGGCCAAAAGGCGTTGTTTGAGCGCTTTATCTTTAGGGGTTTTATCCAGTGCGTCGTTGCCTTGTAAAATCATCTCATCAATGGCTGCTAGGGCTTTTGAAATATTAAGGTCATCGCTAAGTGCCTCTAAAACCTTTTCTTTAAAGGCCGCCTCTACTTGTGTGTTTTGTGTGTCTAGAAGCCTTTTTTTAAGGCGATAAACCTTGTCTAAACGGCGTTTTGAGGCGCGTAAATCTTCTTCGTTAAAGTTAAAATCCGCGCGGTAATGGGTGGAGAGCAGGTAAAAACGCAACACTTCGCCATCGTATACATGTAACGCATCTTTGACAAAAAAGCTGTTGCCAAGAGACTTGCTCATTTTCTCGCCCTTGATGGTTACAAAGCCATTGTGCATCCAGTATTTGGCAAGGTGTTGGCCCGAAGCGCACCGCGTTTGTGCCGCCTCGTTTTCATGGTGAGGAAAAAACAAATCCGCACCTCCTGCGTGGATGTCAATCTGGTATGCGCCCTCATGTGCCAAATGTTCTTGAATCATCGCCGAACACTCAATATGCCACCCTGGACGTCCTTTTCCAAAGGGAGAGTCAAACACAGGGTCTTGGTCGGCCCGCTTCCATAGAGCAAAATCTTTGGGATTACGTTTGGTGCTCTTTTCTTCGACCCGCGCTTTGGCTTCTTCGATGTGTTGATGGCTTAAGCTTAAATACGCCGTGTCTTTTGTGGTGTCAAAATAGACCCCATCTTCTAGGGTATACGCCATGTTTTTATCTAGCAAGGTTTGAATGAGTCGCACGATGCTTGGGAGGCTTTGAGTGGCTCTGGGTTCTAGGGTCGCATCCTTTACATGTAAGGCTTGCATGTCGGCTTTGTAACGTTCAATGTAGTACTCGGTGAGAGCTTCGAGGGTTTGGCCTGTTTGGTGCATTTTGGCAATGATTTTATCGTCGATGTCGGTAAAGTTTTTAACAAAGGTAACGTCAATTCCTTTGGCCTCAAGGGTGCGACGCAACAGGTCAAAGGCGATGGCGCTGCGGGCATGGCCTAAATGGGCGTCATCGTACACCGTTGGTCCGCACACGTAAATGCTTGCTTTGTTGGGAACAATGGGTTCAAAAGGAACTTTTGTCTTTTGCGTTGAATCATAAATAACCACGTACACTCTCCTTGATTGCCCAAATTAGCACGCTGCTTACGAGCAACATGGCCGCTAATCCTGCGATATTTTGTGGGCGCATTATAGCTAAAAACGCTTGGGCGCCATAGGCGTGAAGGGTGAGCACCAACAGCACTAGACCGCTAAGAGAACTTGCTAATGCTAAGCCTGCCGCTTCAAATGGCCCGATGAGCATCAGGGAAAAAACCACATTTGTCCCTAAACTAATGGCAGAAATCTTAGCCGCCTTGGCTTGCAAGTCGTTGGCATAGAGCCACAAAGAAAAAAGGCGTGCCAAGCCAAATGGTAGCAATCCGATAAGATACATTTGCAACACTAGCGCGGTGTTGCGGGTATCTTGGGCGACAAAAGAGCCGCGTTCAAACAAAAGCCAGGTGATTTCAGGAGCAAGCATAATGCCCCCAAGGGTTGCAAGGCACAGCAAGTAGCACAGCATCCAAAACCCTTTTTCAAGAAAAAGGCGTGCCTTAGCTTCCCCGTCGCGTTTAAGAGCCTTGGTGATGCTTGGAAAAATAGCCACAGAAAGAGCGATGGCAAAGAGGGCAAGGGGAAGTTGAAACACACGGTTTGCGTAGTACAGATAACTGATGCTCCCAAAGGCCAAAAAACTCGCTAACCACGTGTCTAAAAAAGCAGACAGTTGTGCAGTGCTTCCTCCTAGGACTGCATGGAAAAAATTGCGGTAAAAAGAGGGTTCGGTTGCGGTGTGTTTGGGGCGGGTCATGCTTCCCAAAAAGGGCTTAAGAAGGCGAAATTTTTTCAAGGCTATGAGGTGTGTGAGTGCTTGCAAAACTCCACCCAAGAGCACACCAAAACTAAGATTCCAGACGACTTGATGGGGGTTTTGAGAGTCAGAAACGAGCAACGCTCCAATCATGGCGAGGTTCAAAAGGGCTGTTGAAAAAGCCGTGGTGGCAAAATGGCCACGGTAATGAAGCATCGAAGCAGCAAGGGTGACGCAATAAATCAGCAAAAGGTACCAAAAGTTGATGCGTACAAGAGGCGCTGCTAAAGTAATGGTCGCTTCGTCAAATCCAAAGGCAATGAGCTTGGTGAGCCAAGGGGCAAACACCATCACTAACAAGGTTAGGCCCAGGAGAAAAAAAGAAAATTTTAAAAACACACTGGCGGCAAAAAGTCCTTTTTTGGTGGCTTTGGTGAAAGCGGGTAAAAAAGCTTGCGTGAACGCACCTTCGGCAAAAATACGACGGAAAAGATTGGGGAGTTTGAAGGCAACGAAGAAGATGTCACTGTAGAGATTGGCACCCAAGATGGAAGCGGTTAAAATATCGCGGATAAAGCCTAAAATTCTTGACACAAAAATGCCAATACTGTTAGTAAAAAAGGAGCGAATCACCATTAAACCGTGTCCTGGTAAAGTTTTTTAAAACAAGGCAAAACGCCCAAAATAAGAGAGGTTTACCTTCTTTTAATGATTTGTATATCATAATACAAAACAGATTAAAACAACGTGAGAAAGGTGGCACCGTGGGATTGTTTAACAAGCTAACCAAAGGAAGTGGTGCAGAGGGTAAAAAAGAAACTCCTCCCGTGACATTTTCTCCTATTATTATTGATACTCAAGACGTTGTTAAAGAGTTAAAAAATGTTGCAACCGCCAACAATGTTGACGTGGAAGTGGTAGATTTTAAAATCCTTAAAGTGACCACCTTATATCGCCAAGGCGAGGAAGAAGAGTGGAAAGAAGTGAGCGAAGAAGCGCGGTCACTTTTTGACGAAGATGATTTTTTCCTCAATCCTGAGCTAAAGGTCGAGCAACACTTTAAGGTTGAAATTTTTGATACACGTGCTGAAGACGAGTCCACTCCAATGCTTCCACCCCTCTCTTTGGGGGCCAATAAAAACCTCACCAAGACGGTTGTGACGATTAAAAAGAGCGTTGATATCCGCTACAGTTCTAACTTTGAAAATGCATTGATTGAAGCAATTAACAAAAAGAAAATTAAAGCAAAAATCCTTGTAGGCATTCGCGAAGGCATCATGCGCCAAGAGGTCAAAAAGATTGCTGCTTCGGTGCGCATCAACAATATCATTGAAAAAGACAGCACTTTTGTGGTGATGGAGGGCATTGATCCTGTACTGCCCGTCAATGACGCGTTGATTGTCCACTACAAGAAAAAAATAAACGCGGAAGACAAGCAAGGTAGGGTGGATTATTCGCGCAGGGGTTATTTGGAGGCCGTGGGCGAGGGTGAGGTTATCTTAGAGTATGTTAAGCCCCAAGAAGGCTCTCCTGGAAAAACGTGCCGCGGGGTGTTTTTGCCGGTCAATGAGCCAAAAGTGACCAATGAATCAACCATTAATATCACTGAAAATATTATTAAAAAAGAAGACGATAAAACCATTCGTTATATCGCTAAATGCAGTGGGTATGTAAAAGAAGCGGGTGGAACTTACGACATCCAAGACCAGATGGAACTTGATGAGATTAATTTTAAAACTACAGGTTCCATTGAAGCAGGGCTTGACCGTAACGTGACCATTAATATCAAGGAGAGTGATGCTTTCAAGGATGCCATTGGAACAGGAATGAGTGTGGAAAGCACGGAGCTGAATGTGGACGGCAACGTGGGCAGTCAAGCAAATATTCGTGCTAGAAAAGTGCGCATCGGTGGACAAACCCACATGACGTCTACGATTTGGGCGGATACGGCAAATATTTCTGTGCATCGAGGCACCCTTGAAGCAACAGAAGTGACCATTGACCGCCTTGAAGGTGGTAAAGTGATTGCGGACGTGGTGCGTGTAAAATCAGTGATTGGTGGCGAGATTATTGCGCGGCAAATTTACATTGAAACCCTTGCGTCAAATGCGCAGATTACGACATCGGAGTTGATTGAGATTCAAGAATTAAAAGGAAGTAACAATAAATTTCTCGTAGACCCCGCAAGCGCTATGACCTTCAAAACAGAGACAGCTTCTTTGACAGAGAAAATCGAAAAAGCCCGAAAAAGCCTTGATAGCTTGCCAAAACAGTTAGAAAACAAAAAAAATATCATCGATAAAAACAAGCAATCTGTCGAGATGATTAAAGCAAAAATCGAAGAACTTAAGGCCGAAGGGCAAAAGCCACCCGCAACATTTATGGGAAAACTCAAAGACTATCAACAACTCGTCAATGAGTACAACTTGATGCTCAAAGCCATGAAAGATTACAAATTTCAACTCAACGACTACAAGGAAGAACTCAACCAAATGCAGTCCAAAATATTTTCTGCCAAAATCATCAACCACTCCCCGTGGAAAGAGTACAATGAGATTAAATTTAAGCTCATTTCTCCTGCTATCGAAGTGGAATACAACACCAAAAATCATGAAATCTCCAAAATGATTACGCTCGTGCAAACCTCGGACGATAAGTTTAAAATCAACCGCTCAAGCCAGATAGAACGATGATTGTCGCATTAGAGGGCGTTGTTGTACGCAAAGAACCTACCTATGTGCACCTCAAAACCGTTGCGGGTGTGACGTATAAGGTGGCGGTTTCCCTTTATACGAGTGCCTCATTGGCGACTTCTGGTACCGTTTCATTGCACACTACCCAAATCTTCCGCGAAGATGCTCAGTTGCTTTTCGGGTTTGCTTCGCTAGATGAACAGCGGATGTTTGAAACCTTGGTAAAATTAAGCGGTATTGGCCCTTCTATCGCTATGGCGGTGTGTTCGACGCTAACACCCAAAGGGTTTGCAGAAGCGCTGATTCATGGGAATATAGACGCGTTTAAGATGGTGCCAGGCATTGGGCCAAAAAGTGCTAAGCGCATCTTGGTGGAGTTGAGCGATTTTTCACTGCACGGGGAAGAAAGCGTGGGCGTGGGGCACGAAGCTTCGTTAGCTCTTGAAAGTCTTGGATTCAAAAAAGACCGCATTCAAAAAGTCCTCAGCACCTGTACCGCAGGGGACACCGCAGGGCTCATCAAAGAAGCACTTAAAAAATTAAGCTAAAGGAAACGTGTGGAAATAGGAATTGTATTTGGCGGGAAAAGCTACGAGCATGAAATTAGCATCGTTAGTGCTATTGCGCTTAAAAAAGTGCTTACATGTAAACTGATTTATATTTTTTGCGATGCCAATCGCGAGTTTTATCTGATTCCAACCGAATCCATCAATGCTAAGCGTTTTTCAGACGGAAGTTACAAAAAAGACCCCAAACTTACCTTGGAGCAAGGCGGCTTTACATGTAAGGGATTATTTGGCTCAAAAAAAGTTGCCTGCGACGTGGTGCTTAACCTCATTCATGGCGCGGATGGCGAAGATGGCAAACTTGCAGGGTTGTTTTCGTTTTTTGGTGTGCCTTTTATTGGGCCGCGCTTGGAAGCTTCAGTGCTAAGCTACAGCAAGCTTTGGACGAAACATCTTGCGCAAGCGTGTGGCGTGAAGGCTTTGCCTTACGAATTGCTCACACCTGAGAAACGCACACCAAGCCTTGCGTATCCGCTTATCGTTAAGCCTTTGCGCCTTGGAAGTTCTATTGGGGTGAGCGTGGTGCGAAGTGAAAAGACCCTTGATTATGCCCTAGATGTGGCGTTTGAATACGATGATACGGTCATTGTGGAGCCTTTTATGGAAGGGGTTAAAGAGTACAATCTCGCAGGATGTTTTACCTCGCAAGGCGTTGAATTTTCTATCATAGAAGCCCCGCAAAAAGGGGAACTGTTGGATTTTGACAAAAAATATTTGGATTTTTCACGAACGGCTACGGTGTCCAAAGCCGCCCTTGAACCTTTAGAAGAAAAACGTCTCCAAGAGGCTTTTACGGCACTTTATATGCCGTTGTTTCAAGGGGCGTTGATTCGGTGCGATTTTTTCATGATCGATGGCGAAGTAATTTTAAATGAAATTAACCCCAATCCTGGCAGTATGGCAAACTACCTTTTTGAAGACTTTGACGGGCTTGTACGTCGTCTAGCCAACGCGTTGCCTGCGCCAAAAGAAGCCGCGGTTTCTTACCAGTACATCCACTCTATCCATTCCGCTAAAGGCAAACTCTAAGAGAGTTCTTACTGAGCTCTCTATGCGTTTTCAGGGCAAAGCCTCGAAAACTACGCTAACGCTGAGTTTTCCTCGACGGAAGGCCCACACACCCTTGGTGCTTTGACTTCTTGCAAAAATGTGTTAACACCCTTCTCTTCTCCAAGCTCCCTGTAAGCCGCCTCCCGCTATGATTTTACATAAAATTTTACACAAAGAAGAGCCATGGGCGCCTATTCACAAGAAGAAATGTACACAGCAACCCAAATGGTGCGCAATTTTAGCGCAATCGTCTCAGAAGTGAGCGAAGGTAAGCGTAAGCGCGCCATCATCGTTAAAAACAACCGCTTTGAAGCCGTGCTTTTAAACATGCAAGAATACGAACGCATGCAAGAAGCTGTGGAAATTCTAGAAAAAATCTACGCCAAAACCAAGCGAGCATAAGATGGCAAAACGGGCTTTACATGTAAACGGAGTGGACTATGAGATAGGGTATGAACTCCTTCATCCTGAACATGCACAAACCATTGTCTTTTTGCACGGGTGGGGGGCAAATAAAGAGATTATGAAAAAAGCCTTTGGAGGCGTGTTTGGAGCGTACCAACATCTTTATCTTGATTTGCCAGGATTTGGTACTTCTTCTTTACATGTACCGCTCACTTCCAAGGAATACGCTCAGGTCGTAGAGGCGTTTTTGGAAGCGTTACATGTAACGCCTGCGGTGATTGTGGGCCACTCTTTTGGGGGTAAAGTCGCCACCTTGCTCAATCCGCCAACCTTGGTGCTGTTGAGCAGTGCGGGGATTGTGCCGCCCAAATCCTTATGGGTGCGAAGTAAGATCGCCATGTTTAAGGCACTAAAAACTTTGGGGCTTGGGCGGTTTTACCGTCTGTTTGCCACCAAAGATGTGCAAGGTATGGCGCCGGTGATGTACGAAACACTCAAAAAAGTTGTCAACGAAGACATGCGTGAAGTGTTTCGCGCGTACGCAGGGCGCGCGGTGATTTGCTGGGGCGAAGATGACAAGGCGACTCCGTTGCAAAGTGGCGAAGAGATTGCACGGTTGATTCCAAATGCGAGGTTTTATCCCTTGCAAGGAGATCATTTTTTCTTTATTTTGCATGGCGCACGCATTGAGCGTGCTTTGGAGGAGGCGTGATGATGGAAATGGTATGGCTTGGATTGCACCTTGTTTTTGTGATGGGGCTTGGGTATTACCTCGCCACCGCGCTACAGTGGTACCATTACCGCGTCAAGCGCGTGGTGTTGCATTTTCACAAACCCCAATGGCATGTGTTTTTTCTCATCATTCCTGTGGTGGCCTATTATGCAGTGGGCGTGTATGTGTGGTTTTACGTGATTGTGGCGTTTTTCCCGATGCTAGTGTTGTGGGCGCGAAAGCTTGATAAACCGTTAGTGTTCACGGCAAGAGTAAAGCGGTTTTTTGCCTTTTTGTTTTTTGCGACACTTTTTCAAGACGTATTGTGCTTGGCTACGGCCGCGTGCGAGCAGTTTGGCGTGTTGATGCCGCTCATTGCCACGGTGCTTTTGAGTAGTGCATACGAAAAACTTCTTTTTCAAGGGTTTTATAAAAAAGCCAAAACCAAGCTTGCGGCGCGCCCTTCTTTGAAGATCGTTGCTATTACGGCAAGCTATGGAAAAACGAGCATGAAAAATGTTCTTGCGCACATTTTAGGTGAAACTTTCGTGTGTTATGCCACGCCACGCAGTGTGAACACGTTAGGCGGGTTGGTACAAGATGTCAACACGGCATTGCCTGAAGACGTACAAGTTTACATCGCCGAAGCGGGCGCTAGGGAAGCGGGCGATATTTTGGAAATTACGCGCTTTTTGGAACCCCATGTGGTACTTGTGGGAGAGATCGGGCCTCAGCATATTGAGTATTTTAAAACCTTAGAAGTGGTGCGCAATACCAAGATGGAGCTAGTCTATTCGCTACGCCTTGAAAAAGCCTTTGTGCACCACAGCACTAAGGCAATGCCAAGCGAAACGGTATGTGTTTTTGGCACAGAATGTTTACATGTAGAGGCAACCCTTGAGGGAACCCGTTTTGAAGCGATGCTTGAAGGGGAAAAACGGACGTTTGAAACCAAGCTTTTGGGTGCTTTTCATGCGACCAATCTTATTGCTTGCATCCACGTGGCGCGGCATTTTGGCCTTTCTTTTGAGCATATTGCCCAACGAATTGCCTCCTTGGAGCCCGTACCGCACCGCTTGTGCCGCATGGATGCGGGCGGTAAAATCATCTTGGATGACAGCTTTAATGGGAACTTTGAAGGGATGCGCGCTTCTTATGAGCTGGTGCGCCAATACCAAGGACGCAAGGTGCTTGTCACGCCAGGCATCATTGAGAGTACCAAAGAAGAAAACACTGCCTTGGCAAAGGTGATGAACGAGGTATTTGACGTGGTGATGGTGACGGGTCAAGTCAACGCGGCCACGTTAATGAGTCAACTGAAAAAGCCCGAAGTGCACCTTTTGAAAGAAAAATCCCAGATGGAGTCCTTGCTAGCGATGCACACAAGGGCTGGGGATCTTATCTTGTTTTCAAATGATGCACCCAGTTTTATTTAGCGAGCACCGCCTGGGTTTGTTGGGCGATTTCAAGCTCTTCGTTGGTGGGTACTACTAGGGTTGCTACTGAGGCGTCTGGAGTGTGGATGGGGGTAATAACCTTACAGCGTTGGTCGTTGATTTTTTCGTCAATACTGATGCCGAGGTTTTTTATTCCCGCACACACTTTTGCCCGCAATTTGGCGTCGTTTTCGCCAATCCCACCCGTGAAGATAAGTGCGTCTACGCGTCCAAGAACGGCGCTGTAAGCACCAACGTATTTTTTGATGCGATAAGCAAACATCTCAAAAGCAAGGGCGGCTTTTTCGTCCCCGTTGTCAATCATCAATCCAATTTCTCGCATGTCGTTGTTGCCACAAATCCCTTTAAGGCCGCTTTGTTTGTTGAGTAAGGTGTCAAGCTCAGCAATGGTGTAGCCTTTTTCACGGTGCAGGTAAAACAAGATTGCAGGGTCTAAATCGCCACTGCGTGTGCCCATGATGAGCCCCTCCAAAGGGGAGATTCCCATGGACGTGTCCACGCTTTTGCCTCCTTGAATGGCCGCTGCACTCGTACCATTTCCAAGGTGCAATGAGATAGCATTAAAGGCGTCGTAAGGGATGTTTAAATGGGCCGCAGCAGCCTTGGAAACAAAGTGATGAGACGTGCCATGAAAACCATAGCGCCTTACATGTAAAGACTCATACAGCGCATAGGGAAGGGCGTACATGTAAGCATGTTGGGGAAGGGTGCGGTGAAATGCTGTGTCAAAAACTGCCACTTGGGGAACGCCCTTGCTTTGCTTGATAGCAGTTTCAATACCGACTACGTGCGCAGGATTGTGTAATGGTGCCAAGGCAGAAAGCCCTCGAATGCCTTCAAGTACTGTTTGGTCAATAAGCATGGGCGCAGAAAAAAGCTCACCGCCATGCACGACGCGGTGCCCGATAGCATCAAGATGACTCAAACACGTTAAAAGCCCAGATTGTGCAAAAAGAGCGTTCATGACTTCAAGTGCTTCTTCGTGGGTGGCAATAGGACTTGACGTGCTAAAATGCTCACCTGCGTGGGTGGAGAGTTTGGCTTGAGAGGTTGTCTCGCCGATTTGCTCCATCATCCCTGAGGCTAAAACGCTGTGCGTAGTCATGTCAAACAGTTGAAACTTAATGGAGGAACTTCCAGAATTAAGAACTAAAATCTTCACGCATTGTCTCCTTGGGCTTGAATGGCGGTGATGGCTACTGTGTTGACAATGTCTTCGACTAAACAGCCTCGGCTTAGGTCGTTGATGGGTTTGTTAAGCCCTTGAAGTACAGGGCCGATGGCAAGGGCACCGGAGGAGCGCTGTACGGCTTTGTAGGTGTTATTGCCTGTGTTTAGGTCGGGGAAAATAAAGACGGTGGCTTGCCCTGCAACTTTACTGTTAGGGAGTTTGGTTTTAGCCACTTGGGGGTCGATAGCCGCGTCATACTGAATAGGTCCTTCGATGAGAAGGTCAGGGCGAAGCTCTTTAACCCGTTTTGTGGCGGTGCGTACTTTTTCCACTTCGTCGCCACTACCAGAATCTCCTGTGGAGTAAGAGAGCATTGCGATGCGCGGTTCTACGCCAAATGCTTTAGCGGTTTGCGCTGAAGAGATGGCAATTTGTGCCAATTCTTCAGCGCTTGGGTCTTGGTTAACTGCGCAGTCGCCATAGACTAAAACACGGGTATCGAGGCACATAAAAAAGACGCTTGAAACCACTGAGATGCCAGGTTTGGTTTTAATGGTCTGAAGGGCAGGGCGAATGGTATCGGCCGTCGTATGCACAGCACCCGAAACCATGCCATCAGCATACCCAAGGTAGACCATCATGGTGGCAAAATAGTTTGGACTCACCATAGCGTCTTTAGCAGCAGCAAGTTTTAGCCCTTTGGGTTTTCGAAGTTCGTAAAAGACATTGACAAATTCTTCATTTAAAGGCGACGTGGCAGGGTCAATAATGCGCACACCTTTAAGGTCAAGACCCAAGGTCATCGCCTTGTGCATGACTTCGCTTTCATTGCCCAAAAGAATGAGGTTTACGACATCGCGGCGCATGAGAATCTCTGCGGCGCGTAAAATTCGCTCGTCTTCACTTTCGGGTAAGACGATGGTTTTTTTGTTGCTTCTGGCTTTTTCAAAGAGACTATACTCAAACATAATAGGAGTAATAACCCTAGATGCGGTAGAGGTTTTAATTTTTTCTTCGATTTTGGCTTTATCGACATTGGCATCAAAAAGACCCATGGCAAGGGCGATTTTACGCTTGCTTTGGGGTGTGATACGCGCAGGAACATTGTTAACGTCCATGGCAGTTTTGAAGGTGTCTTTGGTGCTTGTGAGCACAGGGATGCTGCTAAAGTGCGCGATACCCTGAATGAGTTCCAAGATGGCTTGCTTGGGGACAAACCCGCCTGTGAGCAAAATCCCTGCAATGGTAGGATAGAGTTTGGAGTAGTTGGCCGCAATGGCTGCTAGCATGATCGCAGGACGGTCGCCTGGTACGATGACCAAATCCCCATCTTCAAGATGGTCAAGAAAGTGTTCCATGGTCATGGCGGCCACTTTACTTTGTCTAACAACCCGTCTAAGGTCTTGTTCTCCCCCTAAAATCATGTCGCACTTGAGGTATTTTTTGATTTCTGCAATGGTAGGCGAATCAAGTTCGGGGATTTCTGGAAGTAAGAAGACGGGGGCGGTATGGTGGATATTGAGTGTTTCACTTTCTTTAAGCGCGACGAAAACCTCTTGGCTCAAACGGTTTGCAAAGGTCGCAAAATGGGTACAGCCTTCGGTTTTAATGGTGGCTGATTCGATGCGCATCTCTTCATAAACCTCTTTAAGGCTTTTATTATTTCCATTTAGAACGCTCACAATAGGTACGCCAAGGTTTTTGGCAATTTCTAGATTAATGTCAAAATCAAAAGAAGAGGTGAGTGAAGAACTGCTAAGTCCTTCGCACAGAACAAAGTCGTACTGGCTTTCTAAGGCTTTAAATTTCACAATTAAAGCTTCCATGAGGTCGTGACGATCTCCGCTTGCTACCATGGTTTCTACTTCGTCAACACTGAAACCATAAGCATTTTCGTAGGATTGTTGAAGGGAGAAATACTCCAACATAAACTCGATGTCTCCATCGAGGCTCTCTTTGGCGGGGATAACAGGACGAAAAAAGGCAACTTTTTCCATGCGTCCTTTGAGCATTTCCATGAGACCCATGGCTACGATTAAACTCCCTGCGGCGGGTTCTAGGGAAGCGATGTAGAGACTTTTGGTTTGCATAATTTTCCTTTTTGCAATTGAGGGGTGATAGTGGAACTCTATTTGCTTTGGTGTAATCGTAGCAGATTATTATGATAAATAAATAATCTTTTACATGTAACCTTTTGGAGGATATATGAAACGATATGGTGCGATTTCATTGGCAGTGTTGCCACTGTTGTTTGCGGGGTGTGCAAGCCATATGGCTGACCCACGTATTGACATGGCTCCCCCTGCTTACGTTGAAGAACTTCCCCCTCGGGCACCTGTGAGTAACCTGTCGAATCCAGGGAGCTTGTACGGGCGAGGCGATAATCCTTTGTTTTCCGATCGCAAGGCTATGAATACCAACGATATCGTAACGGTTGTGATTAGCGAATCTTTAACCCAAAGTTCCAAGGCAAGCAAAAACGTTTCCAAGAAAAATGCTGACAACCTAGGGGGCGGCATTGTCGCTGCCAATACGGCGGGGTCACCCCTTGCGAGTGTTGCAAACAGTATTAATAAATATACCAATATTGGGTTTGAGACGAGTTCCTCTAACACATTTACAGGGAGCGGCTCTAATTCTCGCAACGAAAGTTTTACTACCACCATCTCTGCGCGTATTATTAAGGTGATGAACAATGGGAATTATTTCATTGAGGGAAGCAGGGAGCTATTGCTTAATGGGGAAAAACAGATTGTTCAAATTAGTGGCGTTATTCGCCCTTATGATATTTCTCAGTACAACCAAATCGATTCAAAATTTATTGCCGATGCTAAGATTATGTACACTACACAAGGGGATATTGAGCGTGCTTCGACCCAACCATGGGGCTCAAAACTATTTCAGTCTGTGTGGCCATTTTAAAAAACTAGTCCTTTGCTTAGGACTAGTTTTTCACTGCTTGTGCCATGTCCCACATGGGCATAAAAATACCCAATGCTAGTAAAAGAACAATACCTGCGATAAATCCAATAAGAATGGGTTCGATGTAGCTTGCAATATTGTCAATAATATTGTTGAATTTAGATTTAAAATAATCAGTAACTTTCCCCAGCATGCTATCTAAACTACCGCTTTGTTCCCCTGCGCCAATCATTTGCACTAGCATCCCTTCGTATAAGGTGGTTTCTTGAAAAGACTTGGTAAGGGAGACGCCACGTTGAACGGAAATCTTCACTCCGCCAAGCTGTTTTTTAAGGTGGGTATTGCCAATGGTTAAAAGGGCAGTATCTAGGGCGTCGGCGATGGGAATACCTGCGCGGATGAGTTCAGTAAAGACAAGGTTGAATCGGCTCATAGTGGAATAAAAGACAATATTGCCAACCAAGTAAACTTTGAGGATGTATTTATCAAAACCCGCTTTAAACTCCTCATTGTTTTCATACATGTATTTTCCAAAAAAGATAGCCCCCAAGATAGCCCCCAAGATATAAAAGCCGTAATTGCTAATGGCGTGCTCCATGCCAAGTAAAATCTTTGTAGGGAGGGGGAGTTCTGAGTTTAGTTTTTCAAAAATGTCTTTAAATTTAGGCACAACATACACCATAAGAATGGTAAACGCGACACAAATAGCGACAAGAACAGTGATGGGGTAACGAATGGCTTTTTTAAATTTTTGTTGGTTTTCCCAGATTTCATCCAAGATTTCAGCCAATTTTTGAAGGGATTCAGACATATTTCCCGTACTCTCGCCCAGTTCCACCATAGCAAGTGACACATCACCTAACTGATGCTTAAAATTCACAAAGGATTCTGTGAGGCTTAGTCCAGAGTTTAGATCGTCGTCGGCTTGCATAAAAATAGCCTTTAAACGCTTGTCATCTGTGGCCTTTGCGACTTCTTTGATGCTATCGTGAATGGAGATGCCCGCGTTGGTCATGACGCTAAGTTGCCTAATCGCAGCAATAAGGCTTGGGGTATGGATACTTTGCTTGGTAAGAGCGTTTAGAATGCGATCTTTGTAGACTTGAAATTGTTCTTCGACGGGTGGGGAGGTTTCAATCACCTTGATGATGATGCCGGGGTTTTTGATCTTTGCCATTGTGAGGGCATCATTTCGATTTTGCGCCTTAAAGATTTTTCGGTTTCTTTGCCCTTTGAAGAGATATTCTACTTCAAAATATTTCATGATTTTGCCACCCTTAGGACTTCATCCATGGTTGTAATTCCTTTTGAGGCTCTTAATATCCCGTCTTGATACATGTCGATAAATCCTTCATCATAGGCTTGTTGACGAATTTTTTCTTTGGTGGTCCCTTGGGCAATCATACTAGCAATTTCTTCGCTAATGGGTAAGATTTCAGAAAGCATTTCCCTCCCAAGGTAGCCTGTTTGAGCACATTTTTCACATCCTACATTTTTATAAAAAGTGTAGGTTTCGGGTAAATATTCTTCAATTTGATCGTGAAGGGTTTTGGGGAGGTTGAACTTGCTCTTGCAGTGTGGGCAAAGCTTGCGCACAAGGCGTTGCGCTTCGATAGCAACCAACGCACCACTGATGAGATAAGGCTCAATACCCATGTCAACAATCCGCGTTACCGCACTAATAGCGTCGTTGGTGTGAAGGGTGGAAAAAACCAAGTGGCCCGTGAGCGCTGCTTGTATAGCGATGCGTAAGGTCTCTTGGTCCCTGATTTCTCCAATCATGATGATGTCGGGGTCTTGGCGTAAAATGGAACGCAAGGCCGAGGCAAAAGTGAGGTTTGCTTTTTCATTTACTTGGGTTTGTTGGGTGAGGTTTAGCTGGTATTCCACGGGATCTTCAACAGTGATAATCTTTGTTTCAATACTTTTAATAGCATTAAGCGCGGCATAAAGGGTGGTAGTTTTACCACTTCCTGTGGGGCCTGTTACGAGAATAATGCCATAGGGAGATTTCATGGCCTTGGCAAAACGCTCGAAGTTTCTAGGGTGCATACCTAGGTTTTCAAGCTTAATCATCACTTTTGATTTGTCAAGTATCCTTAAAACAATGGATTCGCCGTGCATAATAGGAAGTGCAGAGATGCGAAAATCATACTCTTTACCAAGAACGGTGGCAGAAAACCTCCCATCTTGTGGTTTGCGTTTTTCGGCGATGTCCATGTTGGAAAGTAGCTTCATGCGCGAAGCAAGGGGAGGGTAGATGTCTTTGTCAAACATGAATGCCTCAGAAAGCATCCCATCGATTCGACTGCGCACGATGCAATTGTTTTCTGTTGGCTCAATATGAATGTCACTTGCGCGCGCTAAAATGGCAGTTTTAAGGATAATTTCGATGAGTTTTAAGATGCCTGAAGATTCTTGGGGGTTATCTGCCGCGCTTGAAGAGAGTTCTTTTCGGATGTCCGAAATTAACCCTTTGATGCTTTCTCCTAACTCCATTTTGACAAGATATTTATCCACTTGTGCAGGATCTGCAATGACGATTTTGACGAGTTTGCGGTTGTAAATGCGCTGAACGCCTTCATGGGCATTGATGTCAGTGGGGTCTTTTAGGGCGATGTAAACATTAATCTCATCTTCTTTAATGGGAAGGGCTTTGTATTTTTTCAGCTGAGATAAAGGCACACGGGTAGCCATGCGATAGTCAATGTCTACTGCATCAAGATCCATGTATTCAAAATTAAGACTTTTGGCAAAATTTCTTAAAAATACTTCCGTATCAATGGAAAATTCGCTGTTTAAGTCCTCAATGCCAAGAGAGCCATTTCTATAGAGTTCGGACAAAACCAACATGAGATCATCGGAAGTGAAATACCCCTCATCAAGGAGTATTTCACCAATATTTTTTTCGTTCTGAGCCGCTTGTAGCTCAATTTTTTTCGCGGTTACCTCATTGATGATGCGGTTGCGAATGAGGTAATTTACCATCAATTGAGTTGAAGCACTCATTACCAATATGCCCTTGTTCTAATGAGTTTGCCATCACTGTAGGTTTGTACGATGAGTTTATAAATATCATCGCCAGTGAGCCTTACATGTAAGTGATGAGAGAGCTGCTCGCTTTCTTTAAAAATAAAAACATTGCCTTCTTTGACAAAATCATTAGTAACATATTTGTCGAAGATGACTGAGAGAATATGGGGAGTCCGAGGAAGCCGCACATAAGAGATGTCCACCTTGTCTACAAAGGCGTGGTATAGGAGCTTTTTTTGATACAAAACGGTGGCAAAATAAGCAGCGTTCGCCCGTGTTTCTGGGCTGCGAATCAGTTTGTTGATAGGATTAACCGTGCGGCTTATCATGTCTATTTCAACACAAGCATGGCCGTACATGTTGACAAATTCTTCATTGTCTGTGTAGGTTTCATACAGTGCTGTCGTTTCATGGCTACACACTTTTTCATACGCACCTTCAGCATACCATGTGCGAATTGTCTCGAGTGAGAGTGCAAAAACAGAATTGGCTAAAAAACAGAGGGCAAAAAGAGACTTTCCCATTAAAATATTCCTTTTTTTAATTTATCAAGCAGTGATTCAGCATTATTTGAACTGTTGCTTTTTAGAAACTCTTCAAGGGCCTGTATGGCCTCATTGGTATTGTTAAGTTTAGCTTGTGACATGGCAAAAAGAATCCAACTGCGCTCATTCTTTGGGTTGATTTCATTGGCGATCAAAGCCCATTTGCGTGCCCCATTGTATTCTTCGAGTTTATAATACTCTTCTGAAAGCATGAGGGCAAATACAATATTTTTTGTCGCGTCAAATTTTTCTTTCAAATATGCCGTAGTGTCCCTTTGGACTATCTTAGAGTCGATATCAATGCGAGAAGGTGAAATTTCCAGAGTTTCAACTGCTTTGGGCGCGGGAGCTTCTGTTGATTCGATTTCTTTTGGTTTTTGGTGTACGTATTCAGTTACTGGAAGGGGAATAGGCGAGATAGTTTCTCTATGTGGTTGCACAGGGATGGGCTGGATAACCAAGGAAGGCTGTTGGGACAGTGGTGCTTCCGAAGAAGAACTATTTTTTTCGCCAGAAGAAGTGATTGGGTGGTTTTTTGCATCATCCAAGGCAAGAGAAGCCGTCTGTTTCTGGAGAGGAAATCTCCCAACGAGGCTGTAAAGGCCCACTCCTCCAAAGAAGATAAAAAAAACAAGAAAAAGACTCCCAGTCCTCTTCCCCCAACGCTTTACTTGCCATTTTTTCCAACGAGCTTCAAGATTTTGGATGTCATTGGTACTAAGCATGAATAAGCCCCGAATCAATAGCCGCCATTTGAATATACTTTGTATTGGCGTATTTGCCCCTAGTGAGTGTAGGCTTGTTGGCTTCATAGTATTCGTAAATTTCAAAGAGCTTATAAAGGAGTTTGTTGACGGTGCGTAAATTTCCTCTGGTTAATCCAAATATATAGCGTATTTGGTTTGGTTTAAAAAGAGCAAGGTACTCAAAGCGATTGTGAAAGAGAAATTTTTTCTCTAAATAAATCTGAAGTTCTGCAACGGATGAATTTGGCAATTCTATGCTTTCCCAAATTCGTGTGGTGAAATATTCTTTTGCCAAAACGTCTTCTTTTCCTGTTTTATGGATTGTAAACAAAAATTTAAACAAGCGCGTGTCGGCCATGAGTCGGATTTTTTCTATTAAATCATCAGGATAAAGTTGTGCTTCGTCTAACAGTACGGTTACAGCAACTTTTTCATAAGAAGCGCTACGTTCTTTGTAGAGTTTTAAGAAATGTTCGTATCCGCTGATTTTTGGAGCTTCATCATTAAAAATCTCTTCATACAATGAGGTGAGAAACTGAACTTCATGGAAAAAAGGTTGAGGGAAAAAAATAATAGGGTGTTTTTTGTGCAAATCATTGTAAATCTTTCGCAGCAAAAAGGTTTTTCCTGTGCCTGGTTTTCCGTAAAACAAGATGAGTTTTAGCGGCTTTAGGATGGATTGGGCAAGTTTTTCATAAGTAAGCGTAGATTTGTCAAGGTTGACGTAGTCAAAGACGTTTCCCTCAACAAAAATCTGCTTAATATCGGTAAAGCGGTTATTCATAAAGTGACTTTGAAAATCCAAGGTCTTTGAGTGTTTGGGTATAGGGGACGTCTTCGCCGATAATTCTTGGGGTAATAACAAAAACAAGTTCAGTGGAAGTCACATTGTCTTTGGTGCTTCTAAACGCACTTCCAAGAAGTGGGAGATCGCCCAAAAGAGGAACTTTGGTGTGGTCAAAACCTTTTGAGTTTTCAATCAAGCCGCCAAGGATAATGGTGTCTCCATTATTTACCATTACTACGGTTGAGAGTTTTTTCTCTGTTGTGTCAGGGGCTACTTCACGAGGAACGGTCTGCTTCGTGTCATCATCGGAATACTTGAAACTACTGATTGAAGGGTTGATGCGCAACATAATTTTGTTTTCATCGGAGATTTCAGGTAAAAGGTTTAAAAGAACACCGATAAAAATAGAGTAGTTGTTGTATGTGGTGGTAATATTATCGCCATCAGAAGCACTGGTGTCTTCAGGAACTCGGTAGTTAATATTGTCACCAACAGTAATAAGTGCTTGCTGGTTGTTCATAGTGATGACTTTAGGGCTCGAAACAACCCGTGTGTCTCCATTGCTTTTTAGAAAGTTAATAAGCCCTTCCATGGAAAAAGAAATATTGTTTAAAATATTAATATTTTTTGCATAATTATTGGAATTAAAGGCGTTTGACACACTTGTCCCAACGTAATTAAGGTCATTGTCGCTGTTATGGCTTAGGCTTAACTGAAATTTACTCCAATCAATGCCTGTGGTCTGTTTTTCGCTAAGCGATACTGAAATAACGGAAACATCAATCATAACCTGACGGTGAAGTCTACGCTTGAGGTCATCTAAGTAGGTTTGAATACGTTCAATCTGCCTAGCGGTTCCTGTAATGGTAATGAGGCCTGCTTTGTGATTGATGATGGGCGATTGTGCTGCGTAGGCTTCAGAACCACTGTTTAAAATGGAGGTAATCTCCACATCAAGGGTCTTCCAAAAATCAAACTCTTCTGTGACACGGATCTCATTTTCTGTAGCATTGGCAGTGTCCCTAGTGCTACCTTCTTCGGTGGGGGTGGCGGAAATAGAGGCATTGAGTGTTGCAACACCCTGACGAACAGAGGTGATGTAATCAAGGGTAAAGGTTTTGGTTTGAAGAGCAGAAATTCTGAGCACGTTGCGTTTGAATTCATAGTTAAGGTTATTTTCTTCGAGTAAGAGGTCAAGTATTTCGTGCAAGGTCAGGTCTTTAATGTTGATGCCTTGAAGGCTTGTTTCCAAAAGGAGCGTGGCTTGAGGGTCTCTTACAATAGTACTAAAACTGCAAACACTTGAGAGTTGATTGATAACTTCACGAATGGAAACGGATTCGTTAATCCTGACATTAAAAACCCTAAACTCACAAGACTGTTCGGTAGCGCCAAAGGATGCACTTGGAAAAGAGAGCAATATAAAAAGTGTGCCGACTGCTAGAAGCTTGCTATTTAAATGAGACAACAACATTGTTATTTCCTTTGTCAGATAACGTTAATTTTAGAGTATGATTTGCGCTTACGAGGGTGACATCTTTGGCGCCTATGGCACTAAGACGATAGGCGCCTATAACATCCCCGCGCTCTAGCCATAGGGTGTTAATTTTTACACGATTGTTAAAAATTGCATATAAACGATACGTTTCTTTCTTAGGAACTACGCCTTCGCCAGAGACTGCATCAGGGTAGATTTTAATAAAGGGATCTTTGGTGGATTTAATAGATGCTTCTGTGAGTCCAAAGCGCTTTTGGTTGATTGTCTCAAAGAGAGTTTCATACACATTGGTTTCATCGATTAAAGAAGGTGTTCTGGCATGCAGTGTTGTGGCAAGAAGAAGGAACGATGCTAGTAGTAAATGCGATGGTTTCAATATTTCATCCCCCAAACAGCAATTTTTAATGACCCATCAAGTGTTTGTGCACTTTCAAGCGACATTTCATAAATGTCAACAACCAACTGACTTTCTTCAATAGCATTGATAAATCGTAAGATGTTGCTAAAGTTTCCATTAAGGTCAATAGAAACCGTAAGCACTTGTTCAATCTTTTGCAAAGAAGGTTCTTTAAATTCGTTGTTCATTTTTAGAAGCTTTACATTATATTGTTTTGCTAAAAAAGCAATTTGGTCTAAGAAGCTCGCCCAGTTTTTATCATTAAAAAGAAGATAAGAGAGCTCTTTAAGTTTGCTATCAACGTAACCATTAGTATAGGTGATTCTTTCTAGGTTGATTTTTGTTTGCTCAATCTCTTGGGTAAGGCGCTCAACGTGATAATTTCTGTTGCCATTGACAGTGATGGAAGCAAGATAATTTTGCTCCTCGTTCACTTTAGTATTAATTTGATTAAAAGCGCGTTTGTTTTTATTTAAAAAAGCTTCTGCAGGAGGAAAGGCATAAGTGTAGACTAAAAAGGCCACAAGCACCCCTAGCATCAGCATTAAAATAGAGGCTTCGCTACTTTTCTTGGATTCAAAAAAAGCGTCAATTTTCTCAAAAAGTGCATCCATTATTGAGCCTTTATGGTGACATCACTAGTATAAAAGAAAGAATCTTCTTTTTTGATAATTTCTTCCGTAGAAACAGAATATTTTTCCTTTTCACTAATGTCTTTTAGGAGTTCTGTGAGTTTTTTATCACTTTGACTACGCAAAGAAAAGGTCATTTTCCCTTCGGTTTCTACAATTTTAGAAACCCTAATGTTGCGATTATTGATGAGTTCGATAAGGTCGCTTAGAATCACTCCCTTCATGGGGTAATTGACCTTTTTCTCATGAATTTCATCGAGGAGTTTTTTGCGAAATTGGAGGCGTTCATCTTGTTGTGAAAATTTTGCATCCAACCCCTTTTTTTCTTCGGCAAGTTTTGCTAGCACTGCTCTAAAGGCATTAGCTTCTTGGTTTAGGGTCGCAAATTCCTCTTTTTTTTGCATGGTCTCAAAAGCAAATTTCGCTCCGTAGGCGTATTGAAACGCTGGATAGGCAAAGGAGAGAAGCAAGGAGGCGGCTAAAATTCCTGCGAGTTTTCCGCTTGGACGCTTGGAAAAAGCGGGTGGCCTTTTGAAGATGGTAAAGTTTTCTGATTCATCTTGAGACTCAAAATAAGCTTGCGAGGCTAAAATCATCAAAATGTGCATTTGGTCAACATACCACTCTTTTGAGTTGATGGCAATGTTAAAGTTGAAGTCGTAAGATTCGAGTCCTATGTAGCTTTTTGAGTATTCTTCGATGCCACTGACCGTGCCCACTTCGGTTCCAAAATAAAAATGATCAATGCCTTCGATGCCATAACTGCGTTTAGCAAAAATTAAAACATCGTTGATGTATAAAAAGATTTCACCAAAAAGTTGCATAAGGAATTTTTGATGGCCCATATTGGAGGGTCGCATTCCTTCGGCGGAAAGCATGTGGTAAAAATCTTCTTCGTCGATACGTTCCCCCAAGAGCTCGCAAAATTTTTCACTGATTTCTTTTAAAGAGTAGCGCAAAGATTTGGAGTAAAGGTAGCTTCCACCGCGGTAGATTGTTAAAAATGCATCATTTTTTTGAAGGTAGACAAAACACTGCACCCCTTCTTTTTCAAGAATATTTTTACGGTAGAGCGCACCCACAAGAAAAGGGGCAGTGGAAACATAGTCGATGTATTTGGTTTTAGCTTTAATGGCGCCAAATTGTTCTCGTACAAGTTCAGCATTGATGGCAAATACATTTAAAAGGCGGTTTTTGGTGTCATTAACTTCTGTTTCAAAAAAAGTAATTTTGTATTCAGTGGCAGTATCAAGCCCAAGTTCTTCGTAGGCTTTGATTTCCACTGCGTCTTGCAAATCAGAGTCAGGAATGGAGTGACTCATCTCAAGAGTAGATGAGATGATGTCTTTGGCATAGATGTAGGAGATAAAAAATTCATTTGTTTTTGAGGATTTGTCAAGGTTGTGGGGTTTGATTTCGTTGCGTTCAAACCGATATGCGTTTTTGGATTCCAAATCAATGGATACAATAGAGCTAAACCCTTTTTTATCTGACGAAGTTGTTGCCATGTCCAAACCTACTCTTAAGTTGCTAGAAATTCATGATAAGATAGTGTAATCAGCCGCGTATTTCGTATCCAAGTTCCTTGAGCGCTCGTTTATCTTGACTCCATCCAGGCTTAACGACTACGAAAAGCTTTAAAAATACTCTTTTTTGACATAACTTTTCCATCATTAACCTCGCATGTTTACCAATGCGTTGCAAAGCAGCCCCGCCTTTGCCGATAATAATACCCTTTTGGCTTTGTTTTTCGACGATGATTGTAGCATAAATTTTTTCCAAATCATACAATTCTTCCACTTTTTCAACTAAAACGTCACTACAGTAGGGAATTTCGTCGCTAATGTTCTCAAAAATGGCCTCTCGGATGAACTCGCGGTAGAGTTCGCGCATGGGGTCGGTGGTGAGTATTTCTGGATCATAAAGATAGGGATGCGTAGGAAGATGCTTCACAATTTCATCCAAAAGATAAGACCTATCGCTTCCTTTTTTAATAGAAATAGGAACCAATGAAATAAATCGGTCTTGAAAATCATGATATTTTTCAATGGCTTGAAGGATTTCATCTTGGCTCATGAGGTCAGTTTTTGTCAAAAGAAGTAAGTGGGGCGCTTTGGGATTGAGTTTTAAAAAGGCTTCATAGGATTTGATGCTATCGGTCGCAGGAACCAAAAATAAAATCACATCACAATCCCCAATGGCTTTAAGGGCTTCTTCGAGCATGAATTGGTTAAGTAACTTCTCTTTTTCGTGCAAGCCAGGCGTGTCGATGAAGATAATTTGGTGCTCTTGGTGCATAGAAATAAGCAAAGAACGCTTCCTTGTAGCATTGGCCTTTTGGGAGACCATGGCGAGTTTTTCGCCCATGAGCCAGTTTAAAAGGGAGCTTTTTCCCGCATTGGGCTTGCCTACAACGGCTACGAATCCTGTTTTTGTGCTCATAAAATATACCTTGCTGTGTCTTGGTCTTCAATAATGCTATCAAGCCGTTTATGCACAAGTTCGGCGCTTACATGTAAGGTTTCTCCTTGGTGTAAATCAGCTTCAAAACTCATCTCTTCAATTACTTTTTCGATGATAGTGTGTAAACGTCTCGCACCGATATCTTCCATTCTTTCGTTCGCTTTTTGGGAGATTTTGGCTAACGCGCGGATGGCCTCTTCTTCAAACACCAAGGTCACGCCTTCGGTTTTTAACAGCGCCTCATACTGGCGCAAAAGGGAGTGTTTGGGCTTGGTGAGAATCTGATACAACACCTCTTCATCCAAACTATCAAGCTCTACGCGCAAGGGGAAGCGCCCTTGCAGTTCAGGAATCAAATCAGAAGGCTTGCTCACGTGAAAGGCGCCCGCAGCGATGAATAAAATGTGGTCGGTTTTGATGGAGCCGTGCTTGGTGCTCACGGTTGAACCCTCGACAATGGGTAATAAGTCCCGTTGCACCCCTTCTTTGCTTGGGTCTTGGCGGCTACTAGAGCCTGAAGGAACAGCCACTTTGTCGATTTCATCGATGAAGATAATCCCGCTGTTTTGCGCGCGCTCTAGGGCTTCTGCTTTAATGCTCTCAAGGTCAAGAAGTTTTTCAGCAGCGTCGTGTTTGAGGGCTTCTTTGGCTTCTTTGACTTTTAATTCTTTTTTAACTGGCTTGCTTCCCATGCCCAAAATCTTTACAAAACTTTCTTGGACTTTGACCATTTCGGGGGGAAGGTTGTCAAGACTTTCGCCTTGGGTAGGGGCAACTTCTACTTCAATCGTAAGCTCGTCTAAATCCCCTTGCAACAAGCGCTCTTTCATGCGTGCAAAACTGCGTTCGTAATCAGCCTGTTTTTCGCTACTCGCTCCTTTGGGGAGAGGAGGGAGAAGTTTTTCAATGATGGTGTTTTCGACGTATTCTTGAATGCGCACTTGGTTGCGTTCTTTGTGTTCGGTTTTGACAAGGTTCACAGAAGCCAAGACCAAATCCCGCACCATGGACTCTACATCACGTCCCACAAACCCCACTTCGGTGTATTTGCTAGCCTCTACTTTGACAAAAGGGAGTGCCATCATCTTGGCAAGGCGTCTAGCAATTTCGGTCTTTCCTACACCTGTGGAGCCTATCATGAGGATGTTTTTGGGCATGATTTCTTCTTGCATCTCTTTGTCAAGTTGCATGCGTCGGTGGCGATTTCTTAGGGCAATAGCGATGGTTTTTTTGGCCTCATGTTGGCCAATAATGTACTGGTCAAGGTAGGTAACGGTTTCTTTAGGTGTCATGCGGGTGTGTCCTCAAGCATAAAGGTTTGGATATTGGTATTGGTGTAGATGCACAGTTCGCCCGCGATTTTAAGGCTCTCTTTGACAAGGGTGACTTCATCAAGGCTGGTGTGGACGTGCAAGGCGCGCGCGGCCGAGAGGGCAAAGTTTCCTCCACTCCCAATGGCGGCAATAGTCCCGTCTTCTGGTTCAACCACGTCGCCTGTGCCACTTAAGATAAACAAGTGCTCACGGCTTAGGACGAGCATCATGGCTTCAAGGCGGCGCAAATACTTGTCCTTGCGCCACTCTTTTGAAAAATCAATGGCCGCCTTAAGCAAGTCACCTTTGCGTTGGTCTAAAAAATTTTCAAACATATCAAAGAGATTGAACGCATCTGCGGTGCTTCCTGCAAACCCTGCCAAAATCTTTCCCCCGTGAAGGCGACGGATTTTCACAGCATTGCCCTTAAGGACAGTGTTGCCAAAGGTGACTTGGCCATCGCCCCCGATGACGGAGCGATTTTTCCCCTTGTAGGCGAGAATGGTAGTGGCTTCAAACACGACTATTCTCCGATGACATTAAGCGCAAAGTGCGCGTGAATGCCATGGCCAAGTTTCAAAGAAATATCATAGTTTCCTGTTGCTTTGATGGGTTTGTCTAATTCTATGTGTTTTTTGTCCACAACAAACCCGTGTTGGGCTTCAAGTTCCGTGGCGATTTCTTCTTTGGTGATAGCGCCGAATAAGCTTCCGTTGGCCCCTAAAGGGCGTTTGATGGAGAGCGTAACGTTTTTGAGTTTGATTTCTAAGTCTTTAAGCTTTGCAAGCTCTGCAGCTTCTTCTTCGGCCTCACGGCGTTTTTTGGCTTCGTATTGGCGAATAACATCAGGGGTAGCAAGTTTAGCAAAACCTTTTCCGATGAGAAAATTGTGGCCGTAACCGTCTTTGACTTCTTTGATTTCGCCTGCCTTGCCTAGGGCTTTCACGTCTTTGGTGAGTAGTACTTTCATAGAATCTCCTTTGGTTTATTTAAAAGGGTTGGGGAAGGGGGCGTTTTTGAGCACCTTTCCTCTAAAACTGTCGATGCCATCAGGTAAATGGCACCTTTGGGTGAACCCCATGCGACTAAACACGTGCATGAGGTAGTCTGTGCGTCCCCCTGTGTGGCAGTAGAGCACAAAGGGGGTGGTTTTGAGATGTTCAAGCTCTTCTTGGTAGAGGTGGATGCGCGTAAAGGGCAAAAGAAGATCGGTACCTTCGATGCACTCTTGTGAAAATTCCAACGCTTCTCGCACGTCTACTAGTAAAAAATCGCACTCTCCTAGTGCCCTTACATGTAAGAGATTTTCAAGGGCTTCTGGGCTGATTTCATGCTTGGCTAAAACCTCTTGGCAAAGGGCTGTTTGGGCCATTACTTTCCTTGGCGCTTTTTGTTTTTGCCTGCAATGATGAGGCGCAAAGCGTTGAGTTTAATGAACCCTTCGGCGTCTTTTTGGTTGTACACTTCGTCTTCTTCAAAGGTACAAAAATCTGCGTTAAAGAGGTTGTCGGTGGTGGAGTCTCTTCCGATGACCATGACATTGCCTTTATAAAGTTTAAGACGCACGACGCCATTGACTCCTTCTTGGGATTTGTCGATGGCCGCTTGAAGCATGTAGCGTTCAGGGGCAAACCAAAAACCGTTGTAAATGAGCTTGGCGTAGCGGGGCATGAGCTCGTCTTTAAGGTGGGCTGCTTCGCGGTCAAGGGTGATACTCTCGATGGCGCGGTGGGCTTTAAGCATGATAGTGCCCCCTGGGGTTTCGTAGCACCCACGACTTTTCATGCCGACAAAGCGGTTTTCAACGATGTCAAGGCGGCCGATGCCGTGTTTGCATCCTAATTCATTTAAGGCGTGAAGCATGGATGCGGGACTAAGGCGTTGACCATCTAGGAGTGTCGGGTCGCCTTTTTTGTAGCCAATTTCGATAATCTCTGCTTGGTCTGGGGCATTTTCAGGGCTCGCGGTCCAACGCCACATGTCTTCTTCTGGCTGCGCATTAGGGTCTTCAAGGACGAGGCCTTCGTAAGAAATGTGCAACAAGTTTGCGTCCATGGAGTAGGGCGATTTGTTGGGTTTTTTCTCGATAGTGATGCCGTGTTTTGCGGCGTAGCCTAGGAGTTTTTCGCGGGAATTTAAATCCCACTCACGCCATGGGGCGATGATAGTGAGTTCAGAATTGATGCCAAGGTAACCCATTTCAAAGCGTACTTGGTCGTTGCCTTTGCCTGTGGCACCGTGGCTTACCGCGTCTGCGCCTGTAAGGGCTGCAATTTCCGCTTGGCGTTTGGCGATGAGGGGACGCGCGATGGACGTGCCTAGTAAATATTCACCTTCGTAAATGGTGTTAGCGCGAAACATGGGAAAGACGTAGTCGCGTACAAACTCTTCTTTTAAGTCTTCGATGTAAATATTTTCGGGTTTAATGCCAAGTTCAATGGCTTTTTTACGCGCAGGTTCTAGCTCTTCACCTTGGCCGATATCTGCGGTAAAAGTGACCACTTCGCAATGGTATTCATCTTGAAGCCATTTTAAAATAATACTGGTGTCTAGACCTCCTGAATAGGCTAGAACGACTTTTTTTACCTCACGTTTCATAGACAGTCCTTGAAAAATAAATTATAAACCCACGATACTAACGCATTTTAGGTGAAATTTTGATTAATAGGGGGTGAGAGCAAAAAAGAAGAAGGGAGTGCAAGCATTTTTCATTCCCTTTATTGCTACTTTCAGGTTTTTACATTACAATACACCCATGAGAATCGATAAATTTTTAAATTGTGTGAACATCACAAAACGCCGTGCGGTGTCTGAAGACATGTGCAAAAACGGCGTGGTCAGCATCAATGGTGCGGTGGCAAAGCCAGCCAAAGCCGTCAAAGTTGGAGATAAAATCACGATTGCTTATTTGCAAAAAGAGGTTTCGTACGAGGTGTTGGCTATTCCTGAGACTAAAACCATCTCCAAATCCAAGCAAGATGCATACGTAAAGGAACTAGGATGACCTACCAAGAAGCGCGGCATTGGTTTGATTTGTTGTTCCAAAACCGCATTGACGAAGACGAGGCGCGCGAAGTGCTTATTGAGATGCACAAGCGGGGCGAAAGTGAAGAAGAGCTTGCCGCTGCGGCGAGTGTGATGCGGGAACATTCCATTAAAGTTCCACTGGAAAAAGTCTTACGTGATCGCGTCATCGACGTAGTGGGCACAGGGGGCGATAAAAGCGGGAGTTTTAACATTTCAAGCACGGTGGCACTCATGCTAGCTTCGCTTGATTGTGTGGTGGCCAAGCACGGAAACCGCGCCATTACGAGTAATTCGGGCAGTGCGGACATGTTAGAAGCCCTTGGGATTAATCTCAACCTTGACAACACCCACCAAGCGGTGATGCTTGAAGAGTGTGGGTTTACCTTTATGTTTGCCATCAACCATCACCCTGCCATGCGCCACATTATGCCGATTCGGCGAAGCATTCCCCATGGGACGATTTTTAACATTCTTGGGCCGCTAACGAACCCTGCAGGCGCGACAAAATACTTGTTGGGCGTGTACCCTCAAAGCTTTTTAAATCCCATCGCTAAGGCGCTTTCGCTTTTAAAAAGTCCGTCGTCTTTGGTGGTGAGTTCGCGAGATGGGATGGATGAACTGAGCATTAGTGGTGTGAGTGATGGGGTGCGTGTCCTTGGAGAGAGCATTGAATCTTTGGAGATTGACCCTGAAATGTTGGGGCTAAAGCGTTATCCTTTTGAGGCCATCAAAGGCGGCGATGCCACCCAAAACGCGGCCATTACGCGCGCGATTTTTGCAGGAGAAGAGGAGGGCGGTAAAAAAGAAATCATCCTTCTTAATACCGCGGCGGCCTTGTGGGTTGAGGGAAGCGCGCGAGACCTTAAAGAAGGCATTGCCATGGCGAAGATGGCTATTGAGAGTGGGCGGGCCAAAGAGAAGCTTGCGCAAATTATTAGCGTGTCAAATTCCCTATGAGACAAACCTTTACATGTAGCCTTGAAGGAGTCGATACCATCGCTTCGATTTTAGCCCAAGAGCTAGAAGCTGGTGGTATTTTGCTCTTAGAGGGCACTCTCGCTTCGGGGAAAACGACGCTCGTTAAAGCGTTGGCCAAAGCCTTACATGTAAAGGCTCCTGTTTCATCTCCTACCTTTTCTATCTTGCAAAATTACGAAGACAGGCTGTTTCATTATGACATCTACCAATCAGGCTTGGATGGGTTTTTGCACCAAGGATTGCTAGAGCAGTTGACCTTTCCTAGCGTGCACGTGGTGGAATGGGCAGATGAAAAATTTGTGCGGTTGTTGCGTGGGGTTGGGTTGGATTTTACGAGTGTGAGTATTACGATTGAAGAGAATAAACGCCATTATGAGGTAACCTATGCATAAATTAAAAGTAGACAAACTTTCAAAAATCATCAAAAAAACCCCTATCATTCATGACATTTCGTTGGAAGTTAAAAGTGGCGAAGTGGTGGGGCTTTTGGGGCCAAATGGCGCAGGAAAAACCACGACGTTTTACATGATTTGTGGGCTCATCGAAGCGACGGGTGGGCAGATTTATCTGGATAACCAAAACATCTCTTCCATGCCCTTGCACGAACGTGCCAAGCTTGGCATCGGCTATTTGCCCCAAGAATCGAGCATTTTTAAAGATTTGAGCGTGGAAGAGAATATTTTGTTGGCTGTAGAAATTGTCTACGAAGATGAAAAAGCCAGAGAAGCCAAGGTGGAAGAGCTGCTAAACTTGCTCAACATCGAGCCTATTCGTGGGCGCAAGGGTGTGAGTTTGAGTGGCGGAGAGCGACGGCGGTGCGAGATTGCCCGTTCTTTGGCGATTGTGCCTAAGTTTTTGCTGTTGGATGAGCCTTTTGCGGGGGTGGATCCCATCGCAGTGAGTGATATTCAAGACATCGTAAAAGACTTGAAAAAACTGGGCATCGGAGTGTTGATTACTGACCATAATGTCCGCGAAACGTTGGCCATTTGTGACCGCGCGTATGTGATTAAAGATGGCGCGCTTTTAGCCAGTGGCACGAGCAATGAAGTGGCGCACGACAAATTGGTGCGTACCTATTATCTTGGCGAATCCTTTAGGCTTTTAGACTAACACATGCTGGCCCTTCGGACCTCTGTTTCGCAAGCACCCAAGCAAAAACTCTCCAACACCCTGCGTAGTTGGTTGCCCATTTTACAGTCCAATTTGGAGTCTTTGAAAGAAGTATTGGAGCCTTTTTGTGAGGCGAATCCGTTGATTGAAGTGCGGCCAGGCAATGAGCGGGACGAGAGTATGCGTTTTGCCAAGCGCAGTTTTTTTGAGCAAGTGGGGACAAAAAACTCTGCAAGTGAGGCTATCGAAGCGTTGACGTTGTCCAAATCTTCGTTGTATGACGTGCTGTACGAACAGATTAATCCCCCGCTTTTTCCTACATGTAAATCCCAAGACATCGCTTTTAAGATTGTGGAACAGATAAACGACGAGGTGTATTATGACCCGCAACCCAACTGGTGGGTGATTCATGGATTTAGCGAAGCAGAAGTGGAACGGGTGCGCGCGCGGTTTGCTCATCTGTTGCCACTGGGTGTTGGGGCAAAGGATTTTAAAGAATCCTTTTTGTTTCAACTGGATGATTTGGAGATGGACGAAACCTTGTACCAATCCACAAAGCGGTTGATTGAAGATTTTGAAAATCTTGAAGTGTACGCGGGAGAGCCTAGTTTTTCCGAAGCCATCGGGGTAATACGCCGTTTTCATGTGCCCCCTGCGATTGAGTATTTTGAAGAGGGAACACAGGTGGTACCAGACTTGTTTGTGTTTGAAAATAACGGTGCTATTGAGGTAAAGCTCAACGACGCCTATTATCCGGATGTCATTATTGATACGCAAGGAATGGATGAATCCCATTACTTTGTGGCACAAAAAATCAAAGATGCCAAGGATTTAATCGACGCCCTAGAGATGCGAAAAGCGACGTTGTATAAGATGGGGCTGATGATTGTGGAGTACCAGTATGAGTTTTTTACTGGCGGACCGATTCGCCCTATGAAGCTCAAAGATTTGGCTGATGAACTTGCGCGCAATCCTTCGACCATCTCTCGCGCTATCGCCAACAAATACCTCGCGTGCAACCAAGGCGTCATTGCGCTAAAACAGTTTTTCTCTGCGGCGATTGATGAAGATGTTTCTAACTCAGCCATTAAGACCTATTTGCAAGAAGTGGTGGCAAAAGAAGACGCCCAAAAGCCTTTGAGCGATTCAAAACTTTTGAACCTGATAGAAGAAAAATTTGGCGTTAAGATGGTGCGGCGCACCATCACCAAATACCGCAAACAACTCAACATCGCAGGTTCTAGCGAGCGCAAAAAACTCTACTCGTTTAAATAGACTTCGTCATATCCTCTACGCGGTTGCACACGCAACTTCGCTGTCTTGATAATAATTTTTCACCATCTCATAGGCGGTTTGAATTTTTTCAAACTTTTCGCGGTAATGCAATACTAGTTCTTTGGATGTGTTTTGGTGACGGTCGGGATGGTAGAGTTTTACGAGCGTGAGGTATTGTTGGCGCACCTTTGAAAAAGAGTCTTGCATGGTGCATCCAAGGGCAGCAAAATACTCTTCCAAAAGTCCTCCTAATGTGTGAAACCGGCGCTTGCGCTCAAAACGGGTGTGCAGGTTTTGGCGAAAGGCTTCGTACGCTTGGGTGTCGTAGATAAAGCTAATAAACCACGCCATGTGTTTGCGCTCTCCCATGAGCTTTTCCAAGCGCGCGCAGGTAGTGTCGTTGTTGGGGAAGAGGGTGAGCGTATGGGTGCGCATGCGGTATTGAATGAGATGGTCTTTAAAATAGTTTTTCAAGTAACTTACCAACAAGCGGTTGTTTTCCCCAAGGTCAAAGATGATGGCCTGTGGAGTGTCAAACATCACGGAAATGCGCAGGTTTGGTAAAAGTTGATTTTTTTGGCTCAAGGAGAGTTTGATGGTTTTTGCGTGGGCGTTTTTAAGGGCATCGATCTCTTTTGAAGAGGCGTCAGGATGGGTGTTTTTGTAGAGTTTGGCGACGAGCTTTAAAAAATAGCGTCGCTGGTGGCTCTCTTCTTCTTTGGCAAATACAATGACTTTATCTTTGCGGCCAACGCGGTGAGGGAAGTGCTGGTCGATGATGTGTTGCAAGCGGTAATAAACGTCACTTTCTTCAACACTGATGGCGACCATTTCTGGGGTAAAGGACAGTTGCATGGGATAGCCTCCTTTGGTTGTGACAAAGAAAGCAAAAAGAGTTCCACTTTAAGTTTGTGAAGTATCAACAAGCTAACCAAATTGTTTATATAATTTTAACAAAAAAATTTTATAAAATAACAAAATTTTTAAGAGGAGGATTCTATGATAGATAACTTTTATGAGGTTAAAAAAGCTTATAAAAATTCGAATTTTGGTGAAATTCAAAAAAAAATATATGGTTCTAAATATATTCTTATTGGAGCCTCTTTGCTAGGATGCGTGATATTGTTATATTCCATAGCAAGTAAAAATTTAATTGGATTTGCTATTGTTCCTCTGTTTTTTGCAATTATTATATTTCTTGGTGTCAAAATAGAAAATAGATATTTTGAAACTTATTTTTTACTAAAAGACGATTTTTATATAAATTATCAGAAAAATCGAGTTTCTCAACGAGCGTTGTTGTTTTTTGAGAAATTAAACTCTATGAGCATTGATATTGACGTAGAAAAACTTACAGAAAGACTTAATATTGAAACCAAGCATCTGAAGTACAATACATGGGAGATGCCTTATGTTGTAGCTAGTTTTACTGTATTGGGAATACTTTTTCAATCACTTCTTTCATTTGGAGATGAACTTTTATTAGCTCAATTGTTGGTTATTGCTATAGTGGTATGTTTTTTGACAATAAGTTATTTTTATAGTTTTAGAACAGAAGAAGCAAAGATGGAAGAACTGAAATTATTTTTATATTGGTATAACTTGTTTGGCAAAACGATTGTTAAAAAATAAAAGAAGCGAGATGCTAAGCGTATAGTATTTTTTAACATCAATATAATGAAATCTTATTCACTCTTTTGCTGTTGTTATATAGTCACCCCTGAAAAACTCACTCAACCCCCATATTAAGGCATTTAAAACA